>NZ_JAHQUN010000133.1:0-783 GCF_019052485.1 Bacteroides sp. MSK.20.82
TTTGACAATTTTCTAATTCTATTTTCATATTCATTCTTTTTATGGGCAGATAATGTTTGGCAGCGTTCCGCTTTTAGTCGGTTTGCTGTTTGTTATCGTCACCATTTTGTTTATTTAAATTTCCTGTCATACAATTTATATTCTGATGTTCCTTGACTTTGTAAGTACTGGTCCATTTCAATGTCATTTATAATAAGTTTTTGAGGGTTAAGAAACCAATCATTATTATCTATATAAATAGCCTTTTTGTCAATGGTTAATGTTGATTCTACTTGTTGCAGAAACTTATTCATGAATATTTTGAAAGAAGATGCAACAAGATACACATGCTCTGGTTCGTTTGTTGAATAGTAACCGATATAATGATTTCCGGAGCTGTCCACTTTATCAAGATAGCCAAAGTTTTCGCCACTGCTTGTTCCGCATATACCCCAAAAACGCATAGCCAAAGAACAGTCTAAAAACCATAATTCGCTCATGTTATCATAGATGTTCATTCCCAAATTATGGTTCTTTAATCCCAAGAAACAATAATCTAATATTGAAGCACCATTTGTCTTCAATAAAAAATCGACATATTGTCTGTCAATCTCTCCTGTAATTTTCCCTATATGTTTTAATATAATTTTAGGATCAAAATTACGATACAATTTTATGTATGGAGATAATTTTGACAGTTCTTCTATATGTGCAATTATTTCATCCATCTTACTTCATTTTTTTATGACGATAATGTTTGGTGGATAATCATCATTAAAGGAGATTGATCCGCTTGTTATCTGC
>NZ_JAHQUN010000134.1:0-774 GCF_019052485.1 Bacteroides sp. MSK.20.82
ACCTAATCATTGTTTTTTTCTTTTTTATTGTTAATTATTCTGGGCAGATAATGTTCGGCGGATAATCTCTCTTACGGAGATTTATCCATTTGTTACCGATGTGCCATTTATTTCTATTTCTTTAAATTTTAAAAACTCATTTGCCTTATACAAATGAAGTAATTGCATTTTCATATTTTCATTGACAATGTTTTTATAAAAACCGTATTTATTCCACCCTTTTAAAAAGAACCCATCTACAGATGAAGGTATTTTAGACATATCTAACACAAGTGTACTCATGCATTCAAATTCTTCTCGTTTGGAATGAATATTGTCAACACAATCAATTACTTCATTAAAAATAATTGCCATATAATCAAGTGGGAAATCTCCATATACTGAAACCCTTTTTAAAGAAATTCCTTTTATGGAGGACAATTCGTTTATATTCAATATATCTTCTCTGACAAGAAACAAATGGCTGACTTCAGCAAATTCTGGCATTCTTATTTGCCCAAATCCAGATATACTTTTAGCGATTAGCCCCTTACCTTTGATAAGAGCTTTTATCTGATACCTTTCCGATGAAGATGAATCTATAATTCTTTGAAAATTAATTTCTTTATCTTCATATATAAACTCCCACGAATATGTAATACATTTCTTCCATATTCGATTTTCTCCATTCAAGTATATTTTATACCATTTCATATTGTCATTGTTAATCGGTAATGTTCGGTGGCTAACCGACCTTTAAGGGGAGGTTGAGCCGCTTGTTAATCGTCTTTATTG
>NZ_JAHQUN010000135.1:0-729 GCF_019052485.1 Bacteroides sp. MSK.20.82
AGAGTAGAAATATTTATCACAAATGATGAATATTAAAAAGAGAGATTTCTATTAATAAAGACCGGGAGATAAAACTCTCGGTCTTTATTAATAGTCTGGAAAGAAATTGATACCGTACTTTTCGGAGTTGCGGCATTGATGGGTAAACATGGCATGATGAAATGATACCGAATTATCATTCCTGGCACACCCTGCAGAACGACCTTTTGATACCAAATACAAAAGCAGCCGGAAGCCGGACGCAAAAAATTGATACCATAAAACATTAGGGAAAAAGAACAGGAACAAAATACAATATTATATATATAAATAATATACGAATATATAATATATAAACAAATAACATATAATATATGATTAATATACTCCACTTCCAGAAAGAGCAACACGAAGAATCTTCTTTTCCCTAAAGTTCTTTGTGTCGTTTCTCTCTATATCTGAATACAGAAAAACGGCTGCATCATAAAAGAAAAGACACCGACACCATTCAGGAACTACCGCCCATCGGCAAAAGGATTGCATCTAATTGATACCTTTTCTGCCTGCACTGGAGAGAAACCGGGAAGGTATTTGATACCGTACTTTTCCGGGTTCTGCCCGGCATGGACGATAAGAGAACATTATTATGATACCAAAAAACTTTAGGGAAAAATAAAACTTCGGCACTCTATAAGCCTAAAACTATTTTTAACAAAAATAATTGTCCTATTATTTGCGACATTTATAGAA
>NZ_JAHQUN010000136.1:0-676 GCF_019052485.1 Bacteroides sp. MSK.20.82
AAATCGGACAGGCGTTCCTGAAGACCGGGACAGCGGACAATCCATTTATTCATTTTGCGGTAAGCGGCAATGCCAGTAAGTTCGGGAGAATAAAGCTGTGCCAGTTCCATACGACCATAAGCACGTATTTTGAATTCTATCATGACAAATAAGTTTCTGTTTTACTGTCACAAAAGTAACAAAATATATTCACATTACCTACGTTTTATCAGGGAATAACAGACTATAACTGACAACAATTGCACATTACCGACTCTCACTGTACACAACCGATTCTTCCGAGTTACAGCATACTATCTTTGTGTCATCGAAAGGGAGAAATCCTCACGAAAGTATGTTTAACTCTTTAAAATTATTATTTTATGATTCGTTACAAAATTTATCAGAACCAACAGAAAAAAGGCTTGAATGCCGGCAAATGGTTCGCCCGGGCGGTAAGCGACGAGACATTCGACCTTGCCAAACTTGCCGAACACATGTCGAAACACAATTCACCGTATTCCAGTGGGGTGATCAAAGGCGTGCTCACTGATATGGTGGACTGCATCAAGGAACTACTGCTCGACGGCAAAAGTGTAAAGATTGATGATCTAGCCATCTTTGGTGTAGGAATCCGAAGCAAGGCTGCCGAAACGCTGGAAGAGTTCTCGCTGGAGAAGAACATCACAGGTATGCG
>NZ_JAHQUN010000137.1:0-676 GCF_019052485.1 Bacteroides sp. MSK.20.82
GCAGATAACAAGCGGATCAATCTCCTTTAATGATGATTATCCACCAAACATTATCAGTCATTAAAACCAGTTGAACATGGGAAAACAATTTGAATTCTATTCGTATAAAAATGATGATGAGATGATTGCAAATACGCTTAGAAGTGTATTTGGAGAGTTGTTGTGTGTTCCACGTTATAAAGGAGATTTATCCCCTTTTGACATTTGTGCTAATGATCGGCTGATGTATTTGACTGGAAAATCTTTCCAACAATATATATCATATTATACACATGAATATTATGATGGAACAACAGCTGAAGTATTGGACTATGTGAAAAGTCCAGTTTTAGAATATAGAGTTCCTTTTCAAAGGGAAGATATGGCATACATTGCTGGACGTTTTTATTGCTGTTCTGATAATAATGATTTTTCTCAAATGGTTTCCAAATTTTATCGTAAAATCAAAAAGAATTTTCGATACGTGAAATCTTGGAAGTGCTATATATCAAACAGCATAGATGTGGAAACATCTCAGTTTTTTATACCGAATAGAATAATTACTATAAATAAAGAAGATTTGAAATAAAATTGACTGATAACAAGCACCTGTGCCACCTAACGGCGGCAAGCTGCATAACATTATAAACTCTGGATATAAGGATGAATGTATGAATAATCAATATGCAGTTTTAAT
>NZ_JAHQUN010000018.1:0-103565 GCF_019052485.1 Bacteroides sp. MSK.20.82
ACCGGTAATTGCAAGCTATCCATCTCTGCTGCTTTTAATGATTTTGAATATGATACTGCTACTTCGTTTGCCGATTGCTCCTTCGGAGCTGTTTCGGCTTTCCTTTGACTGCTGCAGGAAACTAAAACTCCCGCTGCGAGAAAACAAGCTAATGGATAAAATACTTTCTTCATAATAATAACTTTTTAATCTTTAATTCTTAATTTACTTTTATCTGGGCATATCAGGCAATTTCCATCCGTCTCGATAATTATGTTTCTCGCTTTTAGCACTTTATTCAAATAAAATAATCCCATTCGGCTAAAGCCGATGAGACGAACTTTTATTCTTGTGTTTACAGAAGCTGGTGTGTTCATAAGATGTTGCTGATTTAAGTACAAATATCTATATATGTCTGATTCTCATTAACGAAGAATTTGATTGAAAATGGACATGGCAAAGCTAACTAAATAAGTAATTTCTTATTTAATTTGCATAACTTTATGTAAACGTGATGATGATAATTATAATTAACAATCAATTGATTAATTACAAATAAATATAATAAAAATGTAGAAGAGTTAGAATGCCTTTTTCTTTAAAATGACCAGAATATATTATATATTAGTCAGATTATTATAATTACATTTTCAATTTCATTAAATAATTAAGCAGGCTTTTGGGGAATATCTGTGCAAATATGCCCTTCAAGGGAGAAATGTACCAAATTTGTCCCTGAATTGGATTATTTGGGACGGTCTATTCTATTTGAAAGTACTACTTTTGCCACCAGATAATTATTAACTTAACAAATAATCCATGTATTATGAAAACAATTCTTAGCGCATTGGGACTTTCGCTTCTGATCTTTACGAGTTGCGGTGGACAAAAAAAGGTTGAAGTCGATTTTATTCAGGACAACATCGACAACGCAGTAGCACAAAACACAATTCAGACAGACATTATCGAGAAATCCGGTAAAATTCTGAATCCAAGAACCATCAATGCAGATGGTAGTATCTCCTATATACCTATTGATGACTGGTGCTCCGGTTTCTTTCCGGGCAGCATGTGGCTGACTTACAATCTGACAGGGGATAAAAAGTGGTTGCCTTTGGCAGAAAAATACACAGAAGCCCTCGATTCTGTGAAATATCTGAAGTGGCATCACGATGTCGGCTTTATGATCGGGTGCAGTTATCTTAACGGTTACCGTTTTGCAGATAAGAAAGAATATAAAGACGTGATTGTAGAAGCCGCAAAATCATTGTCTACCCGTTTCCGTCCGGGAGCAGGCGTTATCCAGTCATGGGATGCCGATAAAGGCTGGCAGGGAACACGCGGATGGAAATGTCCGGTGATTATCGATAATATGATGAATCTGGAATTGCTGTTTGAAGCTACGGCTTTTTCCGGTGACTCTACCTTTTACAATATAGCAGTGAAACATGCGGATACAACGATGGCTCACCACTTCCGTCCGGACAACAGTTGCTATCATGTGGTAGACTACGATCCCGAAACAGGAGAAGTGCGTAAGAGACAAACAGCACAAGGATATGCGGACGAATCATCATGGGCTCGCGGACAGGCTTGGGCATTATACGGTTATACCACTTGCTATCGCTATACAAAAGACAAGAAGTATCTCGATCAGGCACAGAAGGTGTATAACTTCATCTTTACCAATAAGAACCTGCCGGAAGACCTCGTTCCTTACTGGGATTACGATGCTCCGAACATTCCGAACGAACCTCGTGACGCTTCGGCAGCCGCCTGTACGGCCTCTGCTCTGTACGAACTCGACGGTTATCTGCCGGGCAATCACTATAAGGAAACTGCTGATAAGATTATGGAAAGCCTCGGCTCACCGGCTTATCGTGCGAAAGTGGGTACGAATGGAAACTTTATACTGATGCACTCTGTAGGCAGTATCCCTCACGGCCAGGAAATAGATGTGCCTTTAAACTACGCTGACTATTACTTCCTGGAAGGATTGATGCGCAAAAGAGACTTGGAAAAGAAGTAAGAACTGCCTTGCCTGTACTTTAGCCGGATATATGCATATATTAGTCTCTTCCGGTGCATAAATTAATTCGTCCGGCTACAGGCAAACTTGCGTCCGCCTATAGGTAACGTTTCGTTTGGCTATAGGCAATCTTTCGTCCGGCTATAGGCGGACGAATTAAATGGTGAACCGGAAAACATTATTTGCTGTACCGAAACCGGTTGGTGCATTAACTGTTATTCTTTATATCATGATAAACAAATCAGTAAACTTATTGATGGGTGGCTTGACCCTCTTTGCAGCGCAAGGCTGTAAAGCTCCCAAACAGGTGGCAGAGCAAGCGGAACATCCAAACATCATCTATGTATTTCCTGATCAGTATCGCAATCAGGCAATGGGCTTCTGGAATCAGGAAGGTTTCAGAGATAAGGTAAACTTTCGGGGAGACCCCGTGCATACTCCTAACATAGATACCTTCGCACGTGAATCTATGGTGCTGACTTCTGCTCAGAGCAACTGTCCGTTGAGTAGCCCCCATCGTGGAATGTTGCTGACCGGTATGTATCCGAATCGTAGTGGTGTACCTTTGAACTGTAATTCTACACGTCCTATCAGCTCTTTGCGTGACGATGCGGAGTGCATAGGCGACGTATTCAGCAAGGCCGGTTATGATTGTGCTTATTTCGGTAAACTTCACGCTGACTTCCCGACCCCGAATGATCCGGAGAATCCGGGACAATATGTAGAAACACAGCGTCCGGTGTGGGACGCTTATACGCCGAAAGAGCAGCGCCACGGTTTCAACTATTGGTATTCGTACGGCACGTTTGACGAACATAAGAACCCGCATTATTGGGATACGGACGGCAAGAGGCATGATCCGAAAGAATGGTCACCGCTCCATGAGTCGGGCAAAGTTGTTTCTTATCTCAAGAATGAAGGAAACGTGCGTGATACGAAGAAGCCATTCTTCATCATGGTGGGAATGAACCCGCCGCATAGCCCATACCGTTCGCTGAACGATTGTGAAGAACAGGACTTCAATCTTTACAAAGATCAACCGCTGGACAGTCTGCTGATTCGCCCGAACGTAGATCTGAATATGAAAAAAGCGGAATCCGTCCGTTACTACTTTGCTTCTGTGACCGGAGTAGACCGTGCTTTCGGACAGATTCTGGAAGCACTGAAACAATTGGGATTGGATAAAAATACAGTAGTCATCTTTGCTTCCGACCATGGCGAAACAATGTGCAGCCAGCGAACGGACGACCCTAAGAACTCTCCCTATTCCGAATCTATGAATATTCCGTTCCTGGTTCGTTTCCCCGGTAAGATTCAGCCCCGGGTAGATGATTTGTTGCTTTCTGCTCCCGACATTATGCCTACCGTACTCGGCTTGTGCGGTCTGGGGGATTCGATTCCTTCCGAGGTGCAGGGACGCAACTTCGCACCTCTTTTCTTCGATGAAAAGGCGGAAATTGTTCGTCCGGCAGGTGCGTTGTATATTCAGAATCTGGATGGAGAGAAAGATAAGGATGGATTGGTGCAATCTTATTTCCCCTCTTCGCGCGGCATTAAGACGGCTCGCTATACATTGGCTCTGTATATCGACCGGGAGACGAAACAGCTAAAGAAAAGTCTGCTGTTTGATGACGTAAACGACCCTTATCAGCTGAATAATCTGCCTTTGGATGAAAATAAGGAAGTTGTGGAGCAACTTTATCGTGAAATGGGAGCAATGCTGAAAGAAATCGACGATCCGTGGTATACGGAAAAGATTCTTTCGGACCGTATACCTTACTGATACCGTATACTAATACGGTTTGTATGACACCCGGGTCTCATACATACCGACACCCGGATCTCATACGTGCTGACACCCGGGTGTCGTGCATACTGAGACCCGGGTGTGGTAAGAACTGCCTTTAAACAATTAATGATCATGAAAGCTGTTTGTTTTATATTTCTGTTCTTGTTTTGTTCTTTGTCCTCTTATGCGCAGGTCATAGGGTTTGAAGAAAAGGTTCCCGAGACGTTCAAAGTTTCGGGGAAAGGTGAAGTGAAACTTTCTTCTCTTTTCTATAAAGAGGGAGAAAGCAGTCTGGAATGGGATTTCCAACCTGCCTCGACACTGGACGTTCAGATAGAACCCTTATCGCTGAATGCCAAAAAGGAACAGCAATTTGGTATTACCCTGTGGATATATAACGAGAAACCCCAGCAGGACTCTATCCGTTTTGAGTTTCTAAATAAGGCGGGTGAAGTCTCTTATTGGTTCACGTATCATCTGCAAGCGGCAGGCTGGCGGGCTTGCTGGATATCTTTCGCTTACATGAACGGTGATAAGAAAGATAAAAATATAGTTTCTTATCGTCTGGTTGCTCCCGACCGTAAAGGGCGCATCTTTCTGGATCGCCTGACCTTTCCGGAAAAGAAGATGAACCTGCGCACGACACCGGATCAACAACTACCAGCTAACAACGGTCTTTCCAATCGTGACCTCTGGCATTGGTGTCTTGTATGGAAATGGGAACAGCAGTCTTATGATGTCCCCTTGCTTTCTAAACTGACAGCCCGACAAAAGAAAGACTTGAAAACAATCGAACAACGCCTGACTGAATTTCTCGATGTGAAGAAAGCTCCGCAAGGACAGATCAACGCTGCAAAGAAGACTTTTGAAAGAGCTGCCATCACTCCCTCCGCAGCCGGGGCCGGCTTTACCGGAACTCCTGTTGTAGCACCGGACGAGCAAGACAAGAAGAAAGGGGAGATGTCATGGAATGATATCGAAACGATGCTTGCCGGTTTTGCATACGATGCCTTCTACAATCAGAATGAGACATCGAAGAAGAACTATTTTACCGTATTCGACTATGCAATGGATCAGGGATTTGCTTTTGGTAGCGGCATGGGGACGAACCATCATTACGGCTATCAGGTACGTAAAATATATACTACCGCCTGGCTCATGCGGGACGCGATTTATAAACATCCTCACCGGGATGCCTATCTGTCCACTTTACGTTTCTGGGCTGCTTTGCAGGAGACCCGTCAACCGTGTCCGCCGGAACGGGATGAATTACTGGATTCATGGCATACGCTCTTGATGGCAAAGTTTATCTCCGCCATGATGTTCCCCGATGCAAGAGAACAGGAACAGGCTTTGAATGGTTTGTCGCGCTGGTTGTCTTCATCGCTGAATTATACTCCGGGCACTCTCGGCGGTATCAAAGTAGATGGAACGACCTTTCATCACGGAGGTTTCTATCCCGGCTATACAACCGGAGTACTGGCTACCATCGGCCAATTTATCGCTCTCACCAACGGGACCGGATTTGAACTGACGGAAGAGGCACGGCAACATATCAAGTCCGCCTTCCTCGCCATGCGCAATTATTGTAACCTTTACGAATGGGGGACAGGCATTAGCGGTCGCCATCCTTTTGGCGGAAAGATGGGAAGCGATGATATAGAAGCATTTGCCAATATTGCATTGTCAGGAGATTTGTCCGGTCAGGGAAATACATTCGATCATGGACTGGCCGCCGATTATTTGCGTCTGATACGTGATCGGAATACAAGGAATGCACATTTCTTCAGGAAAGAAGGTATTCAGCCTGCACAGGCTCCCCACGGTTTTTTTGTTTATAACTATGGATCGGCAGGAATTTTCCGCCGTGCAGACTGGATGGTGACACTGAAAGGATATACTACAGATGTATGGGGTGCTGAAATCTATGCGAAAGATAATCGTTACGGACGTTATCAAAGCTACGGCTCGGTACAGATTATGGGAAAAGGAAATCCCGTCTCCCGTGCCGGAAGTGGTTTTGTACAGGAAGGATGGGACTGGAACCGTCTGCCCGGTACGACCACCATTCATCTTCCTTTTGAACTCTTGGACAGTCCCCTGAAAGGTACGACGATGGCACGATCTACGGAAAACTTTTCCGGAAGCAGCTCTTTGGGCGGCATGAACGGAATGTTTGCAATGAAACTGACGGAACGTGATTATGAGAACTTTACTCCCGACTTTGTAGCCCGTAAATCCGTCTTCTGTTTTGATAACCGGATGATCTGCCTCGGAACAGGCATCACGAACAGCAATGCTGACTATTCTACGGAGACCACTCTCTTCCAAACGAAATTTAACGGCAAAGAGCAGAAGACAGGTAAGGATAACTATTGGCTGCACGACGGCTATGATAACTATTATCATGTAGCTGACGGAACCCTTCGTTCACAGATAGCCGAACAGGAGTCGCGTCATGAGAAAACCCGCGAAAAGACTAAAGGAACATTCTCTTCTGCCTGGATTGAACATGGCAACGCCCCGAAGAATGCTACTTATGAATATATGGTACTGATTCAGCCTTCAGTTTCGGAATTGGATGAACAGAAGAAAACGCCTGCATACGAAGTATGGCAACGTGATCAGACTGCGCATATTGTCTATGACAAGAAAACGGGTATAACCGGATATGCTGTTTTTGAAGATTTCCGGTCTGCTGACGATAAGCTGGTGATTGCTTCCATTCCTGCTGAAACGATGGTCATGTATGCGGCAGAGGGAGAAAAAGCGATTCGTCTCAGCGTCTGTGACCCGAACTTGAATATTGCGGAAAAGACGTATACGACAAAAGAACCGAGCCGCCCTATTCGTAAAATAATAGAGCTGAAAGGCCGCTGGAGTTTGTCGGAGACACCGGCGAATGTAATGCTTGAATATAAAGGTGACCATACGATACTGGATGTAACTTGTCAGCATGGCCAACCGGTGGAAATGATTCTTGAAAATAAATGAAGAGAGAATTTAAATAGGTATTGATGTTTGTGTTTCATACCTTGAAAGAGGGTCGGTTCAGCGAAGAATCGACCCTCAGTTTTATATGCGGTTAATGAGACAGTTTGTTATGGAGAGCTTGAATTACTTGTTTAATCTCCATTCGAAACCATCCTTCGTATCTTTCACTTCAAATCCGAGTGCAGTCAATGTATTACGGATTTCGTCGGAAGTAGCCCAGTCTTTGTTGGCTTTTGCTTTCATGCGTTGTTCAAGAAGCATATCAACGACTTTGCCATAAGCGGCTTCGCGACCGTCGGAAGAACCTTTCTCTTCTTTCAGCCCCATGATGTCGAAACAGAACAGGTGGAAAGTTTCTTTCAGATCTTTCAGATCTTCTGCGGAGATCGTTGCATTTCCTGCGTTGATATTATTGATGATGCGGGCACCTTCGAAAAGCTGTGCGATGACAATAGGAGTATTCAAGTCGTCATTCATAGCTTCGTAGCATTTAGCACGCAGCTCTTTCACGTTGATACCTTCCGAAGTTGTTGCGGTCGGAGTGATCTTGTCGAGTCCTTCAATTGCTTCTATCAAACGTTGTAACCCTTTTTCCGAAGCTTGCAACGCTTCGTTACTGAAGTCTACAGTGCTGCGATAGTGAGCTTGCAGGATGAAGAAACGGATGGTCATCGGAGTGTAGGCTTGTGCCAGCAACTTGTGAGTACCGTTGAAGAATTCATCCAGCGTAATGAAGTTGCCGAGTGATTTACCCATCTTCGTACCGTTGATGGTAATCATGTTGTTGTGCATCCAGTAGTGAACCATGTCATCGCCTTGCGAAGCTACCGACTGTGCGATCTCACATTCATGATGCGGGAAGATCAGGTCCATTCCGCCTCCGTGAATATCGAAGTGCTCGCCCAGATACTTGCGTCCCATGGCGGTGCATTCGGCATGCCATCCGGGGAAACCGTCGCTCCATGGCGAAGGCCAGCGCATGATGTGTTCCGGCTGCGCTTTTTTCCAGAGGGCGAAGTCGGCGGGATTACGTTTTTCGCTTTGTCCGTCGAGGTCGCGGGTGGTATTCAGTACGTCGTCGAGGTTGCGGCCGGAGAGTTTGCCGTAATGATAGTCCTTATTATATTTGGCTACGTCAAAGTAGACGGAACCTTCGCTTTCGTAAGCGTATCCGGCGTCCAGAATCTTCTGTACGAGCTGGATTTGCTCGATAATGTGACCTGAAGCGTGCGGTTCGATGCTGGGAGAAAGTACATTCAGTGCTTCCATTGCCTTATGGTAGCGGTTCAGGTAATACTGAACGACTTCCATAGGCTCCAATTCTTCGAGACGGGCTTTCTTGGCTATTTTGTCTTCTCCTTCGTCAGCATCATGCTCCAAATGACCGACATCGGTAATATTGCGTACATAGCGTACTTTATATCCTAAATGAGTCAGATAACGGAAGAGTACGTCAAATGTGATGGCGGGACGGGCATGTCCCAAGTGAGCATCACCGTACACTGTCGGTCCACATACATACATACCTACGTGCGGTGCGTGAAGCGGTACAAACAGTTCTTTCTTTCTATCTAACGTGTTGTAAATGGTAAGTTGATGTTCCATAACATTTTATATTTGTTCTATTGGAAGTGCAAAGTTAGAATAAATAATTGATTTCAACTTAACTTGCAAAGGATTTTGTCTGATCTGCTGAAGGAAGAATGCCTTATGGGACGTTGAAGATTCTCTCTATCGCTTCCGCAACCCCATCTTCGTCATTGGTCAGTGTAATGTAGTCGGCAGCCTTCTTTACAGGCTCCTGCGCGTTGCCCATCGCTATGCCCATACCAGCGAATTTGATCATCGACAGGTCATTGTAGCCATCGCCTATAGCTATCACTTCCTCGCGTGTCATTCCTATATTTTCCAACAGGACGCTGAGGGATAAAGCCTTGTCGATACCTTGCGGAACCAACTCCAGGAAATAAGGTTCCGAACGGAAGACATTGATCTTTCCTTGCAGGCGGATACAAAGCTCGGATTCTACAGGAATCAGCTTGCCGGCATCCCCGACGATGAGGCACTTGGCTACCGGGAGGGTGATGTCAGTCAGGAAGTCGTTTGTTTCCCGTACCGCCATTTTATTGAGGAAGGCTTCTTTTTGTACGTACGGATCCAGCGAGTTTTCGGTCACTATTTCTGCTCCGTCGTAAGTCAGTATGCTTAAATGATTGGTGCGGGCACATTCGTAGAGTACCGGAACGACTTCATTGGGCAGTACATTCTCGTACATCATTTCTTTGCTTTCCCAGTTGATGATCTCTCCACCGTTATAGGACAGGATAAATCCGCCGAACTCATTCATGCGTAACTCGTTGGCGAGCGGTACGATGCCGTAAGTCGGTCGCCCTGATGCAAGGACCAGACGGATACCTTGTTCTTGTATGCGTATCAGCGTTTCCCGGTTGCGGGAAGAGATTTCCTTTTTAGAATTGGTGAGTGTGCCGTCGAGGTCGAGCACTATGAGTTTGTATTTCATGTCGCATTGTTTTGAGTTGCAAAGATAGGAGAAAAATAGATTGCTGCAACGTATATGGAGATATTTGCACTATGAGAGTGCAAATATATTTAAATAATGCACTCTTATAGTGCAATTTTTGTATCTTTGTCTGAAAAGTAAGGTATATGGAGAAGTTATTTGAGTATTATCAGAAGTTAGTGCGGGAAACTAGCATAGAGTTTCATCGTTATATTTATTCCCGAATCAACTGGAATAACCGCATGATAGGGCTTACCGGACCGAGAGGAGTTGGAAAGACGACACTGGTACTCCAGCATATCAAAGAGAATCTGAACTTGAATGAGTCATTGTATGTGACGGCAGAAGACTTTTATTTTGCCAGCCATCGCCTTCTTGACCTGGCTGACGCGTTTGTGAAGATGGGCGGCAAATATCTGTTTATAGATGAAATCCATAAATATAAAGACTGGTCGAAAGAGCTGAAACTTGTTTATGATTATCATCCTGAGCTGAATGTTGTGTTTACCGGTTCGTCAGTGCTGGACATCAATAAAGGAGCCTCCGATCTGAGTCGTCGTGCTGTGATGTATCAGATGCAGGGTCTCTCTTTTCGTGAATATTTGCAGTTGTTTCACCATATACCTTCCGAAATATATACTTTACAAGATATTGTACTGCATAAAGTAGATATTCCTGATTTGGAACATCCGCTTCCGCTTTTCCATGAATATCTGCAGAAAGGTTATTATCCGTTTGCTTTGGAAAATGATTATGATATACGTTTGCGGCAAATAATAAATTTGACTTTAGAATCAGATATTCCTCAGTTTGCAGATATGAATGTTTCTACAGGGAGGAAACTAAAACAACTTCTTGCGATTATAGCTAAAAGTGTACCGTTTAAACCGAACTTTAGCAGTATTGCTAAAGCTTTGGAAGTGAGTCGTAATAATATTTCTGATTATTGTCTTTATATTGAGGAAGCGGGTCTGATAGCGCAATTGCGAGATGCCACAGGCGGAGTGCGAGGATTGGGGAAAGTGGATAAGATCTATTTGGATAATACAAATCTTATCTATAATCTGGCTCAGGATAACTCTAATATTGGTAATATCAGGGAAACTTTCTTCTTAAATCAAACCAGAGTTTTTTCGGATGTTGTGGTTTCTCCTGTTTCCGATTTCTTAATTGATGATATGACCTTTGAGGTAGGAGGGAAAAAGAAAGGGCAGAAGCAAATTCAGGGAATAGATAAAGGTTTTGTTGTCAAAGATGATATTGAGAGAGGATTTATGAATGTGATTCCTTTGTGGCAGTTTGGCATGGGGTACTAGGCTGGTCATCCTTTTTTTATTAATTTTGCGGCTTCTTAAGGCATAAATAAAGAATTCGCTCAATGATAAAACATAAGAAACTAGTAAGATACTTCGTCTCGTTGGCAGTAATTGTGCTGATGGTCGGTATTGCTGGATGGACGGACGAAAAAGAGATTTTATTTCCTGAAATGGTGGCATTGACAATCGGTCTGTTGATTATCGATAAATGGGTGTGGTGTGTGAAACCATGGCAGATTGTACTCTTGATGTCTGTCGGTGCTGCTGCCGGCATCTGCATTGTACGCTATTCACCCTTGCCTTATTTCATCAATCTTTGTCTGGCATTTGCGTTTGCAGGGATTTGCCTGCTGGTGAGCCGGACAACGCTGATTCCTCTTATTTCGGCATGTGTGCTGCCGGTCTTGCTGCATACGGAAAGCATTGTTTATCCGTCAGCTGTTTTGATCATGTGCGTACTGGCTGTGTTTATCCAGAAGATGATGGAGAAATACGGGTTTCGAAGTCAGATCATTCATACGCCTGGGCGGAAGCCGACAGGGAAAGACGTCGCCCGATGGGGGATTTTGCTTGTTTTTGTTGCTTTGATATCTTTACTGGCTATTAGTCTGGATTGTCCGTACTTGATATTACCTCCGCTGATGGTCACCTTTGCGGAAATGGTCAACTCAAAAGCTGGTTTCAGAAGCCGTCCTACACAGGTATTCTTATTTTTGGCTACCGCTGCGACTTTGGGAACTGTTTTCCAACTGATAGGTTATCACTACCTTCATTTGCCGGAAAGTCTGGTTGCTTTGGGCATTGCTGTTTCTCTGTTCCTTATTTTCGAATGGACGGGGAAGTTCTTTGCTCCGGCGGGAGCATTGGCGTTTATACCGCTTCTGTTGCCACGTGAAGGGCTGGCTTGGTTGCCTTTGCAGGCGACTGTCGGTGCCGCACTTTTTATCATGATCGCTATGGTGGTGTTTCAGCAGTGCTATAAATGGAGTCGGGCGCAACTTGCCTATTGTCTTACCCCGACTTTGTTGCGAGAATACATGGATCGCAGAAAAAGATGCAGAGGATAGACTCAAAGTCGATCTTTCTTTGTCCTTCCTATCGAACCGCAAACCCTGTCAGATCTTTATTTCAGCAGATCCGCCCACTGCTCATTGCTCAGTGCAGGCAGTGCCTCACTATCCATAATAAACGTTTCCGCCAGTCTCCTCTTGTCCTCCTGTAATTGGAGAATCTTTTCCTCGATACTGTTCTGAGTAATAAAACGATAGGCGATAACCTGTTTATCCTGACCGATACGATGTGCACGGGCGATGGCTTGTGACTCGGCTGCAGGATTCCACCAGGGATCGATGATAAATACATAATCGGCTTGTGTAAGGTTAAGGCCGACTCCTCCTGCTTTCAAAGAAATAAGGAATGCCTGCACATCCTTTTGTTCGGTGAAATGGGCGATTTCGGAAGGTCGGTTGTTGGTGGAACCGGTCAGCAGAGCATACTTCCAGCCCCGTTGGCGGAATACTTCGGCAAGTATCTCCAAATGCCGGACAAAGGAAGAAAAGATAAGTACCTTATGTCCTTCACTTCTTAGTGTGTCAAAGGTATCGATGATTTGTTCCGTTTTTCCCGATACCCCGTCGAAGTCGGGAAAGATAAGCTGCGGATGGCAAGCCAGTTGACGGAGACGCAGGATACCGTTCAGGATGCTGAACATATGGTATCTGTCTTTGTTTTCGGGTTGCTGGAGTAATATGTTGCGGAGGCTGTTTTTCTCCTGTTCGTAGCTCTCACCCTGCTTTTCGGACATGGCGCAATAGATCGTTTCTTCGGTAAGCGGGGGAAGTTCCGGCGCTACCTCGCTTTTGCTTCTGCGAAGGATAAACGGAGCGATGATCTGTTGCAGCCTTTTCTCCATACGGACGTTTCCTTGCCGGATCGGAATGATAAACTGCTTATGAAAAGTGCTTTCTTCTCCTAACAGGTCCGGTTGCAGAAAACGGAACTGTGCCCACAAATCTTTGAGAGAGTTCTCGATAGGCGTGCCGGTAAGTGCAATCCGGTGCTTGCCTTGCAACTGGATGACCGAACGGAAAGTAAGGGAATCATTGTTCTTGATATTCTGACTCTCATCAAGTACGATGTATTCGAATGTGTAGGAGCGGAGAATATCAATGTTATTCCTCATCATCCCATAAGTCGTGAATATCAGATGGAAATGATTGAAGAACTTCTCCGGATGTCCTTTGGGAAACGCGGTGTTGCTGTTATATTCCGCTATCGCAAGAGTCGTGAAGCGTTTAGCCTCTCTTCGCCAGTTGTGGAGCAGGGAAGTGGGGACAACGATCAAAGTGGCAGGCTTACGGGAGTTCTTTCCGTGTTCCTGTCTATGATCATTTCCTTTCGGTTTATTTTTCTCTCTGATTTCCCGTGTGTCCGGCAGCAGTTCATCTTCGGAGGAGAACGAAAATAAGGAGAACTGTCCTTCGGCATCTGCTATCTGCTCTCTGGCGGGAGGATTGCTGGCAGTACATTCCTTGTCCGGCTGATTGTCGGAAGCTGTACTTTCTGTAAATACGGGCTTTATAGGAGCAGTGACCGCATCGGGAGAAAGCGGTTTGTATATATATTGCAGTAGCGTCAGGGTCTGAAGTGTCTTTCCAAGTCCCATATCATCTGCCAGGCAGCCGCCGAATCCTTGCTTGTTCAGCTGTACCATCCATGAGAATCCTTTCTGCTGATAGGGTCGTAGTTTCGCATTCAGTCCTTGGGGAACAGGAATATTACGTATCTCTCTCTTGAAAAGCAGGTTTTTAGGCCCGTTTTCTTCTAAAGCTGATTGTACGGCACCGACAAAGGTCGGTTTCAGACGAATCCCCGTCTCCGTTTGAGTGCCCAGTTCCAACAGGTTTCCATATTTGCTGAACCATTCTTCCGGTAAAAGAATCATGCGTCCGTCCGGTAACAGAAATTCTCTTTTCTCTTCAAGGATGTGCTTGCGGAAGCGTGAGAAAGGGATTCGCAGATTGCCGATGACTACTGTGATATGTAACTCAAACCAGTCGGGCTCATCATCACAACTCTGTTCGATGTGGATTTCGTCCAGACAGTAAGGGGTATTCCCCATGTTTCCTGTCAGCAGAAAAGACTGTTGGAGCATCTCCCGATATGCACTGATCCATTCGGTAATTGTCTTTTCGGAAGCATCGGGCGACAGCTTGAAATGAACGTCGCTGACTCGTTGCAAGCCGGAATCCGTTAACATCCGGAGCTTCTCTTCTTCGGCATCGCTATCCCGACGGAAGAAGAATATCTCGCCGAAATCGTTTCGGTAAATGATCTTCTTCATTTCGGTCACGGTGTCGGGAGTAAATGACTGGTCTCCATAACGGAAGCTAAGCCGCAACATCTGTTCGTCGTAAATGGTATCTTCAAGAGACAGGACAGCTTCGCAGGCATACGTCTCTTCAATGATATTCAGTCCCTGAGTCGTGATTTCATGATAGCGTGCTATCGGAATGACGATGTTATCAATGTATTTCTCGATTTGGGAGGCAGGGACGCTGATTTTCTTTTTCTTGGTAAAGGGCAGAATGCGTACGCTCTCAATATGCGGAAAGAAGTACAGCTCCATTCCCAGTAAGAGGGCAGACGGTGAGGAGGTCAGCACGATAACAGGCTTCTGCTCACTTAATGAGAGCGGCTGCCCGTCATAATAGCATTGCAGTTGGTAGCGGAAATTGGTCTCATCGGCAAGAAACGTAAAACGGATTTCCACGTCATGAGGATGCACATGATAGGCATGATGCGCATATAGCAGTTTGCTTCCGACCTGTTTCTGATACAGAGGAAGATTATGATGGCGTATCAATGTCAGCATCTCCTGCATTTTTTTCTCGATGAATGGGCGGATATTATTCTTTACCCGCTCCGGATCTTCGGATAATTTGCGCAGAAAACGGGATACTGTTTTCTCACGCGAATAGATCCCCATCAGATATTTCTCTGTATAATGAGAGGCGATGTCGATAGCTTGTTGTTCGGCCTCGTTCATCCGGCTGATTGCTTCGGGTGAAGCGTGAAAAGCCTGTTCAATGAGTTGGTATGTACCGTCGTCAGATTTCTCTGCCATATAAGGAATCAGTAGTGTGCCGAACGTCAGATGTTCGGTTAAAACGATGATAACTTGTCCGGTATTTGCTTTCTCTTCCATTCTCTTTAGGCTTTAACAAACAAAGATACGGGAAAATCCTTAATTTTGCAGCATGATGGAAGAAAACAAACGAGTATTGTTAGGAATGAGCGGTGGTACGGACAGTTCCGTAGCTGCCATGCGATTGCTGGAAGCCGGATATGAGGTGACCGGAGTTACTTTCCGTTTCTATGAGTTGAACGACTCGACCGAATATCTGGAAGATGCCCGCCATCTGGCAGAGCGTTTGGGAATCCGTCATATCACGTATGATGCCCGTGAGATATTCCGCGAACAGATCATCGAATATTTTGTGCGTGAATATATGGTGGGGCATACTCCTGTGCCTTGCACATTGTGCAATAACTATCTGAAATGGCCCCTTCTTTCCAAAATTGCCGATGAAATGGGGATTTTTTATATTGCTACAGGGCATTATGTCCGGAAAGTAAAGGTGGATGATACCTATTATATAACTTACGCTGCCGATTCGGACAAGGATCAGACCTTTTTCTTATGGGGACTCAAACAGGATATTCTTCGGAGAATGTTGCTTCCGATGGGAGATATTACCAAAGTGGAAGCACGTGCCTTTGCTGCTGAACGGGGATTTCAGAAAGTGGCGGTGAAAAGGGACAGTCTGGGCGTTTGCTTTTGCCCGATGGATTATCGAAGCTTTCTGAAAAAGTGGTTGGTCAGCAATTGTCAGCCACAGGTCAGCAATTGTCAGCCGCAGGTCAGCGTAGGTCAGCCCCAGGTCAGTGCAGGTCAGACTTGGTCAGCGGAGGTCAGACGTGGACGATTCGTCGATGAAAAGGGAGATTTTATAGCCTGGCACGAGGGCTATCCTTTTTATACCGTCGGACAACGGCGTGGCTTGGGCATTCATTTGAATCGTGCCGTCTTTGTGAAGGAAATTCGCCCGGAAAAGAATGAAGTAGTACTCGCTTCCCTACAGGCTTTGGAGAAAACAGAGATGTTACTTAAAGATTGGAATATTGTTAATCGGGAACGTTTGTTAGGGCATGCGGATATCATTGTGAAGATTCGCTATCGGAAACAGGAAAATCATTGTACCGTGACAGTTACACTAGATAATTTCCTGCATGTACAACTTCAC
The DNA here is from genome assembly GCF_019052485.1 of Bacteroides sp. MSK.20.82. NCBI lineage: Bacteria > Pseudomonadati > Bacteroidota > Bacteroidia > Bacteroidales > Bacteroidaceae > Bacteroides > Bacteroides sp. MSK.20.82. The sequence continues at coordinate 15,935 of NZ_JAHQUN010000018.1, forward strand.
GAACCGTTGACGGCAATCGCATCCGGGCAGGCTGCTGCCTTCTATAAAGATGGTTTGTTGCTAGGCGGTGGAATCATTGTAGAATAATCATTGCTTCAGTCTCCTATAAAGTTTGAAAAAGTAAAAATCATCTGCCATCTGCAACAGAATCGACTCATCTTATTCTTTATTTTTTGCTTATAGCGTTGTAGATACCAGTTGCAAGCTGGTAATACAAAAAAGTCCCACAGTGCATATTATGTACACTGTAGGATACTTTCTGTCATATAATGATTTAATTTGTTCGGATAACTTTATTCGTTGTTCAGCACCAGCATTGACTCTATATATTCGCGTGTATTGCTTAATCTGGGCACTTTGTGCTGTCCACCTAATTTTCCCTTCCTTGCCAGCCAGTCATGGAACAATCCCGGACGCGCAACGATGACTTCCAGTGGTTGCAGAGCAATATCTTTCCAACGCTTCGCCTCATAGTCTGAATTTACTTCTTTCAATGTAGCATCAAGTATTGCGGCAAATTTCTCTACGGAATCCGGCATCTTGGCAAATTCTATCAGCCATTGATGACGGCATTTGGCGTGTTCGTCCATAAATACCGGTGCTGCAGAGTATTCGCAAACCTGCGCTCCCGTCTCGGCACAAGCTTTAGCCAGGCCTTTTTCGGCATTATCTACAATCAGTTCTTCTCCAAAAGCATTGATGAAATGCTTCGTACGTCCTGTGATGACGAACTTATATGGGTTCTTGCTGGTAAACTTCACCGTATCACCGATCATGTATCGCCACAATCCGCAGGACGTAGAAATCACCATTGCGTAATTCTTGTTAAGTTCCACCTCTTCGAGGCAGTAAGCACGTGGATTTTCCTTATCAACTTCTTCCAGCGGAACGAACTCGTAGAAAATACCGTAGTCGATCATCAGCAACATGGCAGGGTCCGAAAGATCGTTCTGCGTACCAAAGTATCCTTCGGAAGCGTTGTAGGTCTCTACATAATGCATCATCTTTGAGTGAATCACCTGTTTGTACTGCTCACGATAAGGGGTGAAAGCCACTCCGCCGTGGAAGAATACTTCCAGATTCGGCCACACTTCCTCCAGTGTTTGTTTGCCGGTCTTTTCGAGAATACGCTTGATAAGTACCAGCATCCACGAGGGCACACCGGACAAACTGGTCACATTGACCGGAATAGTACTGTTGGCTATCGCTTCTATCTTGGTTTCCCATTCGCTCATCAAAGCGATTTTCTTGCTCGGCACACGAATGAAATTGATTAACGGATTGACGTTCTGAATCAGAATCGCCGACAAGTCTCCCACCAAACTATGGTTGGAGTTGAGGTTCGGACTATGGCTGCCTCCCAGAATCAACCCTTTTCCCGAGAAAAAGTGACTGTCCGGATTGATGCGGAAATAGAGTGCCGCAGCATCTTTACCGCCTCTATAGTGAATGTCTTCCAGAGCTTCTTTGCTGACAGGCAGGAATTTGCTTTTATCATTGGTCGTTCCGGATGATTTGGCAAACCAGCGTATTTCCGATGGCCAAAGCAGATTCTGTTCCCCCGCCCGCAAGCGTTCTACATAAGGCTTTATTTCCTCATAAGTCTGTATTGGAAGGCGGTTTCTGAAATCCTCATAGCTACGGATGGAGGCGTAGTCGTACTTTTTTCCCCACTCTGTCTGTGCAGCTTGGTTCACTAAGCGACTCAGCACACGGTGCTGTATCTCACTAGCCTGACTAGCATAAAGGTCTATTTGTTTTAAACGGGAATCGAAAGTCTTACTAATAATCTTTGTAATATTCATTTCTGCTTTAACATAATAATGTTTAGTCGTGCAAAAGTAACCTTATTTATCTTTTTTTTCTATCTTTACGACGGAAATAATCGTTAAAATTTGGCGACTTTTCTTGAATCCCGAGTTTCTGACTAAAAAAAACGACAATGAGAATTGGAATCCTGACTTCCGGAGGAGACTGCCCCGGTATAAATGCCACTATTCGTGGCGTGTGCAAAACTGCCATCAATCACTATGGGATGGAAGTAATAGGAATTCATAGTGGTTTTCAAGGTTTGCTGACAAAAGACATAGAATCCTTTACTGATAAATCCTTATCCGGATTGTTGAACCAAGGGGGTACAATGCTGGGTACTTCGCGCGAGAAACCTTTTAAAAAAGGAGGCGTCGTCTCGGATGTCGACAAGCCGGCACTGATTCTTCAGAATATTCAGGAAATGGGACTGGATTGTGTCGTCTGCATCGGAGGAAACGGAACGCAGAAAACTGCCGCTAAATTTGCCGCAATGGGCGTCAACATCGTATCGGTCCCCAAAACCATTGATAATGATATTTGGGGAACGGATATTTCCTTTGGATTTGACTCCGCCGTGAGCATCGCTACGGATGCCATCGACCGCTTGCATTCTACCGCCAGCTCGCACAAAAGGGTGATGGTTATTGAAGTGATGGGGCATAAAGCCGGCTGGATTGCCCTGTATTCGGGCATGGCGGGTGGCGGCGACGTCATTCTTGTCCCCGAAATCCCTTACAACATCAAGAATATAGGAAATACAATCCTCGAAAGGCTGAAAAAAGGCAAACCCTATTCCATCGTAGTGGTGGCAGAAGGCATCCTGACGGATGGCCGGAAACGTGCCGCGGAATACATCGCACAGGAAATAGAATATGAAACGGGTATCGAAACACGTGAAACCGTATTGGGATATATTCAGCGTGGTGGTTCGCCTACTCCTTTCGACCGTAATCTGTCTACCCGCATGGGAGGACACGCGACAGAATTGATTGCCAATGGGCAATTCGGGCGTATGATTGCTTTAAAAGGAGATGACATTTCGTCTATCCCTCTTGAAGAAGTTGCCGGTAAATTGAAGTTGGTAACTGAAGATCACGATTTAGTGATTCAGGGCCGCCGCATGGGGATTTGTTTCGGTTAACTTATAATTTACTCTTTTGTCGTTAGGATGGTAGTTGGAGTCGTCATTCCTTCTCAGTTTCTGTTGCTTCGACCTCATTAACAGTCGTTTCGACTTTGTCTGCAGTCGTTTCCGCTTCCGGTGCTTCGGTCTCCAAAGTATCCGGTTCCATGGTTTCCGACTCAGTCAATTCAGGTTCGACCGACTCTGTTTCCACTTCTGACGGCTTCGAATGCTGCGACTTCGCTTCATTGACTGTATCCATGAATGTCTGGTCTTTTACCTTCTTGATAGCCATTTGCGCGGCATTCTGCTGAGATTCTTTTTTGGAATAGCCCGTACCAGTTCCGGCAGGAAGCCCTTCGATGCGAACCTCTGTCTGGAAAACGGGATTACTGTCATGGTCGAGGAACTGCTCAATCAACTCAAAGGAAACCTCCATCTTGTTCTTCTGGCTCCATTCGATAAGCTTGGACTTGAAGTTGACCTCTTTGCGGGAGATTTTGTCCAGATCAATATAACGGTTGATGATTCGCTGCTCCATAAACTGCTTGCAACGTTCATACCCCTGATCCAGATAAATGGCTCCGATAAATGCTTCGAAAGCATTCCCGTACATATAACTGTTGTGAGAAGAGGAGCGGGTAGAATATTTGATAAGTTTGTCCAGGCCGATCTCCACGGCTAACTTGTTCAAAGTCTCTCGTTGTACGATCTTGGAACGTGTGTTTGTCAGGAAACCTTCCCGTTTTCCTTCGAAACGTTTATAGACAATATCTCCTACGATGGCGTCGAGTATGGCGTCACCCAAAAACTCCAGTCGCTCGTTGTTCAGCGGACGTCCCTTCTCGGAGCGGACGGCAGATGACTTATGCAGGAGCGCTTGTTCGTAGATCTGGATATTGTGCGGATAAAATCCGAGTATCCGGTAAAAACAAAGATAAGACTCTCTGTCTTTGCGGAACAGGAGTCTTATCTTATCTATTTGGTTACGTAACACGATTTTACTCAGCGTATTTCTTGAAGATAACGCACGCATTGTGACCACCGAATCCAAATGTATTGGACAGGGCAACATTAACCTCACGTTTCTGAGCTTTGTTGAACGTGAAATTAAGGTCGTAGTCAATGTTCTCGTCGTTGTCACCTTCTTCGTGGTTGATAGTCGGAGGAACAATGCCGTTCTTGATGGCAAGGATGCTTGCGATAGATTCTACCGCACCGGCAGCTCCCAGCAAGTGACCAGTCATTGATTTTGTAGAACTGATGTTCAGTTCGTATGCGTGATCACCGAATACTTCCTTAATTGCTTTCGCTTCAGAAATATCACCTACCGGAGTAGATGTTCCGTGAACGTTGATGTAATCTACTTCTTTCGGATCCATTTCTGCATCTTCCAGAGCGTTCAGCATTACCAGTTTGGCACCAAGACCTTCCGGATGGGAAGCTGTCAGGTGATGAGCATCTGCAGACATACCTACACCGGCAACTTCTGCATAGATTTTCGCACCACGGGCCTTAGCGTGTTCCAGTTCTTCCAGGATCAGGCAACCGCCACCTTCGCCCATGATGAAGCCGTCACGGCTTGCGCTGAATGGACGTGAAGCCTTACTCGGCTCATCGTTGCGTGTTGACAGAGCATGCATAGCGTTGAAACCGCCTACGCCTGCAGGGAAGATGGCTGCTTCCGAACCACCGGATACGATTACGTTTGCTTTACCCAGACGAATCAGGTTGAAGGCATCCGCAATGGCATTGGTAGAAGTAGCACATGCTGAACAAGTCGCGTAGTTAGGACCATGGAAGCCATACATGATAGAAATTTGTCCGGCAGCAATATCCGAGATCATCTTCGGGATGAAGAACGGATTGAACTTGGGACCTATTTCCTGATGAGTGTAGTAGTTGCCTACTTCTTCCTCGAATGTATGTATACCACCGATACCGGCGCCAAAAATAACACCGATTCTGTTCAAATCTTCTTTTTCGACGTCAAGACCGGAGTCCGATACCGCTTCTTTGGCAACAGCGACAGCATACTGAGTGTATAAGTCCATCTTTCTTGCCTCTTTACGGTCGATATATTTAGTTACATCGAAGTTTTTCACTTCGCATGCAAACTGGGTCTTGAATTGCGACGCATCAAAATGAGTAATAGGCCCTGCTCCACTAACCCCGTTCACTAGATTTTCCCAGAATTCGGGTACATCATTGCCAACAGGAGTAATGGCGCCAAGGCCTGTTACTACCACTCTTTTTAATTCCATATTGATGAAATCGGATAATTACTTAGCGTGTTCTTCGATATAAGATACAGCATCACCTACAGTACCAATCTTTTCTGCTTGGTCATCAGGAATAGAGATACCGAATTCTTTTTCGAATTCCATGATAAGTTCTACAGTGTCAAGAGAATCTGCTCCCAGGTCGTTAGTGAAGCTTGCTTCGTTAGTAACTTCTGATTCTTCTACGCCTAATTTATCAACGATAATCGCTTTTACTCTTGATGCAATTTCAGACATAACTTTAAGTTTTTAATTAATAATTAGTTTTATTTCTTTAAATTTGCGGTGCAAAGGAATGAATATTTATCGTTTTGCGCAAATATTTGACTAAATAAATGCAGTCTTTTGCACATTTTTCACTGTTTTGTGCATTGAATTCGAGTATAATGAAGAAAAACATCGCCATTTTCGCTTCCGGTTCCGGCTCAAATGCCGAGAATATAATCCGGTATTTCCAAAAGAGTGACTCCGTTGAGGTGTCGTTAGTACTTTCTAATAAAAGTGATGCCTACGTTTTGGAACGTGCGCATCGTTTGAAAGTGCCCTGTAACGTGTTTCCAAAGGAGGACTGGATAGCCGGAGATGAAATTCTGGCTATTTTGCAGGAATATCGTATTGACTTTATCGTGCTGGCAGGTTTCCTTGTCCGCGTGCCGGATTTGCTTTTGCATGCTTATCCCGATAAAATCATAAATATACATCCTGCTCTCCTGCCCAAGTTCGGCGGAAAAGGTATGTACGGCGACAAAGTTCACCAAGCCGTAGTAGCTGCGGGCGAAAAAGAAACTGGCATTACTATACATTATATTAATGAGCACTACGACGAAGGAAACATCATCTTCCAAGCCACCTGCCCCGTACTTCCCGATGACTCACCCGAAGAGGTGGCTAAAAAAGTACACGCTCTGGAGTATGAGCATTTTCCACATATTGTAGAAGAAGTAATAGGTAATAAGTAATAAGTAATAGGTAATAAGTAATAATCGTAGTTACTTTGGTGCCGTACCCGTTCGGTAGATATCCGCATGGTTATTACCTATTACCTATTACTTATTACCTGCATATACGCCTTTGCTTCTCTCCTCAACGGGTAATCTCCCCGTAAGGTTTCGAATAGTTCCGGATGGGATTTTAATCGGTTGCTGTCTTCGATGGGATTGTACATTTTCAGCAGAGCTTCTTCATGGTCTTTTGCTTCGATAAGAGACGAAGATGGGGCGGGCGGGGTGATTTCATAAGTTGCGCCTAGGTGGAAGAAACGGCAGATGGAGTCCAGCGACATTCGGGTGGCATTTGCTTTTCCGTCGGCGGAGTATCCGGCGATATGCGGGGTGCCTATCAGTACCTTTTCTAATAATTCACGGTTAATTTCCGGTTCATGTTCCCATACGTCGATTACTGCGTCCGAGATTGTACCGTTGTTGATGGCTTCCAGCAGGGCGTTTGTTTCGATCACTTCTCCTCTTGAAGTGTTGATGACAACAGGCCTCCGTTGGAGAGACCGGAAGAAATTTCCGTCTGCCAGATGGTATGTTTTATATTTCCCTTCCTTATATAAAGGTACGTGAAAGGTGATGATATCACATTCTTCGGCTATTTTCTCTAGTGAGGTGAAGGCGATGTTTCCTTCTTTCTCTTCTCTTGGCAAGTCGTTCAGTAGTACACGCATACCGAAATCCTGTGCGACTTTGGCCACCTTGCTTCCTACATTACCTACACCGATAATGCCGATCGTCAGTTCGCCCGGCTTTTTATTCCGAAGAGATTTCCAGATCAGAAGAGAGGATTGTATATACTGAGCCACCGAGGCGGAATTGCATCCCGGGGCATTCGCCCACTCGATACCTGCCTGTTTGCAGTATTCAGTGTCGATATGGTCAAATCCGATGGTTGCTGTGGCGATAAATTTTACTTTGCTGCCTTCCAGCAATTCGCGGTTGCAGTGAGTGCGGGTTCGGATGATGAGTGCGTCCGCATCCTGTACCAGTTCCCGTGTAAAATCCTTTCCCGGTGCGTAGATTACCTCTTCGGCAATTTTCTCTGCTGCCTCTTTTATATAAGGTATCTTATCATCTATAATAATTTTCATATACAATTCCTTTTTTACTCAGACAAAGGTAAGAAATAAAAAAGTAAGAAACGGTTGCTTGTCTGAAAAATATTACATAGCTTTGTCCTATTATACATCTATTAGCTAGTTAAGATTATGACATTTAGTAACCTTTGCAATGATATTTTTTGGAAATCGACGACAGATTACCATGTGACGGACAGTGTAGATGCGCCGATGAACAATCCTTACGAGTTGAAGTCGATAGAGTATTATTTGTATCTGAAAAACTGGATTGATGCCGTACAATGGCATTTCGAAGATATTATCCGTGACCCGCATATTGATCCGGTGGCAGCCGTAGCTTTAAAGAGAAGAATCGATAAATCCAATCAGGACCGTACGGATCTGGTGGAGCTGATCGACAGCTATTTTCTTGATCGATATAAGGATGTAAAGCCGCTGGCAGATGCTACCATCAATACGGAAAGTCCTGCCTGGGCAGTAGACCGTCTCTCTATTCTTGCATTGAAAATTTACCACATGCAGCAGGAAGTGGAGCGTACGGATACGACGGAAGAACATCGTGCACAATGCCAGGTGAAACTGGATATTCTGCTGGAACAACGGAAAGACCTTTCTTCGGCTATCGATCAGCTGTTGGCTGATATTGAGGCAGGGAAGAAGTATATGAAAGTATATAAACAGATGAAGATGTATAATGACCCGGCGCTGAATCCGGTACTTTATGCGAAAAAATAACGAATGGCGCGTATTCTCATTATCCGTTTCTCAGCTCTTGGCGATGTAGCCATGACGATACCGGTAGTACATTCGCTGGCAGTACAATATCCTCAACTTGAAATTACTGTGTTGAGTCGTGCTGTGTGGCAACCGCTTTTTCAGGGACTTCCTGCAAATGTGAGTTTTATCGGTGCTGACTTGACGGGTAAACATAAAGGATTATGGGGGTTGAACACCCTTTATTCGGAACTGAAAGCAAAGAGTTTCGACTATGTGGCAGATTTTCATCATGTGCTTCGTACGAAATACCTGTGTTTGAGGTTCCGGCTGGCTAATATACCTGTGGCATCTATCTATAAAGGTAGAGTGGGAAAAGAAAAATTAGTTCGCCGCCGGCATAAAGTATTGGAGAACCAGAAAAGTTCTTTCCGTCGTTATGCCGATGTGCTGGAGAAACTGGGTTTCCCTGTATTGTTGAACTTTTCTTCGATTTATGGAGATGAAAAAGGGAACTTTGCAGAGATAGAACCTGTCACAGGCGCAAAAGATAATTTGAAATGGATTGGTATAGCTCCATTTGCCAAACACATGGGTAAGATATACCCTATTGAATTGCAGGAGCAGGTAGTAGCCCATTTTGCTGCCGATCCGAAGGTGAAGGTTTTCCTTTTTGGTGGTGGCAAGAGTGAACAGGAAGTATTCGATGGTTGGGTGGCGAAATATCCTACCGTCGTTTCTATGATTGGTAAGTTGAATATGCGTACCGAACTGAATCTAATGAGTCATCTGGATGTGATGCTCTCGATGGATTCGGCGAATATGCATCTGGCTTCGCTGGTCAACATTCCGGTGATCTCTGTCTGGGGAGCTACTCATCCATATGCCGGGTTTATGGGATGGAAACAGTTGCCGGTCAATACGGTACAGCTTGACCTGTCATGCCGTCCCTGCTCCGTATACGGACAGAAACCATGCTGGCGGGGCGATTATGCCTGCCTGAGAGAAATAAAACCCGAACAGGTGATAGCGAAGATTGAAGGAATAATCAATTAGGAGCCAGGTACTCCTGAGATATGGAACAAGAATGAAGAATAAACTTTTATATAAGTTGCGTAGCGGGAAGAATCCTAAGTTCATTTACTATTCGGTAAATATGCTCAGGATGTTGGTACCTAAGTTCTTTTTTCAAATGAGATTGCGGTCAAAACTAGTCTCTGTCTCCCGGCGTAAAGACTACGAATATATCAGGCAACGTGTCGATTATTATAATAAACTGTCCGATGAAGTGAAACTGCCAACAGCAGCTGCCCGCCTTTCAGAACATAAAATAGGAAGACAGAAAGTTTATTTTTTTGATACTTATCAGTATACCCGGTGGTTCTCCGATCAGTTTCAGTGGGGCTTTTGTCCCGGTGATGTGACATTTGTTCCCGACTATCCCTCTATTGTGAAAAGTCGTCCGCTGACAGATGATAACGTGAATTCGATTGTGATGAAACTGGATAAGGTTCGTCATTTTATATTTGTGGACGACAAGAAGGCTTTTACAGAGAAGAAAAATATGGTAATCTTTCGTGGAAAGGTAAAAGGAAAACCTTCCAGAAAGCTTTTTATGGAAATGTATTTTCATCATCCGATGTGCGATCTGGGAGATGTCAGCAAAAATACGACTGATCCGGCAGAGTGGCGTACGGAGAAGAAAACGATTAATGAGCATTTGGATTATAAATTCATAATGGCTCTTGAAGGAATCGATGTGGCCAGCAACCTGAAATGGGTGATGTCATCAAATTCAATAGCAGTGATGCCCCGGCCTACCTGTGAGACATGGTTTATGGAAGGCACGCTTATTCCCAATTATCATTATATTGAAATAAAACCGGATTTCTCTGATCTGGAGGAACGGTTGCATTACTATATAGAGCATATAGATGAATCATTGGAGATCATCAATCATGCCCATGAATATGTGTCCCAATTTAAAGATAAGAGAAGAGAAAATTTGATATCACTGCTTGTGTTGGATAAATATTTTAAGATGACCGGGCAAAAGAGTTGAGAGATGAAGAGAAGTATGACCATTCTTGTTTTTTCGTAAGATGAAAATAATGATTAACCCCAAATACGAATATCTGAGAGAATATGTAGAACGTATTCCGAAAGATTTTGAGACAATAGGAACGGTAATTCATTCCGGGCGAAATTTGATAAAGATGATCACGGTGGATGGATTGGATATTAATGTGAAACGGTATACGATACCTCCGCTGATAAACCGGATCGCTTATGCTTTCTTTCGCCCTTCGAAAGGGAAACGGGCTTTTGTCTATCCGGAGAAACTGTTGGAGAAAGGGTTTGAAACCCCTTGTCCTATTGCCTATATAGAAGAGACAAAAATGGGTTTGATTGGTCATTCATATTTTATGAGCGTACAATCTCCCTATCGATATAATTTTTGCCAGTTTGGCAATGCGGATATAAAAAGCTGCGAAGATGTAGTGATCGCTTTTGCGGAATTTACAGCGCGTCTGCATGAAGCCGGAATTTTGCATTTGGACTATTCGCCGGGAAATATCCTGTATGACAAGATAGGAGAGGAATATCATTTCTCACTGGTGGATATTAACAGAATGCATTTTGGTGAAGTGGATATTAAGAAAGGTTGTGCGAATTTTGCCCGTTTATGGGGGCAGACGCCCTTCTTCATCTTGTTGGGAAAAGAGTATGCCCGTTCGAGAGGGATGGATGAAGAAGAATGTGTGCGTTTGATTCTGCATTACAGAAAGAAATTCTGGAACAGATACCGTCGCAGACATCAGGTTTGGTTTCAGTTAGATATTTAATGGCTAAAGGAGGATATTAATGATAGTAGCTTTTGAAAATAATGTTGTTTGTTCGGATGAAAAAGTGCGCGACTACTTGCTTGCTCATCATGCTGACTTGAAAGAAGATCAGGATGAGGACACATTATGTCTGGTTCGTTTGCATAAGGAGGAAGACATTGATGGCACTGATCGTGTGGACTTAGCCGGATGGAGGGAGCTTTCGAGAGAACTTTATTGGGCTGGGGAACAGATGGAGTGCAATTATTCTATTATCCGTTTTAGCCGGAAGACTACTTCTTTGCAGATGTCGGTCGTACTGTCAACCTGCAACCAGCTTGAATGGCTGGAGAAGGTGTTGTGGGGATATGAAGCCCAGGATACTAAGAGCTTTGAATTGATTGTTGCCGATGATGGTTCGCGGAAAGAAACTTATGATATGTTGCAGAGGATAACTCCGCAATTGTCCTTTCAGGTGAAGCATGTATGGCACGAAGATAAAGGATTCCGTAAATGTGATATTCTGAATAAAGGCATACTGGCTGCGCAAGCAGATTACCTGCTTTTCAGTGATGGCGATTGTATTCCACGTAAAGACTTCGTCTCAACTCACCTGTGTCTTCGCCGTAAAGGACGTTTCCTGTCCGGCGGATATCATAAGTTGAGTATGGATTTGTCGAAAGATATTACAAAGGACGATATATTATCCGGCAGATGTTTTGATCTGCAATGGATGAGAGGAAAAGGGATGCCTGCCTCTTTTAAAAATAACAAACTGACTGCTACAGGATTTAAAAGGTGGGCATTAAATACTTTTACTCCTACCAAAGCTAGCTGGAACGGGCATAACGCTTCCGGTTGGCTAAGCGATATTCTGGCTGTGAATGGTTTTGATGAGCGTATGCAGTACGGTGGACAAGACCGTGAATTTGGAGAACGTCTGGAGAACTATGGAATTCATGGTATGCAGATACGTTACTCTACCGTATGCCTCCATTTGGATCATGCAAGAGGGTATAAGACGAAAGAATCTATCCAGAAGAACCGGAACATACGAAAGCATACTCGTGGAGCAAAGGTTCAATGGGCTTCTCTGGGCATTGTAAAGGATGAACTGAGAGGTCAGTTTGTGAAGGTGAACAGTTATTATGATCGCTATACACGGGAAGAAGAGAAGCTGACTTCCTATAAGGAAAAAGGAGGATTCTACCGACATATCTATTCTTTGCCTTGCAGGTGGAGAAGAGCAAAGTATCATGATAAAGTGGTGCGTGCTTATCAGCAGGACACTGATGCTCCGGCATTATCGAACCATTCGGGAGTCATTGTCTCGTTGACGACATTTCCTCCCCGTATTTCTCAACTTCATCTGATGTTGAAATCGATTCTGTGGCAGACTTGTCCGCCCGAAAAGATAATTGTATGGTTGTCGGAACAGGAGTTCCCCGGGCGGTTGAATGATCTGCCGGAAGAACTTAAAAGGTTGATGGCTAAAGGAATAGAATTCAGATTTGTGTCTGAGAATTTCCGTTCACATAAGAAGTATCATTATGTTTTCCGTGAATACCCGGATAGTAAAGTGATAACAGTGGATGATGATCTGATTTATCCCCGGAATACGGTTGAGCGTTTGCTTTCCTTATCGTATCAGTATCCGGATACAGTTTGCGGAAACGTTATCCGGAAGATTCATATGGATGGAAATTCTTTTTCGGTATATAGAAAGTGGGCGAAAGTGTTTACGATGCCGGTGAATAGCTCTTTGCAGAATGTGGCAATCGGATGTGGCGGGATTTATTATCCTCCCCATTGGTATGGAGAGGAGCTGTTTGACTGGAAAATAATCAGTGAACATTGTCCGTCTGCGGATGATTTATGGCTGAAAGCGAATGAATTAAAGAGGCGGGTCAAGGTGACAGGAGGGGGTGAATTCTATCCCCGGCCGATAGAGCTGCCTCAAACACAGAATAATAGCTTACAAAAGAAAAATAATGGGAAAACTAACCTGAATGATAAACAGTGGAAATCTTTGAATGAACTTTGGAAACTAGACGAATTATACTGTATAAATGGCAAATAAGAGGTAATTGTTTGATTTGAGAGTGTTTAGATTGTATTATCGAATCACAGACAAGTGTGAAATTTATTTAAAATCGAGGGTAGTTTTGCAGTATTCCTTGTTATATAGCATTCTATATAGAAGGGGCTGCAGTAAAAATAAAAAGTTGACAAGTAGAATAATATGAATACTAATATCTCTGGACCATTGATTAGTCTTATAGTGCCTGTTTATAATGTAAAGGACTATTTGAAGACTTGTCTGCAATCTATACTGGAGCAGACCTATAAGAACCTTGAGATTATCTTAGTTGATGATGGTTCTGACGACGGCTCTTCTGGTATCTGCGATGAGTATGCGCGTATGGATCAGCGCATTAAGACTATTCATTTGCCTCATAGTGGGGTGAGTGCTGCCCGTAATGCCGGTTTGGCTGCAGCTACGGGAGAGCTCTTGGGCTTTGTTGACAGTGATGACTGGATTGATCATGATATGTATCAGTATCTTTACACCTTGATGCAAGAGCATGATGCAGATGTTTCTGCTTGTACTTATCTTCTTGAGCAGGAGGGAAGACCTTCTAAAATGATCAACAACACGGGTAAGCTGTATGTTTTTTCCAGAAAGGAAATCATACGCGCTTTGGTAAAGAATGACTTGGTAAAGAACTATTTATGGGCGAAGCTCTTTAAACGTAAATTGTTTGACCGCCTTTCATTCCCTGTCGGACGGGTTTATGAGGACGTAGCTGTATTATATAAAGTATTTTATAGCTCTCAGAAAGTGGTATTGAGTTGTGTCTCTAAATACCATTATATGATTCATAAGAATGAAAGCATTACTCGTGGTGGTTATGATCCGGTAAAGGAATATCATTATTTCCTGAGTCTTTATGAACAGGATAAGTTTATTCAGAATGCGGAACTTGGAGGTGAATCTTCCGTTGGCGTACTTAAGAGGGGGATTCATTTGATTAACCATACTTTGTTGTGCCCTCCGTCACCGGCTTTTGAGGATATAATAGATGAAACGATGTTGAAAATGCGTGAATATCGTCATATTACTCCTTGGCAACTAGGCCCGAGTATGTCAATCAAACGATATTTTATGTGTAAACACTTCGGCTTCTATAGGATGCTATATCGTGGTTATCGTGCTATATTTAAGAGAAAGCACAAATTGTTGATTGACTAGAATGACTAAGGAAAAGATAGCTTTTATAGTAGTTCGTTATGGAAAAGATATAAACGGAGGTGCTGAATATCATTGTCGTATGCTGGCCGAAAGGCTGGTTAACGATTATGATGTTGAAGTATTGACTACGTGTGTCAAGAATTATGTTACCGGTGATAATGAATATCCTGAAGGAGAAGAAATCCTGAATGGAGTTTTGGTACGTCGATTCTATTCAGATCCTGTTGAACCGGACTTACATAAAAGCTATGTCAGGCAGGCGGCTCCGGCAAAGAAGTGGAGGCACTTCTTGTACAGATGTCGTCTTTTGAAGCCTTTGTCTTATGTGAAACCGATTTGGCATTATAAAGAACAAGAAGAAATAAAGGCCTTGAATAGTCAGGTTTTTTATTCATCTTCAATGTATGCTTTTATAAGAGAGAATAAAGCTTCTTATAGAGCATTCATTCCGCTTTCCTTTTTCCCTCATACTTATTATACTGCACTATATGCACCGGAGAAGACGATTCTGATTCCTACTATGCATAATAACGGTTCATCCTTTCGTTCTATTATTACTTCTGTTTTCTCTGAGGTTGCCTATATTGGATTTAATATAGAAGCAGAACAGAAATTGGTAGAGAATATAGTTGGAAAGCCTTTGGCTGCTCACGGCATTATAAGTGTAGGTATAGAGAAGACGAAAGCTGCTGATTGGGAGCAAACAAAGGTAAAATATAATTTGCCGGAAGATTATCTATTGTATGTAGGGAGAATTGATGCTATAAAGTTGAATAATATAGTTGATTACTTTTTAAGCTATAAAAAGAAATATGTAGGTTCTCGATTAAAGCTAGTTTTAGTCGGAGGCATTTTTGGAAAGACAGTCGAACATCCGGATATAATTTACACAGGTTTTGTTGATGATGCGGAGAAAGTAGCGATTCAGTTGAATGCTAAAGTAATAGTGAATCCTTCCAGATATGAAAGTTTATCACTTATTTTACTTGAAACGATGAGCGAAGGTAAGGCGATGTTGGTCAATGGCAGGTGTAATGTGTTGAGAGAACATTGTGAAAAGAGTAATTATGCAGCTTTGTATTATATGAATCGCAGAGATTTTATGCGAAAATTGCATAACCTTGAGAACTCAGAAACATTACGTCAACAGATGGGAGAGAAAGGGCGTCACTATGTTCAGGAGAATTATAATTGGGAGATGATTATAGGACGGATGAAAAATGTGATTCAGATGCTCTCATAAGTAGAATGTTGTATTAAGGGAAGCTATGAAGAAAGAGAAAGTTGCTTTTGTTGTTGTCAGATATGGCAAAAATATAAATGGCGGGGCTGAATATCATTGTCAGATGTTAGCAGAACGGTTAGTATCTGATTATGATGTGGAAGTACTTACTACCTGTGTCAGAGATGTTGCGACAGGCGAAAATATATATCCGGAAGGTGAGGAAGAATGGAATGGAGTGGTGATTCGTCGTTTTAGGACTAATCCTGTTCAGCGTGAAAAGGAACGCTATTTCGCAAAGAAGGCTAAACCAGCAAGAAAACTACGCCAGTTCCTTTTTAAATTAGGAATCTTGAAATACTTGTCTTATTTGATTCCTGTATGGTCTTACAAACATGATGATGAGGTACAAGCGATGAAGAGTGATAAATTCTATTCGTCCGCATTGAATGATTATATTCGTGATCATATAGATGAATATAAAGCATTTATAGCAATGTCTTCTGATTATGTCACCTTTTATTACACTGCATTGTATGCAGGTAGAAAAACAATAGCTATTCCTACAATGCATAATATGGGTATTTCTTTCCGTTCTGTATTAACATCTGCTTTTTCAAAGATAGCTTATGTTGGTTTTAATACCGGAGAGGAACAGAGGCTTGCTGAAAATATTCTGGGTAAGGCTTTGGGGGCTCATGGGATATTGAGTGTAGGAATAGAGGAGTCTTTATCCGCAGATTGGGCGATGACAAAAGAAAAGTTTCAATTACCAGAGAAATATTTGTTATATATTGGTCGTATTACTCCTAAAAAGATTCATCGTTTACTTACATATTTTGTGAACTATAAGAAGAAATATTCAGATTCAACATTAAGATTAGTATTAGTAGGTGGGCTGGCTATGGAGCGATTTGAGCATCCTGATGTTATATACACAGGCTTTGTCAGTGATGAGGAGAAAATGTCAATTCTACAGCATGCCGATATTGTAGTGAATCCTTCTCGTTATGAAAGCCTTTCTTTAATACTTTTAGAGGCTATGAGTCAAAAGAGGCCAATGCTTGTAAACGGACATTGTAAGGTCTTGAAAGAACATTGTTTAAAAAGTGATTTTGCTTCTTTTTATTACATGAATAATCGCGGGTTTAATCAGGCACTTCGACGGATTGAACAATCGGAAGATTTGAGAGAGGAGATGGGAGAGAAAGGTGTATTTTATGTGAAATCGAACTATAATTGGACTTTGATTATGGGGCGCTTAAAGCAAGCTATCAAGAGTATCTAAATCTTTATATATTTTCGATAACATGCTTTAGTTTATTCATTATTATGTTCCAGTCGTAATTACTGTTAACGTAAGAATATCCTTTTTCTCCCATCTCTAATCTAAGATTGGTAGAAGAGTCTAGCATATGAAGCTTATCAATGAAACTTTTTTCATTAGTGTAGTATAAAGCAGCATTATTACTTTTATGGCAATGTTCTTTCAATACATTACAATTGCCATTGACCAGCATCGCTTTTTTTAAAGCCATTGCTTCCAGTAATATAAGTGATAGGCTTTCATACAGTGATGGGTTGATTACAATCTTTGCATGTTGAATGATTGATATCTTTTCTTGTTCTTCAACAAAATTAGTATATATAATATCCGGATGATTAAAAGGATCACTATATTGTTTGCCTACAAGAACAAACTTTAAATCAGAATTAGGATATACCTTTTTATAGTTGAGGAAATAAGTATACACATTGTTAAGCTTGCCTTGGTCTACTCTCCCTACATAGAGCATATATTCATCAGGAAGATTATACTTTTCTTGGGTCACTGCCCAGTCTGATGGAGCACTTAGCTCTATCCCTACGCTTACAATACTGTGGGGTGCCATGTGCATACCAAATATTTTTCTTGCTAGTTTTTGTTCTGCTGTTGTGTTGAAAGCGATGTAGGCTGCCTTTGTAAAGACTTGTGTCAAGGTTGAGCGAAATGCAGTTTTGTGATAATGCATTGTAGGGATTACAATAGTCTTTTCTGGTGCATATAAAGTTGTGTAATATACATGAGAATAATCTATTGTAATAGGGATGATTGCTTTGTAATTATCTTTATTTTCTTTTATGAAATTGAAGAGAGCCGGAGAATGGAAAACTTGGCTACCGAGTGCTTCTAGTTCTTCTTTTTCTTTGAAATGCCAAATAGGGAAAAAGTAAGAAGCAATAGCTAGAAAGTGACATTTGTATAAAAAACGTCTTAATTTATAAGCCGGTTTAGCTTTCTTTTTATAAAAGTTTTCAAGTTCAGGATGAGTGGGATTAGTTTTAAAACGGCGAACAATGACTTTATTGATAATCTCTTTTTCCTTAAACTCAAGATTTTCTCCAGTTCTATAATTATCTACACAAGTAGTTAGAACTTCAACGTTATAATCATTGGTGAGTCTTTCGGCTAGCATTCTACAATGATACTCTGCTCCTCCATTGATATTTAATCCGTAACGTACAACAACAAATGCTATATTTTCCTTACTCATATTAATATAATAAGCTTTCCGGCAAAGATACGATTATTAATGATAACCTGGGAACTTAAAATCTGGTTTTTATTTTACTGATAATACTATATTCTCTATCTTTGTGCGTAAGTTTATTAATGGAGAGCATGCATGGAGAATAATTATTTGATAAGTGTGATTGTACCTGTACATAATACAGTTAATTATTTGCGAAAATGTATTGAATCTATACGAAATCAATCTTTAGAAAATATAGAGATAATTCTGGTAGATAATTTATCAACTGATGGATCTTCTGAGGTATGTGATGAATATGCAAGTATGGATACTCGGGTAAAAGTAATTCATCTTTCGGTAGCTAATGCATCTGTAGCTCGTAATGCTGGCATTGATATGGCTTCTGCTCCATATATAGGGTTTATAGACAGTGATGATTATATTGACGTCAATATGTATGAGGAATTGCTTGCTGCAATTAGTTCATATGGTGTTGATTTGGTATATTCCAATTTTCAGATTGAACATGACGACGGGCATATAGACTCTTTTGAACCTAATAGTGGTATGGTCTGTGAAAGATCTTCGAAGGAGGTGGTGTATGATATGATGTGTGATCGATTGAATAGCTCTTGTTGTACGAAACTCTTTAAGAAGACACTTTTTTCTTCATTAAAATTTCCTATACATAATATGTATGAGGATCGTCTTATCTTGCATCAGTGGATATTAGAGTCTGAAAAAGTAGTGTGGATTGATAAGGCATTTTATCATTATGTAAAAAGAAGCTCTAGTATTTGCCATGTTATTTCACCATTACAACGTTATCATTTCTTTTTAGCACAATTTTGCCGCTTGGAGTTTATTAATAATAATCTATTGTTCGATACGAAAGAACAATATAATATGAAAACATCCCTTGTTAAGAGCTGCTTAAGGACTTTTAAAGAGATGCGTTCTTTTCCTTTTAGCGAAAGTCGTGCCTATGTTGTTGATATGAAGAATAATTTGAAGAAATTAATTCCTCTGTCTAAAAAGGAACTTGATATTAAATGTTATAAACGGCTGAGAAAGATTGTTTATTTTTGGCCTATTTATTATTGGGTACATTTTAAACTTAAAAAGATAAATAGTGGAGAATAAGTATTTGGTTAGTATAATAGTGCCTGTTCATAATACCGCTGATTATTTGCATAAATGTATTGAATCATTACGTAGTCAGACATTACAGCAGATTGAAATAATCTTGGTTGATAATTTATCTGTTGATGGTTCTTCTGAGATATGTGATGAATATGCGAAAATTGACAAACGTATTAAAGTGCTACATCTTTCTATAGCTGGACTCTCTATTGCTCGTAATGCTGGCATGCGTATAGCTTCTGCTCCTTACATTGGTTTTGTTGACAGTGACGACTATGTTGAACCTGCAATGTTTGAGAAAATGTTAGATGCAATGGTACAAAGTGATGCGGAAATTGCATATTGTAATTTTCTTCTTGAATATGAATTTAAACCAAACGAGTCTCCTTACCGGAATTCTGGAGATATTGTTATTCGAGATCCAAAGAATGTATTACAAGATATGATGATGGAAAAAGTTAGTTGTTCTGCTTGTACAAAGCTTTATAAGAGTGGCTTTCTGACATCATTACAATTCCCAGAGGGGAAAAATTATGAAGACAGACTTGTAATGTATGAATGGGTTGCTCTATGTAAGAAAGTTGTATGGGTAGATAGCCCTTTTTATCATTATGTAGAACGACAAACGAGTATATGTCACACGATGTCTCCTATGAATCTTTATCATTATTTTTTGGCAGAATATGCCCGCATGAGGTTCATGGAGAAATATTCTCTATTTGAAGAAGAAGATCTTTTTAAAATTAGGACTAGGTTGATTGGGACTTGTCTTACAATATTTAAGGAGATACTTTTGAAGGTGAATTTGAGAGAATTCAAAGAACCTGTTAAGGATATGAGGCAGAAAATGAAAGAGATAGCTGCATTGCCTGAAGATACATATGAATTGAAATATCGCAGGAGGGTAAGAAAAATAGCTTATCATTGGCATTTGTACTACTTGACTCATTTCCTGTTTAAAAAAGGTGGAGATTCGTGAATAGAAAAAGGGATATTTACTTAATATCTCACTAGATAGTTTTTTTCCCTTTTTACTTCCTTTCTTTTCCTTTTATATCGAACCATTTTGCTAATCTTATCTGAATGAATCTGAGATGGAATCGGCGGACTCTTCTCCGCATACGTGCGGATACATAACTAGGATTAATGAGTTTTGAATAGTGTCTGGCCTTTTTATACATGCCCAGACACATATACTTATCGTATAGATCATAGTAAAAGCAACTTAAGGATCGTAAGTATGGCTCTGTTAATGGAGTATTAAATTTGTGGATATAAAATGCAGTTATATCAATGGTCGATAATATGAATCTTTCATATTTCTGTATATCATTAGAATGACTTGCTGACTCTTCTAAGACACGGTATACTGTAGTGCTTTCCGGAATAAATTTTATTTTGTGATAATATGATATCCATAGCCACATAGGATAGTCTCCCATTAGCCAGTTTTTGCTCTTGGGTTCCACTTCTTTCAAGTACTCCATTACTAAGGCACTGCGTATGCAAGATGTAAGGGTTGGAATACAATTTCCGGATAATAACTCTATATAACCATTAAATTCCCGTCCAATAATATCTTTTTCTATTTTGCCTTCCTTTTGGTTATATACCTTGCTGGTAGTATATATCATGCCGTAATCAGGATTGTTCTCTAGAAAATCGATTTGTTTCTGAAGTTTTAATGGGTCAATCCAATAATCGTCTCCTTCGCATATTGCAATATACTTTCCTCTGACTCGTGAGCATTGGTATTTGGCAAAGATATCTTCTTTCTTTGAGTATTTGTTTTCTTTCTGATATATGGGTCTTATGACTTGAGGGTGATTATGCTCGTACTCGCGAATGATATCAGGAGTATTATCAGTGGATGCATCATCATGGATTAGAATTTCAAATGGAAAATTGGTCTTTTGCATTAGAAAACCATCTAGACACTGGGATATATATAATCCATGATTATATGTGCTACAAATTATACTTACTAATGGAGTATTTGCTATATCTTTCATTCAATATTAACTTTTGTGTACCTCTTTCTTCATTAAATACTTCTCATCCCTATCCTCAGCCTCATAAAATCCCATTTTATGATATGCATGAAGTGCATTGTTATTGTCTTTTCTAACTTCAAGCAATATCTCCTGAATGTCCGTAGAAAGATGTTCTATGATATAATTAATTGTTTTTTTAGAGATCCCATGACCTTGATGGTCAGGGTTTACACAGACATAGGGTATATATAAAAATCTCTCTTCTCTATTGTAATAGCCAACAATTAAAGATATAATGTTAGATCCGGAAATAGTATAGTACATAGAGCCGTTATGGTACATTTTCAATATCCATTCATCCAGGTTGGGCATCTGTAACAGAGAAGGAACAAACCAGTTTGCAGAGGATATGATAAAATCTCTAAATTCGGTATATGCTAGAGGTTCTGTATGGATTGTTATGCTCATACTTTAATCAATAATAATATGTACAAACTGGTCCATGTTTTCGATAACATTAAACATCTCTTCTTTCGAAGAATATTTGAGAATAAGTGTTCCCAATGCATCACCAGCATCGCGGAATGCATGAACATTATCTCCATTTTTCAGTTCTGTTACACAATCTACCAGATTGTTTTTTGCAAAGTTTTCATCAAATGATATTTCTTTAAACCGTCCGGTCTGTTTGCTATGTAACATATAATTAGACCAATATCCCCTTGCAGGTGACATCTCTATTTCGGAGCAATCTTCTCCCAAAGCTGCTTTTATTACATATTTAACCATGTTGACTCCTGTTGCCAGTTCTGTAATCTGAGGTATTAAACTGCCACCGCTTCTGGCACCTAACTCCAGTATATACAATTTCCCGTTTTTGCCAAGAATAGCCTCGACATTATATGCGGTTGTCCCCATTTTTAGTTCAGAAATCAGACGCTGTATGTCCTTTTCCAGTTCTGTTATAATTTCAGGTTTCATTTGGAAAGGCCAGCATTCACCAAGTGGGGCGAAATCTTTGACAACTGAAGAACTGTAGTATTCGTTTCCAAAACAGTGGAATTTTAAAATTCCGTCTACGGAAAAGGCATCTCCTGATATCTGATATCCGTCCTTCTCTATGAATTCCTCAATAATAATGCGTTTTTCACGGGAATATGAGAGGGCATCTTCTATAAAGTCTTTTAGTTGATCTACGTTAGTCAGTTTATTGATGCCTTTACTTCCTGATGAATCGACAGGCTTTATCATAACAGGAAGGGTTAAATTCTTGATTTGTTCCAAAGCCTCCGTGTATGAAGAACATCCGACGTATTTGGGAACATTGAAATTATGTTCAGCCAGATATCGTCTGAATAAGTCTTTCTGAGAAAGAATTTCTACAGAAGTATAGGGGCTGGTGGGCAATCCTAGTTTCTCACAAACATAAGCAGCTGTAGGAGCTGCAGGATCTGAAGCATATGCAACGACGCCATCTACTTGAAGTCTTTTGGCTAACTCGTAAACAGCTTCCTTATCTGTTGTGCTGACATTATAATATTCGTGGGCATACTGATGTCCTGGGTTATTCGGCAAGTAATCGCAGGTGATTACATAATATCCCATTTTTACAGCTTCTTTAATCGCATAGACCTGATATAAAGAGCCTCCTAGCATTAAAACTTTTTTCATATTATAAACTTTCGACAAATCGCTTAAGTCTTTGAATTCCTTCTTTAATTTTATATATATCTAATGTAAAAGCAATCCGGATAAAATCCTCGCAACAATCACCGTAAGTTATTCCAGGAACCACTGCCACTTGTTCTTTTTCTAAAAGGGCATATGCGAACTCCTCAGATTTTAATCCGGTAGATTTTATATTTAACATTGCATAAAAGGTTCCTTGTGGCGCATCGACTATTATTGTTTTGATTTTGGCAACTTCTTCCAATAAAACATTTCGGCGGAGAGTGAATTCCTCAATCATACCAGCCGAATATTTCTCCGAATTTCTTAGTGCTTCTATAGCTGCATACTGAGACGGCAATGGAGCACAAGCAGCTATGTTCTCTTGAAACATTGTCATCACTGATATTAACTCTGAAGGTGCAGCTATATAACCCAAACGCCATCCGGTCATACAGAATTCTTTTGATAAACTATTGATAACAACAGTGCGTTCCTTCATCTTGTCGCATGTAACAATACTTTTGAAATGAGCATTATCATAAAGTAGTGTTTTGTATACCTCATCTGTTATTACTATCAAATCATTCTCAATAGCTATCTGTGCTATTTGTTGGATGGAGTCATCAGAAATTATCCGCCCGGAAGGGTTGCTGGGCGTATTTAAAATAATAGCTTTTGTTTTAGGAGTGATTGCCTTCCTTATATTTTCTATAGATATCGATAAGTCATTGGTGCTGACAGGAGCTGTGATAATGGGCTCTCCACTACACATACATACCATCTGTACATAGTTTATCCAATATGGAGCTGGTATAATGACTTCATCCCCTCTGTTTAGAATGGCTAGCAGGGTTAAATATAATCCTTCCATTCCCCCAACTGTAACCATAATCTCATTTGTCGGGTTGTATTCTATATTATATTGTAACTTGTATCTGGAAGATATTATTTCTCTTAATTCTAATAATCCGGCATTAGGGGAGTATCTTGTACGACCTTCCAGTATCGCTTTACAGCCAGCTTCTTTTATTTTATCGTGTGGATGTATATCCGGGTCTCCCAATGTGAAGTCTATAACATTGTCATATTTTTGGGCCAAGTTAAATAGACGCCTTGTTAAGGAAGGGGATATAGAGTTTGTTATTTCTGATAATTGTATCATACTATTTCTTTATAATTTGGAGGATATACTCAACTTCATTTTCACTTAAAGCATGGTGCATTGGCAAGCAGATGACGTTATTGGACATTTGGGTTGCTATTGGCAGATTGTCAGGGTTAGCAGAATCTAATCCGCGATATGTTGAGAATGTACTGATTAGCGGATAGAAATAACGGCGTCCGAATACATTATGTTCCTTCATCTTAAAATAAAGTTCATCACGCGTCATTCCATATTCTTCAGCATTTATGAAAATTGGGAAATAAGAATAATTGTGGCGTACTCCTGGTATATCATTGAAAAAGGTTATCCCTTTAACACCTTGAAGTTCATCTCTATATCTTATGGCTACTTTGCGACGGGAATTGATTGCATGATCTACTTGCTTAAGGTTAAGTAATCCGTATGCAGCGCGTACCTCATCTACTTTACTATTAATACCGGGGGCTACAACTTCAGTTTCACTGGCAAAACCAAAGTTTTTTAGATAGTCGATGCGCTTTTTAGTCTGCTCGTCATGAACGACTAATGCTCCACCTTCCAAAGTATTGTAAACTTTCGTTGCATGAAAACTCAGAGTAGCCATATCTCCAAAGTTTAAAATGCTTTCCCCGTTTATTTCTACTCCAAAAGCATGAGCGGCATCATATATAACTTTTAATCCATATTTATTGGCAATTTCTTGAATCTCTTTCGTTTTACAAGGCTTCCCGTAAACGTGTACAGGCATGATAGCTGTAGTTCTGGGGGTAATGGCCGCTTCTATTTTACTAGGATCCAGATTACAGGTTTCTGGCTCAATGTCTACAAAAACAGGTTTGATTCCATTCCACCAAAGAGAATGTGTTGTTGCTACAAAGCTAAAGGGAGTAGTTATCACTTCACCGGTAATTCTCATTGCTTGTAAAGCGGTTATTAAAGGTAGAGTTCCGTTCGTAAACAAACTGAGATAGGGAACTTTAAGATACTTAGCTAATTCCTCTTCTAGCTTTTGGTGGAAGTTGCCATTATTTGTCAGCATTTTGCTTTCCCATATTTCTTTTAATAAGAAAGTAAAATCTTCCAAAGAAGGCAGTAGGGGGGAAGTCACATATATAGGTTTATCTATCATTGTAATTATGGATATTATTGGTCTATATAATAGTTGTTTAGGTTAATGACGTTATTGTCTTTGTCTCCATTAAGAATCGGGTGTCAGCTCCAATTTAATGATTTAAGACTTAAATTTCACAAAGATAGATAGATTCCAATACTTATCAAAATATATGTTTGGAATTTATCTAACTATTGTTGTATTGGAATTCTATCTGTTGTATCTTTGCATGATAATGAACTTATTTAATGATGCAAAGGTAATGAGACATGCTTTTTTAATTCTGGCCCATAATGAATTTCAAATATTGAAGATACTACTTTCTATGCTTGATGATGGGAGGAATGATATATATCTGCATATTGATAAGAAAGTCGTGCTCGGACCTTTAGAGCAAGATTTATTTCGGCTTGCAAAAGCTCGTCTTTTTGTACTTGAGCAACGTCTTGACGTAAGATGGGGTGATATTAGTGTGGTAAAGGCTGAACTGTTGTTACTTGAGACAGCCAGTATGAAAGGTCCTTATGATTATTATCATTTGTTGTCAGGAGTCGATTTGCCGATAAAGTCACAAGACTATATCCATCATTTCTTCGAGAAAAATAAGGGGTATGAGTTTGTGCCTTACTCTTGTGGTGAGGCTAATTTAAAAGATCTCGAAAGAAAGGTTTTTAAATATCATTTGTTCTGTCGTTATTATAAAATTCCACCTCGTATTTTTAAAAAGCAAGTACAATCTCTTCGAATAAGCTTTTTAAAGTTGCAGGATTTCTTCCATTATAACCGACCTAAAGAAATTGAATTTAAAAAGGGTTCCAATTGGGTTAGTATTACGCATGAGTTGCTAACAATTATATTAGCCCAAAAGTCTTTTATTTTAAGGCGTTTTAAAAATGTTTGCTGTGGTGACGAAATATTTCTTCAATCTATATTGTGGAACTCAGAAAGGCGGAGTCATATTTATCCAGGTAGTGAGCAGTTGAATGCCGGACTTCGTGCAATTGATTGGGAACGGGGGAATCCTTATGTTTGGAAAATGGAGGATTTGCAATATTTATTAGAAACAGAGCATTTGTTTGCTCGAAAATTTGATTCGCAGAATATGGATGTTGTGATCAAAATAAGGGAGCTTTTTTCTTGAATGTATAAAGTGATGTGTGGTGGTAACTCATGAAGATGAGTAGAGAAATTGCACCTTAGATATCATTCTATGATTTAATCTAATGGAGAAGTGATATTATTTATTTTTGTATATTTAGTTATACTTTTTTGCTGGTCTTATATATTATTTATAATATTGTACCGTTTTATAAGTCTCCTGTAGGTAGTTGGATCAAAATCAATAAAAGAGTATTGGATGATGTCTGTTTTTAATAAGCGTAGAGAGTTTGTTCGTTTCATATTGGTTGGTGTTCTGGCAACTGCTACTCATTATGGTATTTATTTCTTTTTATGTGTATTGATGTTACCAGCTATTGCATATACTATTGGTTATGCTATTAGCTTTATTCTGAATTTTTACTTGTCTAATATATTCACCTTTAATACTAAGCCTACTGTTAGGAAAGGAATAGGATTTGGCATCAGTCATTTTATCAATTATTTGTTGCATATCGGGCTGTTGTCGCTATTTATATGGATCGGAGTTCCCGAGAGATGGGCACCCCTTCCTGTGTTTACATTAGTAGTACCGGTTAATTTCCTTCTTGTTCGTTTTGTTCTAAAATCTAAAAAAATATGAGTAAAGTTAGTGTTTTAATACCTGCATACAACGAGGAACTCTCTCTTCCGGAGCTCTATTCGAAGCTAAAAGAAATGATGGATTCTTATGCAGAATATGAGTGGGAGATTTTGTTTGTTAATGATGGCAGCCATGATAAAACATTGGAAGTTATTAAATTTTTGAGATCACAAGACGAGAGAATTAATTTTGTCGACCTGTCGCGCAATTTTGGAAAAGAAGTAGCAATGTTAGCTGGTTTCGATTATGCTACAGGCGATTGTCTGGTGATTATGGATGCTGACTTGCAACATCCTCCTCACTTAATCCCTGAAATGTTGAAATATTGGGAAGAAGGGTATGATGATGTATACGCAAAGCGAATAACCAGAGGCAAGGAGAGTTTGATGCGTAAATATCTGTCCTTGTTATTCTATAAGTTATTGCAGAAAACGACCCGTGTGGAGATTCTCCCGAATGTCGGTGATTTCAGACTGTTAGATCGTTGTTGTATAAACGCTTTAAAACAGCTACGTGAGAGCCAAAGATATACTAAAGGTATGTATTGCTGGATTGGATTTCGTAAGAAAGAGATCAAATTCGAGCAGGAAGATCGTGTTGCCGGTACATCTTCGTTTAACTTTTTCAGCCTTCTGAGCTTGGCTGTGGAAGGGGTGACCTCCTTTACTGTAGCTCCTTTACGCATTTCTACTTTTGCTGGAATTATAGTTTCCCTGGTTGCTTTCATATACATGTGCTTCATCATGTTTAAAACATTGATATGGGGCGAAGTAGTACAGGGTTTCCCTACTCTGATGGTCGTGATTCTTTTTCTAGGTGGGATACAGTTGCTGTCCTTGGGAGTCATAGGGGAGTATATAGGACGTATTTTCAATGAAACAAAGAATCGTCCTACCTACATTGCAAGAGAATATAATGGTGTGAAACAATAACTAAGATTATGAGTAAAAAAACGGTTCGGATTGGTATTGGCGCATTTCTGTTGATAATAGGAAGTTTATTTTACCTGATGAATATGTACACTCCGATATGTGGAGATGATTATCTTTATTCATTCTATTTGACTCCTGTGGCAGCTAAGTCTTTCTTTGAAGGCGCATCGATAGGATTTGAGCAGAAGATATCATCATTTACCGATGTTATTTTTTCGCAATATAATCATTATTTTTATGTGAATGGCCGTACCATTCCTCATATTCTGGAGCAGTCGTTTGCCGGACTTTGGGGGGAGAATTGTTTTAATTTAATCAATGTATTCGCTTTTCTGTTACTTAATATGTTGGTTATATGGATTTCCGGAAAAAGAAATCTGACAAAATTCGGTTACTGGGTTGCTGCAGTTTTCTTTATATGGTTCTTACTGCCTTGCCCGGTTGATCTCTTTTTGCTGATGAGTGGTGCTCTCAATTATACTTGGAGCGCCGTTCTTTGCTTGGCTTTTCTGCTTGTTTATACTAAAGTGCGGCAAATGGAAAGGGTGAATTGGGGAGTTGCTTTTCTTCTTTTTTTGCTGGGCGTCATTTCTGGTTGGACACATGAATCTTTGGTTATTGGCATTTCTGGGGCTTTGTTTATTATTTATTGTGTACAATATAATAAGAGGAAGCCTAAATCACCTGAAATAGCTTTGGTTGCCGGCTTTTGGCTTGGGACCTTGTTGTTGTGTTTATCGCCTGCTGCCCGCGGGCGCGCGTCGTTTGATCATCCTTCCATCTGGGAAACCTTCTTATTGATAATCGGTGAGCTTCGGGCATTTTATGTTCTTCTGTTTTTGCTGGTATATACTTTTTTTCGTGAAAAGAGAAACAACAATAATCATACTCTGAGAAAGTTTTTCTATGATAATCAACTTTATTTTTATGTAATCTTAATTGAACTTGTTTTTAGCTTGGTTATAGGATTTCGAAATGTCCGGCAATTGTTTGGAATAGAGTTGTTTTCTGTTGTGATTTTAATCAAGCTGATCAGTGAACAGACTTCATTTAATGCGGTTTGGTGTAGAAGTGTATCAATTGTGGCAGCAAGTGCGATCGTTTTGCATATGGCATTTGTCATTCCATGCGCAAAACGTTCTCATGCGCAATTTCAGGATATAGTGACCACTTATCTCCACTCAGAAGACGGTGTTGTTTCTTTCAGATATGAGGAGTTTCCCTGTTGGGTTGATTCTTATGTCTGGCGATTCGGAGGATATGCGGGCTGGGAAGCTTTTTGTATTTCCGTCTATTATATGGGAGACAAAAAGCCGATGAAAGCTTTGCTGGTTGATTAGTATTCATTTGTGATAATAGATGATTGTCAGTTAAGATGTTTTTCGGTAGTAATATTTTTTGCTGTGTATAAAAATTGTAAAAAGAAGTAGGATTTTGCATGTGTTCATATTAATAGCTCTATATTTGTACAATTAAACCTAAACCCTTTTACAGTTTACTTATGGAGCTATTGAAAAGTCATTTTTTTTAAATGAGAAAGGCTTATATTGAGTCGTTTATTATTCTTTTGTTTCTGTCCTGCTGTCCTTTCATTGTTTCTTCCTGTCACGAGGAAGAGAAAGAGGAGATACCTGAATCTCCTTTTGACGAAGAAGATATTCAACACGAACAAGATCTGAATGCTTATTTGGGAAAAAGCTATTCGTGTAAAATTTCTCAGGTCTCAGTAATGGAATCTTCCGTTCGCGTTACTGGTGAATATACCGGTGAAGGCAACTTCTTTTTAGGTGAGATTCCTCCTTATTTGGATATCATAGATGTGAAGAAGGCTCCTTATAAGTTGAAGTTAGAAGATTCATCTTTTGAAATTAAGTTAGAGCGTTATGTAGAAAGGGATGGAGCGTTGTATGATCGTCTTTTGTCAAAGTGGGCTATTTATAAAGAGGGAGTAGAAAGAGACCAACTGGTTTCTCATGCGCATCAAGCGGATGAAATTCATGCGTTTCAGAATCTTCCGGCTATCAAACTGACTTCAAAGAAAGGGTTGGGTGGAATTATTCCTAACCAATATATATCGGATTTTACTTCGTTGGGGATAAGCAGTGCTACGATTAATGTTTGTATCACTCAGTTTATGCATCTGACGCCAAGAGCGGGAGATATTGCGCATACTTATGGGGGAAGAACCTATTATATGGATGAAGGTTACCTCAAGACTGTGCTTGACGTTCCTCTTTTAGAAGCAGCCAAACGGAATATTGCTGTTGCTGCCATCATTCTTGTCGAACCGGCAGCTAAATGCGTAGACCCTGACCTGGGGGTATTGCTGCAACATCCGGATTATGAAAGAGGGGTTTATACAATGCCTAATATGACTACTCTGGAATCGGTAAATTGTTATGCGGCAGCATTTGATTTTCTGGCGAAAAGATATTGTACGGCGGACAATCGCTACGGGCGTATAGCTCATTGGATTATGCATAATGAGGTAGACGGCTGTATAGACTGGACAAATATGGGAGTAAAACCTCTTACTGTATTTACGGATACCTATATAAAATCAATGCGTATATGTTATAATATAGTACGCCAATATGATAAACAGGCAGAGGTTTTGGGCTCCTTTACACATTCCTGGACACAGATAGCGAATGTGGGATGGTGGCTCTATACAAGCAAGGAAATCATTGATTTGTTGAATGTTTATAGTCGGGTAGAAGGAGACTTTCAGTGGGGATTAGCTTATCATAGCTATTCTCAGGATTTGACGAATCCATGTGTTTGGATTGATCCGAACGCAACGTTTTCCATGGATACCCAATTTATTACGTTTAAGAATCTAGAAGTTCTGAGTAAGTGGGCGCTTACCAAAGAAAATAAATATAAAGGGACTATTAAGCGCTCTGTCTGGCTTTCTGAGGCTGGAGTAAATTCTCCTACTTATTCGGATGAAGATTTTCAGAAGCAAGCGGCTAGTTTGGCTTTCGCCTGGAAGAAAATCAATGCATTGGAAGGGATTGATGGGCTACAATGGCATAATTGGTTTGATCATCCGGGAGACGGAGCTTGCTTCGGATTGCGTAAATACTTGGATGAATCTTACAGAGGGGAAGCCAAACCTGTGTGGGAAGTTTATCGGAAAGCAGGCACAAATGAAGAAGATGAATATTTCGAACAATTCTTACCTTTAATTGGAATTCCTGATTGGAATATTATTGAGAATTTTTAATCAACGACATTATTAACTAAAACTGAAATTATGGAAAATTTGAAAGCTTTCTTTACGAGAAGGCCTGAACGCCTGCTAGGGCGATGTGGCATGTTGTTTTTAATGGCATTTTTTGTGATGAACTTGTCTTCCTGTAATGATGATTTTATTGAAGACGATGGAGGAGAAGTTATTCCTCCTGAGGAAATTGTTATCCCGCCTGTTTATATGTTATTGGATGGGCCCTATAAGTCGGGAGTAACGTTAACTCAAAATGAAGACAGTAGTTATACGATAGAAACTACTAATGGTGATCCTTGGGCGACTGCCGGTTTGTTTAAAGAAGATGTTCCCGAAGAATGTAATGTTCTTGAATTTGAATATCAGACGGAAATGGGGATGAGTAACCTTGAACTCTTTTTTGCTGATGCAAAAAATGGGATTGATGCTACTCATAGCATGAGTGCGGGAACCGTTCCTGCTTCTACGGAATGGGCTTCATTCAGCGTTCGTCTAAAGAAATATAGACAGGAGTTTGATTGGGGAAAAGTGAAAGATTTTCTGCGTCTGGATTTTGGAGACCAGCCTAATAATATCATACAAATGCGTAATATACGCCTACGTATGATGAATGATGAGGAAAAACAGGCGGAAGAGGACGAGAATAATGAAGCACTTAATAAAGAGAAGTACGAACAAGGAATTAAAGATTATCTGAATAAAGAATATGATTGCCATGTAACTGATGTGGTGGTAGGAGAGAGTACGATCAGTATTCAAGGTAACTATACGGGAGAAGGTACTTTCTTCTTGGGAGAGATTCCTCCATTTGTAGATATGTTCAAAGTAGAAAAGGTGGAAAATAAAACACCTTTATCAAACGGCTCTTTTAACGTTCAGTTGGATAGATATGTTACTATAGGTGACTATGAGTATGATCGTTTATTGTCTAAGTGGGCTATATACAAAGAAGGAGCTTCCAAGGATGAGATTGTTTCTCATGCCCGCTATGCGAACGTGGATAAAATACACGTGAAACAAAGTGTTGAGGCTATTCCTTTAAAATCTAAGAAGGGGTTGGGAGGATTGATAAATCATGGATTCCTTGCATCTGATTTGGATGATTTGGGTATTGCCAGTGCCACCATCAACATTCCTATTTCTCATTTCATGCATCTTTCTCAGCAGGAAGGAGATATTCCGCATACTTACGGTGGAAGGACATATTATTTTAATGAGGGATATATGAAGAGTTCATTTGATGCTGTGTTGGAGCAAACGAGTAAACGTGGAATCTCTGTAGCAGGTATTTTGCTGGTTCCTCCTACCGGAGATGCCGGTACTCTTTTGAAACATCCGGATTTTAATGGTATAGCTCCTTATACAATGCCTAATATGACTACAATAGAGTCTACAAATTGTTATGCTGCCGCACTTGACTTCCTGGCAGAAAGATATAGTGACCCTAATATGCGCATAGCGCACTGGATTATACATAACGAAGTGGATGGAGGAAGTCATTGGACCAATATGGGTGACAAACCGATTGCCACGTTTATGGACACTTATCTCCGTTCGATGCGTATGTGCTATAATATTGCGCATCAATATGACCAGCACTCGGAAGTCTTTATCTCTTTCTCGCATGGATGGAATATCGCTGCCGGTGGCGGTTGGTATAAAGTAAGAGATATGCTCGACTTTATGAATCAGTTCAGTGAAAGCGAAGGTGATTTCTTCTGGTCATTGGCGTGTCATAGTTACCCGGCTCAGTTAGGTAACCCGTGCACTTGGGATGATGAACAGGCAACTTATTCTATGGACACGGAATATGTGACCTTGAAAAATTTGGAGGTTTTGGATAAGTGGGTAAGTCTCTCCTCCAATAAATATAAAGGAACAGTGAAACGTTCTGTCTGGCTTTCTGAGGCAGGAACATGTTCTCCAAGTTATAGTGATAATGATTTGCAGGATCAGGCTGCCGGCTTTGCTTATGGCTGGAAGAAGATTAATAATCTGGACGGCATTGATGGAATACAATGGCATAGCTGGTTTGATCATTTGGGAGATGGTGCCTGTTTGGGTTTGCGTAAGTATACCGAAGCGCCTCATAATGGTGAAGCCAAGCCTGTATGGACAACCTATCAAAAAGCGGATACAGATGAAGAAGATGATTATTTTGAACAGTATTTATCTCGAATAGGGATTGATAGTTGGGAAGGAATTATTCAAGATATTCCATAAGCGATATTAGGTAAAAGAGGAAACTCATTTGGGCTTCCTCTTTGGGTGTTGTGATTATATCTAAGTCCGCTATAAAAGAATTTTTTTAGTCTCACGGTCTCACTACTTTTGCATAATCGCCAAATAATTAAGATATTATAGAATGAGAGATACTTTTTACAAAGGTATCTCTCATTCTTTTCTCACTGGAATTACTCTATTTTACCCTATCTCTCATTCTATTTTACAACTATTTCCCGTAATGTCCTGGACACGGCACATAAATTGGTTGCGTACGAATTCCGATATTCTGCAAAGAGCCTTCTTCTTTCAACCTGCGAATATGGCGTGCCGCCATACTGTGTGTGAATTGGCAAAGTGACTGCATATCAGAGCGGGTCAAAACCGTATGCGTAGAGAAGTACCCGGTTAATTTTTTGTCTATTTCTTCTTGGGAGAGGGTAGCCGAGTGGGGTTTATACTTTGAGCGTTGTGCATGCATACCTATAAGCTCACCTTTTAAATCTCTGTCCGCCAGGAAACTGACCGATTTAAACTTCACTTTGTCAGCGTGTGCGGCCATGGAATGTATCGGCTCTGTTGCTTGTAATGTGATCTGAAAATAGCCGACCCCGTCAAGATGTACTCTTTGCCCTTCGCGTAAGTGATTTCCCATGCACCGACTGAGTTCCATTAACATTGCTTCCACTTCGGCCTTGCCAAAGGTAGTTGCCGAGTGAATTTCGGCTGCCAGTCTTCGGGTAGTCACGTGTTGAAAATTCACGACTCTGGGATGATAACTTGTTTCCCCCTCTTCTTCTCCCTGAACGGGATTCTTATAAAATTCGAATTGTACTGCCATCTTAATTGTTGTTTATATATGGTGTTACTTATCTCTTCGGCATTTAAAGCCTTTATCTGTGTGTCATCTTACTGACATCTTCATCGTTCTACCCGGGTGAACCGATCATTGCACCTTCGAGAACATATCTGTGTACCTGAGTGAACAGGTCGGTTCACCCGGGTAGTATGATGAATAACGTCCTTCAAAGATACGACAATAATAGTTGTAAAACAAGCAATTATAGGATTGTTTGCATGATAATGAATGGTAAAATATATGCGCCTTAAAGTACTTCTAAAAGGAGAAATGTATAGGTCTGAAATTAAATAATGGAAGTTGGAAAGCAGAATGAGAGATAATCAAAAGAAGGTGAGAGACAGGTTAGAATAGAGTAATTTCAGTGAGGAAATGATGAGAGATACTTTTTACAGAGGTATCTCTCATCCTATAATATATTAATTATTTGGTGATTATGTAAAAGTAGTGAGACCGTGAGACTAAAATATATTTTTTCTTTTCTAGTAGAGGGAGAGGAGATGGGAATGAAACTTATGATCAGAAACTTGTTTACATAGAATGTTTACAGTACTTTTGTGCAAAATATATATTGCCCTACACACGCAAGCAGGACAAACAGCGAAAGAAAAAATGAGAATAACACAAGTGAGAGACGATGGCAAAGTAAATACGATGCGTACGTTGAAGATTGAACAGCTCGTAGAGCAGATGAAAAAGGAAACTAAAGCACAACTGGTCTCTAATATGAGAGAAGTCCTGCCTTATATACTTCCCGGTGATAAAAATGATTATATAGAGAGGGTCCCGAAGATACTTCCGGCGGCAGCTTTTGTCAGAAAAAACGGGGTGATGGCGATGGCCGAATATAATGGAATCGTTATGCTTCAGGTCAACGGGTTGTCCGGACGTATGGAAGCTGATGAGGTGAAGGAGTGTGTGAAGGAACTGCCTCAGACGTATCTTGCTTTTATCGGTTCTTCAGGAAAGTCTGTAAAGATATGGGTTCGTTTTACGTATCCCGACAACCGTCTGCCTGATAATCGCGAACAGGCGGAAGTCTTTCATGCGCATGCTTATCGTCTGGCTGTGAAATATTACCAGCCCCAACTTCCGTTTGATATCGAATTAAGAGAGCCTTCGCTGGAACAGTATTGCCGGCTGACTTTCGACCCGGAGCTGTATTTTAATCCCGAAGCCATGCCTGTTTATCTGAAACAGCCAGCATCTTTGCCGGGGGAAACCACCTATCGAGAGCAGGTACAGGCGCAGGCTTCTCCTTTACAGCGGCTTGTTCCCGGATATGATAGTTACGAAGCACTTTCTGTTCTTTTTGAAGCAGCATTTGCCCGAGCATTTGCCGAGCAAAAAGGATACCGCCCAGGCGATGATATACACTCATTGCTTGTTTGTCTGGCTGAGCAGTGTTTTCGTGCCGGTATTCCACAGGAAGACACCGTGCGATGGGCACGTGCTCATTATCGTTTACCGAAAGATGAATTCCTGATTCGCGAGACGGTGAAGAACGTGTATGGTACGTGCGAGGGTTTTGCCGATAAAAGTAGTTTGCTGCCGGAGCAATTGTTTGTCATGCAGACAGATGAGTTTATGAAACGCCGCTATGAGTTTCGTTTCAATATGCTGACTTCGAGCGTGGAATACCGTGAGCGGAACAGTTTCAACTTTTATTTTCGCCCCATAGACAAACGGGTGATGGCAAGTATTACGATGAATGCGATGTATGAGGGCATCAAACTTTGGGATAAGGATGTGGTCCGATATCTGAATTCCGATCATGTTCCCGTTTATCACCCTGTCGAGGAATTTCTTTATGATCTTCCCCATTGGGACGGTAAAGACCACATCCGTGACCTGGCTGAAAGAGTTCCTTGTGATAATCCTCATTGGGGACAACTTTTTCGTCGTTGGTTTCTCAGTACAGTGGCGCACTGGCGTGGAGTTGACAAAAATCATGCGAACAGTACTTCACCTATTTTAATCGGTCCGCAGGCTTATCGTAAGTCCACCTTTTGCCGTCTGATTCTGCCTCCTTGTTTGCAGGCGTATTATACGGACAGCATTGACTTTAGCCGTAAAAGGGACGCCGAGTTGTATCTGAATCGTTTTCTTCTCATCAATATGGATGAGTTTGATCAGATAGGTGTCAATCAGCAGTCATTCCTTAAACATATTTTGCAAAAACCGGTTGTTAATACCCGTCGCCCGAATGCGTCAGCTGTAGAATCACTTCGGCGGTATGCTTCTTTTATCGGGACGAGTAATCATAAAGACTTACTGACAGACACTTCCGGTAGTCGCCGTTTTATCGGCGTCGAAGTGACGGGAGTGATTGATGTGGTGCGTCCCATTGATTATGAGCAGCTTTATGCACAAGCAATGACGGCGCTTTATAAAAATGAACGGTATTGGTTTGATGAAGAAGAGGAAGCTATTATGACGGAGTCTAATCAGGAGTTTGAGCAATCTCCCGCGATCGAGCAATTGTTTCAGGTATATTATCGGGCGGCGACCGACGATGAGGCAGGAGAATGGTTGCTTGCTGCGGATTTGCTACAACGAATACAGAAGGCTAGTAAGATGAAGTTTTCACCTCGGCAAGTATCTTATTTGGGGCGTATTCTGCAAAAGCTGGGAGTGAAATCGTACCGGAGATCTCATGGGGTTTATTATCATGTGGTGCCCATATCTTTTGATAATGAGTAGTGTTGGAGTGAAATAGACGAATAAATGGTCAAGAAGGTGGCTATTATATAATTCGTATTAATTATTGAAAGAAACCTTCAACTGTTAGACAGTTTTATTGTATCTTTGCAGCCTTAACTTATTTTATTTCAAATAATGAAGGAATTTTTGCAACTGATGCGACGTTTTGTGTCGCCATATAAGAAGTATATCGGATGGGCTATTTTGCTGAATATCTTGTCAGCTGTATTCAATGTGTTTTCATTTACTTTGTTAATTCCGATTCTGGACATTTTGTTTAAAACAGGAGAGAATAATAAGGTATATGAGTATATGGAATGGGGAACTGCCGGTTTTAAAGATGTTGCGATAAATAATTTCTATTATTATGTTTCCCAAATGATTCAGGATAATGGTCCTACTACTGCTTTGATTTTTCTGGGACTGTTTCTGGCTTTGATGACTTTATTTAAAACTTCCTGTTATTTTGCATCTTCAGCTGTGATGATTCCATTACGTACAGGAGTTGTCAGGGATATCCGTATCATGGTATATGCGAAGGTAATGCGTTTGCCGATGGGCTTTTTCTCAGAGGAGAGAAAAGGAGATATTATAGCTCGTATGAGTGGTGATGTGGGAGAGGTGGAAAACTCTATTACCAGCTCATTGGACATGCTGATAAAGAGCCCTATCATGATTATATTGTATTTTATAACATTGATTGCTACCAGCTGGAAGTTAACTCTTTTCACCGTTTTGGTATTACCGGCTATGGGCTGGCTGATGGGTAAGGTCGGAAGAAAACTAAAGCGTCAATCACTGGAGGCACAAGGTAAGTGGAGTGATACAATGTCTCAGTTGGAAGAAACATTGGGTGGTTTGCGTATTATCAAAGCGTTTATTGCAGAGGACAGAATGATAAATCGTTTTACGAGGTGCAGTAATGAGCTTCGTGATGCAGTCAACAAAGTTGCTATGCGGCAAGCTTTGGCTCATCCGATGAGTGAGTTCTTGGGAACAATTCTGATTGTATCTGTATTATGGTTTGGTGGTGCTTTGATTTTAGGGCATAATTCGTCATTGACTGCACCGACGTTTATATTTTATATGGTTATTTTGTATAGCGTGATAAATCCGTTGAAAGACTTTGCCAAGGCTGGTTACAATATCCCCAAGGGGCTTGCTTCTATGGAACGCGTGGACAAAATATTGAAGGCTGAGAATAATATTAAAGAAATTCCTAATCCGAAACCATTGACTGGAATGAATGATCGGATTGAGTTTAAAGATATAAGCTTTAGCTATGATGGTAAAAGAGAAGTGTTGAAACATGTGAACTTAACAGTGCCAAAGGGAAAGACAGTTGCTTTGGTAGGACAGTCAGGCTCAGGAAAATCAACGCTTGTAGATTTATTGCCACGTTATCATGATGTGCAAGAAGGAGATATCACCATCGATGGTACAAGTATTAAAGATGTACGTATTGCCGATTTGCGCAGTTTGATTGGCAATGTAAATCAAGAAGCCATTCTTTTTAATGATACATTTTTCAATAATATTGCTTTTGGCGTAGAAAATGCAACTATGGAACAAGTCATAGAGGCTGCTAAGATTGCCAATGCCCATGATTTTATTATGGAAAAGCCGGAAGGATATAATACAAATATCGGTGACCGTGGCGGCAAACTTTCCGGTGGACAGAGACAGCGTGTCAGCATCGCCCGTGCTATTCTGAAGAATCCTCCCATCCTGATTCTGGATGAGGCTACTTCAGCACTGGATACTGAATCGGAACGTTTGGTACAGGAAGCATTGGAGAGATTGATGAAGACGCGTACCACGATTGCAATTGCTCACCGTCTTTCTACTATCAAAAATGCAGATGAGATTTGTGTGCTCTATGAAGGGGAAATTGTAGAGCGTGGGCGCCACGAAGAATTATTGGAATTAGACGGTTATTATAAAAGACTAAACGATATGCAAGCATTATAGGCTGTGGCTGCATATTTGCAGCAACTCACAGCAACAAACGTAAACTAGACTAATATTGGAATGATTTTATTAAGTTTTGACATTGAGGAATTTGATGTGCCCAAAGAACATCAGGTGGACATATCAATGGAAGAGCAAATTAAAGTTTCTGTAGAGGGGACTACCCGAATTTTGGATTGCTTGGAACGGAATCAGGTAAAAGCGACCTTTTTCTGTACGGCAAATTTTGCTCTTCATGCTCCTGATATAATAAAGCGCATTCAGGAGGGAGGTCACGAGATTGCTTCTCATGGCTTCTATCATTGGACCTTTAAAGTGGAAGATCTGAAAAGGTCGAAAGATCAGTTGGAGGAAATCACCGGAACCAAAGTTTATGGCTATCGGCAGGCACGCATGATGCCTGTGTCGGAAAAAGCTGTATATGAGGCGGGGTATATATATAATTCTTCCTTGAATCCGACATTTATCCCGGGAAGATATATGCGGCTCTCTACTCCTCGTACTCCTTTTATAAAAGACCGTGTGATGCAAATGCCGGCATCAGTAACTCCGTTGTTACGCTTTCCTTTATTTTGGCTTTCATGTCATAATTTGCCTGCTTCACTTTATCGTTGGCTGTGTAAATACACTCATCGGCATGATGGATATTTTGTGACATACTTTCATCCGTGGGAATTTTATCCGTTAAATGAACACCCGGAATGGAAACTGCCATTTATTATAAGGAATCATGCAGGAGAAGGAATGGAAAAAAGGCTGGATGCCTTCATCCTATATTTTAGGAAAAAGAATGTTAGTTTTGGTCGTTTTATAGATTATATAAAACTAAACAAGGATATAATGAAATGAAAGATATAATAAGATTTATACTAAAGTTAGTGCAAAATCCTATTGTATTAGCAATTTTGTGGTTTGGGGTGGCTATCAGGGGATTTTGGGTAAGCTGGACAGAAGGACTTGCAAATAACTACTTGATATTTTCCCGTTCATTTTTTCATGCTTTGGAGCAAACGCCTTTATATGTAGAATATCCTAAAGAATATTTTGATTTATTTCTATATGGCATTCCTTTCACTTTATTGATTGCTCCCTTTTCAATCATGCCAACAATGGTGGGTTCTGCTTTGTGGAGTTTGTGTAATGCTCTTTTATTGTACTTTGCTATAAAAAAGTTAGAGTTTGAAAAATGGAAAACAGCCATTATTATTTGGTTGTCATATAATGGCTTATATTTATCTGTTGTGACTCAGCAGTATAATGCAGCAGTAGCCGCTTTCATTCTTTTTACTTTTATTCTTGTCGAGAGAAAAAAAGATTTTTGGGCTGCATTGATGATTGTGTTAGGCACATTAACCAAAATTTATGGGATTGTGGGGTTAGCTTTTTTCCTTTTCTCTAAAAGAAAATTATATTTTCTGTGGGGAATTCTATTTTGGGCATTCGTTCTATTTGTAGTTCCAATGTTTTATACTTCTCCACAATATGTATTTGATTCTTATAA
The DNA here is from genome assembly GCF_019052485.1 of Bacteroides sp. MSK.20.82. Lineage (NCBI taxonomy): Bacteria > Pseudomonadati > Bacteroidota > Bacteroidia > Bacteroidales > Bacteroidaceae > Bacteroides > Bacteroides sp. MSK.20.82. The sequence continues at coordinate 55,978 of NZ_JAHQUN010000018.1, forward strand.
AGAATGGGTTAGTATTCTTGTAGTTAAGAATGATGTTAATGAGTTGAGCTTTTATCAGAATATCTCTTTATTAGGAATGGTTCGAAAGATTACTCATGCTGTTGAATATAGCGATATGTGGCTGATAATTCCTGGAATTGTTTTATTCTTATTGCCTTATTTGCGTATTGGACAATATGAGAATAGAAATTTTCGGCTTTCGTTTTTGGCATCAGTTCTGTTATTTATGGTCTTGTTTAGTACGGGGACGGAAGAATGTGGATATGTGGGTGCTCTAATTGGTGTGGGTATATGGTATGTAAGTACGCCAACGTATAAAAAATCATTTGTGCTGAATACATGCTTATTGCTATTCTGTTTTGTGTTGACGGCAGCGTCTTCAAGCAGTATTCTTTTTTCAAAACATTTCAGGACTGAATACATAACTTCATTTGCACTTAAAGCTCTCCCATGTGCTATTATCTGGTTTAAAATCATCTGGGAACAATTAACTCAGGACTATACATCAAGAACCCCAACTCCTTTTCTACATAAAAAAGATGATGAACGGATTGACGTCATATTGCCCTGTTATAATCCTCATGAAGGATGGGAGCAGCAACTGATTGAGAAACATAAAGAGTTGGAAGGGATGCTGAACGGGTACAATATTCGCTTTATCGTAGTAAATGATGGTTCCAAACGCGGATTTACGGAAGAAGCTGTACTTCGTTTGACAAATAACTTACCCAACACTATCATTGTAGACAATAAGATAAATCAAGGGAAAGGAGCTGCTGTTCGTGATGGTATAGCACATTCTGATTCAGAGCTGGCTCTTTATACAGATTATGATTTTCCATATAAGATTGAGTCTGTTTGTCAGGTGATTAAATATCTTGAGGAAGGGTATGATGTAGTTGTAGCAAATCGTAATCATACGTATTATTCACAACTTTCTACCCGTAGAAAGTTGGCGAGTCATGCTTCACGTTTCTTGAACTTTATGCTGTTAGGGCTGACCCACACAGATACGCAGGGGGGATTAAAGGGGTTTAACTGTAAGGGAAAAGCTTTTCTTGCGTCCACTCGTATTAAACAGTTCTTATTTGATACGGAGTTTATATATAAGGCTTCTCTTGATGATACCACCTTCATCAAAGAGGTTCCTGTAGACTTAAGAGGCGAAGTGATGTTGCCTGATATGAAAAAGGGGGTATTTGTAAATGAACTAAAAAACTTATTGATGATATGTTGGAGAGGTTGAAAGGATATGTGCAGAATCCCGTCTTTCTATTCATCTTGTGGATGGGAGTAGGATTAGCTTGCAGTTTATCATTGATGATGAAGGGGACATATAGCAATTATGTTATATTTAGCCAGTCTTTTTGGCATGCGATATCTTCTTCTCCTTTATATGTAGAATATCTTCAGGAACAGAAAGATTTTTTTCTGTATGGTATTTCTTTCACTGCATTGATTTCTCCTTTTGCGGTTCTTCCCAGACCCTTGGGGATGGTCTTTTGGTGTCTGGTGAATTGTGGTTTCCTTTATTATGCTATCAGCAAGTTAGATTTGAAAAAGTGGCAATTTGCTGTTGTTATATTAGTTTCTGTAAATGACGTTTTTACAGCTGTTTTGTCTCAGCAATATAGCATAGGTATTACCGCTATGATTATATTCTCGTATGTGCTGATCGAGAAAGAAAAGGATTTTTGGGCTGCTTTGATGATTGTATTTGGGACTATGACCAAACTTTATGGGATAGTCGGACTGGCTTTCTTTTTATTCTCGAAACACAAAATGAAACTCGTCGGCGGATTAGTCTTTTGGGCAGTGATCGTTTTTTTGCTTCCGATGCTCTATGCTTCTCCGGAATATGTCGTTCATTCATATAAAGAATGGTTCGATGTGCTTGTCTATAAGAATGGGCTGAATCAGTTTAGCGTCAATCAAAACATATCTTTGCTGGGTATGTTACATCGGATAACGGGAGCCTCATTCAGCGATTTATGGATAATCGTGCCCGGAATGATTTTGTTTGCCCTTCCTTATTTACGCATCCGGCAATACGGAAATGAATCTTTCAGATTCTTGTTTCTATCCTCTGCACTTTTGTTTATGGTGCTATTTAGCACCGGCACTGAAACCTATGGCTATCTGACTGCTATGATTGCTGTTGGAATCTGGTATGTAAAGACACCTACACAGGCCACTACACCGGGGTTAAACTTGTTTCTACTTATATTCTGTATTCTACTGACTTCTTTGTCTACTACCGATCTTTTCCCAAGATTCATAAGGATGGATTATGTGAAGCCTTATGCTTTAAAGGCTTTGCCTTGCACCTTGATATGGCTGAAAATAGTGTGGGAACAACTGACTCAGGACTTCGTGCGTCCATCTGACTGAATGAAAATGAAACATCTGAACTATAAAACTAAAACTACTTACTAATGGAAATTGTAAAATCAGTATTTCAATCGAAGAGTAAACGCTACCAGTTTATTCGTTATTGCACGGTGGGAACGTTGGCCGCCGGAATACATTATGGGGTTTATTATCTGTTGCAGGAATACGAAATGACCAACTTGAATATTGCCTACACGATAGGCTATGTGACGAGTTTTATCTGTAATTTCTTTCTGACTTCTTATTTCACGTTCCGTAGCAACCCTTCTTTGAAAAGGGCTTTGGGATTTGGAGGCAGCCATTTGGTGAACTATCTGATACATATGGGATTGTTCAATTTGTTCCTGTATCTGAATGTAGATCAGGAGATAGCTCCCTTGTGTGTGCTCGCTGTGGCTGTTCCCACTAATTTTCTGATGCTCCGCTTTGTGTTTAAACATAAGAAGGAACAGGCTGCTGATCAAGTCGCAGAATAGACTTCCCGGCTATTATTTTCTGCCGAAGTCTGCCGGAATCTCTCCCCACACTTTGGTTTCCCATTTAAGAATACGGGTGGTGTAAGTGTTCTCCCTGAGCCACTTCTCTGCCCGTTCTATCACTGTGAAGAGTTCTTCAGTCTCTTCATTCCGCGGAAGTTTGGTTTTGCATTTTTTCTGTCGCACCCAGCTGATGGCATTCACGCTGTCGCTATAAATGGGCATATCAAATCCTTTCTGTTTCAGCAACGCCAGTCCGTGCACGATGGCCAGAAACTCTCCGATATTGTTTGTACCTTTCATCGGGCCGAAATGAAAAATTTCCTGGCGGCTTGCCACGTGTACTCCCCGATACTCCATCGGACCGGGATTGCCACTGCACGCAGCATCGACTGCCAGACTATTGTCAATGACGGAAGCAGGCAGTGTATCGGAACCGGTTCGGGCAGCTTCCGTTTTTTTCTTCGCATTCTTGCCGATGTAGGCGTAAGGTGACGAGGCCAGTGCACGTTCCGCCTCTTCGCGGGTGTCGAACGATTTGTACTTTGCACCTTCATAACCCTTGATCTGGAGCTGGCAATCCGTCCAGGAAGCATATACTCCCGGCGTCACTCCTTCCCATACTACGTAGAACTTTTCTTTAGCCATTTTCTGATAATGAATGATTATGTCAACAGCATTGACGGTGCGAAGGTACAAATATATTCCGGAATCGAACAAGTTGGCAGAGAAGCTTGTTCTAATTTATAAGGAGTTTAAGAAAATAAAATTAAGAAAGGAGCTATTATGGAAAGAACTTTTAGTGAAGCTTTGAAGAATCGTCGGACTTATTATTCGATTACCGACCAGTCACCTATTCCGGATCAGGAGATAGAATGCATTATCAATCTGGCAGTGAGACACGTGCCGTCGGCATTCAATTCTCAATCTACCCGTGTGGTGCTTCTTCTTGGCAAGTCTCATAAAAAGTTATGGAACATTGTAAGAGATGCGTTGAGGAAGATTGTGCCGGGAGAAGCGTTTGCGAAAACCGAAGAAAAGATTGACAATTCCTTTGCCTGTGGATATGGTACGGTGCTGTTCTTTGAAGATCAGAAGGTGGTGAAGGGGCTTCAGGAAGCTTTCCCGTCTTATCAGGAGAATTTCCCCGGATGGTCATTACAAACCTCGGCGATGCATCAGCTGGCTGTTTGGGTGATGCTTGAAGATGTGGGCTTCGGTGCTTCCCTGCAACATTATAATCCATTGATTGATGATGAGGTGCGTCGGGCATGGAATTTGCCTGCACATTGGCATCTGATTGCGGAAATGCCGTTCGGAGTGCCTGTCAATCAGCCGGGAGAAAAAGAGTTCCAGCCACTGGAAGAACGGATAAAAGTTTTTAAATAATAGAGAATCATTCTTCATTATTCATTAAATGATTAATTTTGTGAGCAAAATTAATCATTTATGGTTCGTATCTTCCTTACCGGCTATATGGGTGCCGGAAAAACTACTTTGGGCAAGGCTTTTGCCCGCAAACTGAATATCCCGTTCATTGATCTGGACTGGTATATCGAAGAACGTTTTCATAAAACTGTCGGAGAACTATTCACGGAACGGGGGGAAGCCGGATTTCGAGAGTTGGAAAGAAATATGCTTCATGAGGTAGCTGAGTTTGAGAACGTCGTTATCTCTACAGGCGGGGGAGCACCCTGCTTTTATGACAATATGGAGTTTATGAACCGGACGGGGAAAACCGTTTTCTTGAATGTACATCCCGATGTGCTGTTCAGACGCTTGCGTATTGCCAAGCAGCAACGTCCCATTCTTCAGGGAAAGGAAGATGATGAATTAATGGATTTCATCATTCAGGCGCTTGAAAAGCGCGCACCTTTTTATACGCAGGCGCAATATATCTTTAATGCGGACGAACTGGAAGACCGCTGGCAGATTGAATCATCTGTGCAACGTCTGCAGGAACTGCTGGAATTATAAATTAAGACCGGTTATATAAACCAATTGGAAGAAATAATATCCAATTAATTGGCAGCCTGTAGATAAATCTGTATTTTTGCCATCCAATTATTTACTAAAAACACTGAATAACAGAAAATGAGAAAGTGGCGTATTGAAGATTCTGAAGAACTCTACAACATTACGGGTTGGGGTACTTCGTACTTTAGTATTAATGACGCAGGTCATGTTGTTGTTACACCGCGGAGAGATGGAGTGACCGTCGACCTGAAGGAACTGGTTGACGAGTTACAATTGCGGGATGTGGCATCTCCCATGCTGTTGCGTTTCCCGGATATTTTGGACAACCGTATTGAAAAGATGTCTTCCTGTTTTAAGCAGGCTGCCGAAGAGTACGGGTATAAAGCCGAGAATTTTATCATCTATCCCATTAAGGTCAACCAGATGCGTCCTGTGGTAGAAGAGATTATCAGCCACGGAAAGAAATTCAATCTCGGACTGGAAGCCGGTTCCAAACCGGAACTTCATGCGGTGATTGCCGTCAATACGGATTCTGACTCATTGATTGTTTGTAACGGCTATAAAGACGAAAGTTATATCGAACTGGCACTCCTTGCCCAAAAGATGGGCAAACGTATCTTCCTCGTAGTAGAGAAGATGAACGAACTGAAACTGATAGCCAAAATGGCGAAGCAGTTGAATGTGCAGCCCAATATCGGTATTCGTATTAAACTGGCTTCTTCCGGCAGTGGAAAATGGGAAGAATCGGGCGGTGATGCCAGCAAGTTCGGTCTGACTTCCAGCGAACTGCTCGAAGCGCTTGACTTTATGGAAAGCAAGGGCTTGAAAGATTGCCTGAAACTGATTCATTTCCATATTGGCAGCCAGGTGACGAAGATTCGTCGCATTAAGACGGCTTTGCGCGAAGCTTCTCAATTTTACGTGCAGCTTCACTCTATGGGATTCAATGTGGAGTTTGTGGACATCGGCGGCGGACTGGGCGTTGATTATGACGGAACCCGTTCTTCCAATAGTGAAGGTAGTGTAAACTATTCTATTCAGGAATATGTGAATGACTCCATTTCTACATTGGTAGATGTCAGCGATAAAAACGGCATCCCGCATCCGAACATCATTACCGAGAGCGGACGGGCATTGACGGCTCATCACTCTGTCTTGATCTTCGAGGTGCTCGAAACAGCTACTCTTCCGGAATGGGATGATGAAGAGGAAATCGCTCCGGATGCACATGAGCTTGTGCAGGAACTGTACAGTATCTGGGATTCGTTGAACCAGAATAAGATGCTGGAAGCATGGCATGATGCACAACAGATTCGGGAAGAAGCGCTCGACTTGTTCAGTCATGGTATTGTGGATTTGAAGACCCGTGCTCAGATCGAGCGTTTGTATTGGTCCATTACGCGGGAAATTAATCAGATCGCCGGAGGCTTGAAACATGCGCCGGATGAATTCCGGGGATTGTCCAAGTTGCTGGCGGATAAATATTTTTGTAATTTCTCATTGTTCCAGTCCTTGCCCGACTCTTGGGCGATTGATCAGATATTTCCGATTATGCCTATTCAGCGGTTGGATGAGAAGCCGGAGCGTTCGGCTACCCTGCAGGATATCACCTGTGATTCGGACGGAAAGATTGCAAATTTCATTTCTACCCGGAATGTGGCTCATTATCTGCCTGTGCATAGTCTGAAGAAAACAGAACCTTACTATCTGGCTGTTTTCCTGGTCGGAGCTTATCAGGAGATTCTGGGAGATATGCATAATCTGTTTGGAGATACGAATGCTGTTCACGTTTCTGTGAATGAAAAGGGATATAATATCGAACAGATTATTGATGGTGAGACAGTAGCGGAAGTGTTGGATTACGTACAATATAATCCTAAAAAACTGGTACGTACCCTTGAAACATGGGTGACCAAGTCTGTAAAAGAAGGAAAGATATCATTGGAAGAGGGTAAAGAGTTTCTGTCCAACTATCGTTCGGGACTTTACGGCTATACTTACTTAGAATAACCGACAAGGTGCCGGAGCTGAGTTCTCCATTCGGCAAACTTATTAGAATTGAATAAAAAATGAGGGAAAAACTAACTGTAATTAAGGTGGGTGGAAAAATCGTAGAAGAGGAAGCCACCCTTCTTCAGTTGTTGAATGACTTTGCCGCCATCAGCGGACATAAAGTGCTGGTTCACGGCGGCGGTCGCTCGGCAACAAAGATTGCCGCACAACTAGGTATTGAAAGCAAAATGGTAAATGGTCGTCGTATTACCGATGCGGAAACGTTGAAAGTGGTAACGATGGTGTATGGTGGTCTGGTAAACAAGAATATTGTTGCCGGGTTGCAGGCCCGTGGAGTGAACGCTCTTGGACTGACTGGGGCGGATATGAATGTGATCCGATCGGTAAAGCGTCCGGTGAAAGAGGTTGATTATGGTTTCGTGGGCGATGTGGAGAAGGTAGATGCTTCTTTGCTGGCTGATCTGATTCATAAAGGAGTGGTGCCCGTGATGGCACCGTTGACACACGATGGTCAAGGTAATATGCTGAATACAAATGCGGATACCATTGCCGGAGAGACGGCAAAGGCTTTGTCGGCGCTGTTTGACGTGACGCTGGTGTACTGCTTCGAAAAGAAAGGTGTGCTGCGTGACGAGAATGATGACGATAGTGTGATCCCTGAGATTACCCGTGCCGAATTCGAACAATACGTTGCTGACGGCGTTATTCAAGGTGGCATGATTCCTAAGTTGGAGAATTCTTTTGAAGCAATTAATGCAGGAGTTACAGAAGTTGTAATTACCTTAGCATCAGCGATTAAAGACAACGAAGGAACGCGGATAAAAAAATAATTCAAAAAAAAGTAATGGGCGTCTGTAACTTTTCGTATCCCAGCCCGTCATTATTATAGAGATGCAAGAGATCAGCTTCCGAAACGATATTTTGCCGTTGAAGGATAAACTCTTTCGACTGGCGCTCAGAATAACCCTGGATAGGGCAGAAGCCGAGGATGTCGTTCAGGACACCATGATAAGGGTGTGGAACAAGCGTGATGAGTGGTCGCAATTTGAATCGGTTGAAGCCTATTGCCTGATAGTGGCAAAGAATCTGGCTATAGACCGGAGCCAGAAGAAAGAAGCTCAGAATGTGGAAATCACCCCCGAAATGGAGGAAGAACCTGATGCAAACAGTCCGTATGACCAGTTGGTTCATGATGAGAAAATGAACATTATCAATAGACTGGTGAACGAACTTCCCGAAAAACAGCGGCTTATCATGCAACTGAGGGACATTGAAGGTGAAAGCTATAAGAAAATTGCAACCCTTCTGAATCTGACAGAGGAACAAGTGAAAGTGAACCTTTTCAGAGCCAGACAAAAGGTAAAACAAAGGTATTTAGAAATTGACGAATATGGATTATAAGGATATAGAACAGCTCCTGGAGCGATATTGGCAATGCGAAACTTCCGTGGAGGAGGAATCTGTGTTGCGCGACTTCTTCACAAAGGAGGAAGTACCCGCTCATTTGCTCCGCTATAAAAACTTGTTTGTTTATCAGCAGGTTCAGCAGGAGGTAGGACTGGGCGAAGACTTTGACGCACGTATTCTGGCACAGGTGGAAACTCCGGTAGTGAAGGCAAAGCGTCTGACACTGACAGGAAGATTCATCCCCCTGTTCAAGGCCGCTGCTGTGATTGCAATCATCCTTTCATTAGGAAATGTAGCGCAACATTCTTTTTCCGGAGATGATGGAAGAGTATTGGCAACGGATACCATTGGTAAACAGCTGACCGCACCGTCGGTAGCTCTGTCAAATGAGCTGAAAGCAGATCAGGCATTGGCTGACAGCCTTGCGAAGATCAACAAGGTGCAGGTTATGAAAGAATAGACATTTTCATTTGCTTTAAACATATAATATAGTTAGTGTGCTTTAATTAAAACAACATAGAAAGCGAAACTGTGAAGTTTTCAATTCTCTCAAATTTTTTATAATGAAACTAACTAAATAAATGGGCTACCGCGAGATGCAGTAGCCCTTTTATGTTTTTGGGATGTTTATGGATTTAGTCTAGTTTGCGGAGCTTCTTGTGAGGGAAATCAATAGCCTGAGGATTTCCTTTGTAAGCGACGTTGCCGCTTCCGCTGACGTGCCCGCCTAGTTTGCCGTTGACGAAGCAGCTGATGTTACCCGAACCCGAGATACCTGCATATACGTCCGTAGCTTCCAGGTCGGCAGCTTTGATATTGCCGGAACCTGATATGTTGTACTTTGCTGCGCCTGTCATGCCGTCAAGGGTGATGTTGCCCGATCCGGAAATGCTTGCAGAGCAGGTTTTGCTGTCGATTTGTTTGAGTCTGACATCACCCGAACCATGAATTGAGATGGCCAGATGTCCGGTATCGAATGTGCTTCCTCCTAAATTGCCCGAACCGTTAATCGTTACTTTAAGATCTCCCTCGGTGTGAATGCCGTTCGCAAAGAGAATGCCACCCGATCCGTTGAGTGTCAGTCCGTTCAGGTCCGGTGAGAAAACTTTGATCTCTAGTTTGCCCTTGTCGATGATATTGACATTCTTTTTAAATTTTATATTCAATGTTTTTCCGTTTACTTTTGTTTCCAGGAGTTCTACGATATTGTCCGAACCGTAAATCTCGATGCGGGAGGAGGAGTCTTGCTGGTAGATGATGTTGGCACTTCCGGACATGCTGATGTCATTGAAATGTTCCAGATTCTCTTTTTTGGTGATGTAGTTTTTACTGCCTTTCACAATAGGGCCATTAAAACAGGAGGTGGCGGAGAATATCAGAATTATTCCGAGCAGCCATGCAGTCAATGTGTTTCTTTTCATAATTGATAGTTGATTTTAATATGAGTTTATATGGATTAGACGTTGCGAGTTACTATAAAGTTGCATTGAATATCACTTTTTTCGCCACCGGCTTCTTTTTTTATTATTTTTGCAGCATCGGTTAAGGAGGAGAAAATGGATACAGTGATAGAAGATGATGAATTGGGAAGTTTGATAGTACGTGTCAATCCACGTGCCCGCAGTTTGGTGTTCCGTACCAAAAGCGATGCGGTCTACGTTTCTGTACCTCCCGGCACCACGACGAAAGAGGTGAAGCGTGCTATTGAGAATCTTCGTAGTAAGTTGCTGCTTTCCCGTCAGAAGGTTGCCCGTCCGTTGATTGACTTGGACTATAAGATTGATGCCGAGCATTTCAAACTATCTCTCATCTTAGGTGAAAAGGAGCAGTTTTTGGCTAATTCGCGATTGGGTGTCATGCAGATCGTTTGTCCGCCTCAAGCGGATTTTACTGATGAAAATTTACAGAACTGGTTGCGTAAAGTGATTGAAGAATCTTTGAGGCGGAATGCGAAAAGTATTCTTCCTCCTCGTTTGGAGCATCTTTCGGCGCAATGTGGATTGTCTTATGCCAGCGTGAAGATAAACTCCAGCCAGGGACGCTGGGGGAGTTGCTCGGCGAGAAAAAATATAAATCTGTCCTATTATCTTGTCCTGTTGCCCTCCCACCTGATCGACTATGTGCTTCTGCACGAGTTGTGCCATACTCGTGAGATGAATCACGGTGAGCGTTTCTGGGACTTGCTGAACCGGTTCACAGATGGCAAGGCCCTTGCTTTGCGTAAAGAATTGAAGAAGTATCGCACAGAGATATAAGATGCTTGGGATAAGGAACTCCTGATATTAAGCAGACTCTTATTTAGCAAGCTGTTTGATTCCGTCCGTTTCTTTTTCAAACTGATAAGTTCCTCCCTTCTCGCTGAGATCGAAAACGGATGCTATTTCCGTTTTATTGTCTACAATCATCAGTGCGCTTTGTTCTGCAAACCGACCGACCTCTACCGTAAAGGCTTCTTCCTGCATGACTTGATTGGCGATAAGGCTGTCATTGACGAACAGCGAAATGGAATCTCCGGCAAATCCTTTTACCAGGCTGATCGTATAAGTTTCAATATAATGTCGTTCTGCCTGGTTTTCCCGTTGCAGGCGTAAGCTCATATAAATGAAAATAACTACGACAAAAATGACGGCAAAAGCCAGAATGCCATTGCTGACCATAAACTGTTTGTTGGTGTTGAGATGATGTGCCATAGCCGTTGTATTTTTAATTATTGCGGTGTAAAGATACAATTATTTTTTGTATTACTAAGAATTTCATTATCTTAGCAACCAACATCCGTCTGAATTCAGGATTGTATCGGTGTCGTGGAGTGTGTAAACCTAAGTTGAATATATACAATAAAGATTATGGATCATGAAGTGTTTATTAGCTATTCAAGTGCCAATATACAGACGGCACAGGCAATATGTCATGCATTAGAAAGTAACAGGATCAAGTGTTGGATGGCTCCGCGTGACATAAGACCCGGAGCGGAGTATGGTGATATTATTGAAGAAGCTATTGTGACCTGTAAAGTGTTCCTGATTGTCTTTTCTGAAACGTCTCAAATATCCCGCTGGGTGCGTAGTGAACTGAATATTGGCTTTAGCAGCAATAAGCCTATTATACCTTTCCGCATAGATCCTACTGATCTGAAAGGGTCTATGAAACTGATGCTGAATGATAAACACTGGCTGAATGCTTATCCTAATCCGGAAGAGAAGTTTAGTGAGCTGGCTGCGGTCATACTTGATCTGTTGCAACATCCGGCTGTGGATACAATTTCACCTCCCGGCTTTCAACCGGCTTCGAATGTCGCTTCTGCAGACGGTAGTAATGCCGGTGCGCAGGGGTTATTCGGAAAACTGCTCAATCAGCTGTTCGTTAAGCGGAGAGTGAAAGTAACTTCTGATCATGCTGCCGAAATATTCCTGAATGGTGAGAGAAAAGGAAAACTGGATGCTTATGAAACTGGTAACTATTCTGTCAGTGAGGATTTCTATCAGCTGGAAGTTTATAGCTGTGAGTACGGGAAAAAAGTGAAATGTGAATATAGCGGATCTTTTTCCAATTCTTCGACAGTTATTATTTCTGTGGATATGGCTACGGCTGAAAAGCAATATCTGATGAAAGCTAAAAATATAACTTCCGGGCAGATCAATGATTTGGGAATTATCTTCCTGGATGAAGGAAAATTTGAAGATGCCCAGGAGTGTTTCCTGAAAGCTGCAAGTATGGGAGAAGCTGCCGCTGCTTATAATTTAGGAATGATGTACCATTTTGGCAAAGGGGTGGAAATAGATTACGATGTCGCGCGTGAATATTATGAAGAGGCGGTAAAGAGTGACTATCCGTTGGCGCTGAATAATTTGGGCTCAATTTATTATAACGGACATGGAGTGAGAAAAGACATTGCGAAATCGTTCCCATATTTTTGTCGTGCGGCAGAGAGAGGGGTGGAATCCGCTCAGTTTACGGTTGCTACCATGTTGTTTTACGGTCAGGGAGTGGCAGTAGATAAAGCCAAGGCTAAAAAGTGGTTCCAAAAAGCCGCAGCTCAAGGCTGTAAGGATTCTCAAAACTATCTGAATTCCTGGGTTGATGATTAGATATTGGTGTTTGTGCCTGATATACGACTATTAATTCATACTTTTTTTCTTTAATGTTTTGTAGTCGAATAGATTATTTATATCTTTGCAACCGAAATGGATGAAAGGTGGAGGGGCGATTAAGCTCCTTTTTTTGTTCTTATATAGTTAATAAATGATAGAAAAGAAAACTGTTTGTCAGATTGTTGAAGAGTGGCTGGAAGGAAAAGACTACTTTCTGGTAGAGGTGACCGTGAGCCCGGATGACAAGATCGTGGTCGAAATAGACCACGCAGAAGGAGTTTGGATTGAAGACTGCGTAGAGCTTAGCCGCTTTATCGAGTCGAAACTGAACCGTGAAGAGGAAGATTATGAACTGGAAGTGGGCTCTGCCGGTATCGGACAACCCTTTAAAGTGCTGCAACAGTATTACATCCACATCGGACAAGAGGTGGAAGTAGTGACCAGAGACGGACGTAAACTGGCAGGTATCCTGAAAGATGCCGATGAAGAGAAGTTTACAGTAGGCGTACAGAAGAAGGTAAAACTCGAAGGTTCCAAGCGTCCGAAGTTGATCGAAGAGGACGAAACCTTCACTTATGAGCAAATAAAATATACTAAATACTTAATTAGCTTTAAATAGTTATGGCCAAAAAAGAAGAAACAATCAGCTTGATTGATACATTTTCGGAATTTAAGGAACTGAAGAATATCGATAGAACGACGATGGTTAGCGTACTTGAAGAGTCGTTCCGTAGCGTAATCGCGAAAATGTTTGGCACCGATGAGAATTACGACGTGATCGTGAACCCGGACAAGGGTGACTTCGAGATATGGCGTAACCGTGAAGTTGTGGCCGATGAAGATTTGACAAACCCCAATATGCAGATTTCGCTGACGGAAGCACAGAAAATCGATGCTTCATACGAAGAAGGCGAAGAAGTGACTGATGAGGTGATCTTTGCCAAGTTCGGACGTCGTGCTATCCTGAATCTCCGTCAGACACTGGCTTCAAAGATTCTGGAACTTGAAAAGGACAGTATTTATAATAAATATATTGATAAAGTAGGTACAATCATCAACGCGGAAGTATACCAGATCTGGAAAAAGGAAATGTTGCTTCTGGACGATGAAGGAAACGAACTGCTGTTGCCTAAGACTGAACAGATCCCGAGCGACTTTTATCGTAAAGGTGAAACAGCCCGTGCAGTGGTTGCCCGCGTAGACAACAAGAACAATAATCCGAAGATTATTTTGTCACGTACTTCTCCCGTTTTCCTGCAACGTCTGTTCGAAATGGAAGTACCTGAAATCAATGATGGTTTGATTACCATTAAAAAGATTGCCCGTATCCCTGGCGAACGTGCCAAGATCGCAGTGGAATCTTATGATGACAGAATCGATCCCGTAGGCGCCTGCGTAGGTGTAAAAGGGAGTCGTATTCATGGGATTGTTCGTGAATTACGCAATGAAAATATCGACGTAATCAATTACACATCGAACATTTCATTGTTTATCCAGCGTGCTTTGAGCCCGGCTAAGATTTCTTCTATCCGTCTGAATGAGGAAGAGAAAAAGGCTGAGGTATTCCTTAAACCGGAAGAGGTATCGCTTGCTATTGGTAAAGGCGGTTTGAATATCAAGCTGGCCAGTATGTTGACTGAGTACACTATCGACGTGTTCCGTGAATTGGATGAGAATGTGGCTGACGAGGATATCTATCTCGACGAGTTCAGAGATGAAATCGACGGATGGGTGATCGATGCAATCAAGGCTATCGGTATCGATACTGCGAAGGCTGTGTTGAATGCGCCTCGCGAGATGTTGATTGAAAAGACGGACCTGGAAGAAGAGACAGTGGACGAGGTAATACGTATTTTGAAATCGGAGTTTGAAGAAGAACCGGCAGCAGAGATGGAGCCTGAGACAGAGGCGGAACCTGAAGCTGAACCAACACAAGAGTAATATGCATTACGATTGAATTTTCTTCGCTCCATTTATTCATTAAATTTTAAATATGACGATAAGGTTAAACAAAGTTACAAGAGATTTGAATGTAGGAATCGCGACGGTAGTTGAGTTCCTGCAAAAGAAAGGGTATACCGTTGAGGCTAATCCTAATACCAAAATTAGTGAGGAGCAGTACGCTGTGCTCGTTAAAGAGTTTAGTACAGACAAGAACCTTAGACTTGAATCGGAGCGTTTCATCCAGGAACGTCAGAATAAGGAACGTAATAAGGCATCGGTATCTATCGAGGGCTTCGAGAAGCAGCAGGAGAAACCGAAGTCGGAAGATGTGATTAAGACAGTCGTACCGGAGGATGCACGTCCTAAGTTTAAACCTGTCGGAAAAATAGATTTGGATAAATTCAGCGGTCGGAGAACAGATAAAGTAGAAAAAGCGCCGGAAAAGAAAGTAGAACCTGTAGTAGAACAACCTGTGGTAGAGCAACCCGTTGCTGAAAAAACAGTCGTTGAGAAACCAGTGGTTGAATCCGAAGTGAAAAAGGAAGAGCCGAAAGTGGAAAAGGTGGAAGTAATTGCACCGAAACCTGCACCGGTAGAACAGCCAGTAGTAGCGCCGAAACTTGCAGTGGAGACAAAACCGGTAGAAGTTGAGAAAGTAGTAGTGGAAGAAGTAAAGAAAGAAGAGCCGAAGGTGGTAGAAACTGCACCTGTGAAGGCAGAAGAACGTAAAGTAGAAAGAACGGCAGAAGTAACTGCAACAGTGACAACTCCGACTGAAGAAAATGCGTCGAAAGAAAATGAGGTGTTTAAAATCCGTCAACCGGAACTGGGTGCGAAGATCAATGTCATCGGTCAGATTGACCTGGCTGCATTGAATCAGTCTACCCGTCCTAAGAAGAAATCGAAGGAAGAAAAACGCCGTGAACGCGAAGAAAAAGAAAAAGTTCGTCAGGATCAGAAGAAACTGATGAAGGAAGCTATCATCAAGGAAATCCGTAAAGAGGACAGTAAACAGGCAAAACCGGGCGTAAAAGATAATAATGCCGATGCTGCCAGAAAGAAACGGAATCGTATCAACAAAGAGAAGGTGGATGTCAACAATGTGGCAACTTCCAACTTTGCTGCTCCGAGACCCAATACTCAGACCGGTAAAGGTGGTGGCAACCATCCCCGTCCTCAGGGTCAAGGCCAGGGACAGGGCAATAATAATAACAACAACAAGAAGAATAATAATAAGGATCGCTTCAAGAAGCCGGTTATCAAGCAGGAGGTTAGCGAAGAAGATGTAGCAAAGCAGGTAAAAGAAACTTTGGCACGTCTGACAACCAAGGGTAAGAACAAGACTTCTAAGTACCGCAAGGAAAAACGTGAAATGGCTTCCAACCGTATGCAGGAACTGGAAGATCAGGAAATGGCAGAAAGCAAGGTACTGAAGCTGACTGAGTTCGTAACGGCTAACGAGTTGGCAACGATGATGGACGTATCAGTCAATCAGGTTATTGCAACTTGTATGAGTATTGGTATGATGGTTTCCATCAACCAGCGTCTGGATGCGGAAACAATCAATCTGGTAGCCGAAGAGTTTGGTTTCAAGACCGAATATGTAAGTGCGGAAGTGGCACAGGCTATCGTGGAAGAAGAAGATGCTCCGGAAGATTTGCAGCCACGTGCTCCAATTGTAACGGTGATGGGACACGTTGACCACGGTAAGACATCCTTGCTTGACTACATCCGTAAGGCGAATGTAATTGCCGGTGAAGCCGGAGGTATTACACAGCACATCGGTGCTTACAACGTACAGTTGGAAGACGGACGCCGTATTACGTTCCTGGATACTCCGGGTCATGAGGCGTTTACCGCTATGCGTGCCCGTGGTGCGAAAGTAACGGATATCGCGATCATTATTGTGGCAGCCGATGATAACGTGATGCCGCAGACGAAGGAAGCGATCAATCATGCGATGGCAGCAGGTGTACCTATTGTATTTGCAATCAATAAGGTAGATAAGCCGACTGCTAATCCGGACAAGATTAAAGAAGAACTGGCTGCAATGAACTATCTCGTGGAAGAATGGGGTGGTAAATACCAGTCACAAGATATCTCTGCCAAGAAAGGTATGGGTGTGGAAGATTTGATGGAAAAAGTATTGCTGGAAGCTGAAATGCTTGATTTGAAGGCAAATCCGAACCGTAATGCGACAGGGTCCATCATTGAATCTTCATTGGATAAGGGACGTGGTTATGTAGCTACGGTGCTGGTATCGAATGGTACTTTGAAAGTAGGAGATATTGTATTGGCAGGAACCAGCTACGGACGTGTGAAAGCCATGTTCAACGAACGTAATCAGCGCGTGAAAGAAGCGGGACCAGCCGAACCGGCATTGATTCTGGGACTGAACGGTGCTCCTGCTGCAGGTGATACGTTCCATGTAGTTGAAAGTGATCAGGAAGCCCGTGAAATCACGAATAAACGTGAACAGCTGGCTCGTGAACAAGGCTTGCGTACACAGAAGATCCTGACTTTGGACGAACTTGGCCGTCGTATTGCTTTGGGTAACTTCCAGGAATTGAACATCATCGTCAAAGGTGACGTGGACGGTTCTGTAGAAGCATTGAGCGACTCGTTGATCAAGTTGTCTACTGAACAGATCCAGGTAAATGTGATCCATAAAGGCGTGGGTGCTATCTCCGAATCGGATGTATCACTGGCTGCTGCTTCGGATGCGATTATCGTCGGATTCCAGGTACGTCCTTCGGGTGCTGCCGCTAAGATGGCGGAACAGGAAGGTGTCGATATCCGTAAGTACTCCGTCATCTACGATGCAATCGAGGAGGTGAAGGCCGCTATGGAAGGTATGTTAGCTCCGGAACTGAAAGAACAGATTACGGCTACGATCGAAATCCGCGAAGTGTTCAATATCACGAAAGTGGGACTTGTGGCTGGTGCGGTAGTGAAGACCGGAAAGGTGAAACGAAGCGACAAGGCTCGTCTGATCCGCGATGGTATCGTTATCTTCACCGGAAACATCAATGCACTGAAACGCTTCAAGGACGACGTGAAGGAAGTAGGTACAAACTTCGAGTGCGGTATCAGTCTGGTGAACTGCAACGACATGAAGGTAGGCGATATGATCGAGACATTCGAAGAAATAGAAGTGAAACAGACGTTATAAATTGTACTGAATCGAGAATATACGGAGGCACAGAGTGGATTTACAACTCCGTGCCTCCTTTTTCTTTTAAAAAGAGATAATGACAACGATTGATATAATTATCCTTATTATAATAGGTGCCGGTGTGGTGGCGGGCTTTATGAAAGGCTTTATCCGTCAGCTGGCTTCTATTCTGGGATTGGTCGTCGGTTTGCTGGCAGCAAAGGCTTTGTATGCAACGTTGGCGGAGAAGCTTTGTCCGGCTGTGACAGACTCGATGACGGTTGCACAGGTATTGGCTTTTATTGTCATCTGGATCGCTGTTCCGCTGATATTCACGTTAGTGGCGTCCTTGCTGACGAAAGCGATGGAAGCTATTTCACTGGGGTGGCTGAACCGTTGGCTGGGAAGTGGATTGGGAGCACTCAAATTTCTGTTGTTAACGAGCCTTGTGATCTGTGTGATAGAGTTTATCGATAGCGATAATAAGTTAATTAGTGCAACAAAAAAGAGCGAATCATTGTTATATTATCCTATGGAAACGTTTGCGGGAATCTTTTTCCCTGCTGCTAAGAATATAACGCAACAATATATATTAGATAATAAAGATGCAACAAGAAGAACCCAATAAATATGTAAAGGAACTGACGCAGGAGAAGTATAAATATGGCTTCACCACGGAAGTACACACCGATGTTATTGAGCGTGGACTCAACGAAGATGTAGTTCGTCTGATTTCATCGAAAAAAGATGAACCCGAATGGCTGCTGGAGTTCCGACTGAAAGCGTATCGCCATTGGCTGACGCTGGAAATGCCGACTTGGGCACATCTCCGTATTCCGGAGATTGATTATCAGGCAATTTCGTACTATGCCGATCCGACGAAGAAGAAAGAAGGACCGAAGAGTATGGATGAAGTAGATCCGGAACTGATAAAGACATTCAATAAACTGGGGATTCCTTTGGAAGAACAGATGGCATTGAGCGGAATGGCTGTGGATGCAGTGATGGACTCGGTATCTGTAAAGACTACTTTCAAAGAGACACTGATGGAGAAAGGCATTATATTCTGCTCTTTTAGTGAAGCGGTACGGGAACATCCGGACCTTGTGAAGAAGTATATGGGCTCGGTAGTAGGCTATCGGGATAACTTCTTTGCTGCTTTGAACTCGGCCGTGTTCTCTGACGGTTCTTTCGTTTACATACCGAAGGGAGTACGCTGCCCGATGGAGCTTTCTACCTATTTCCGTATCAATGCCCGTAATACGGGACAGTTTGAACGTACGCTGATTGTGGCGGACGACGATTCGTATGTATCTTATCTGGAGGGATGTACCGCACCGATGCGTGATGAAAATCAGTTGCATGCGGCTATCGTGGAGATTGTGGTACATGATCGTGCAGAAGTGAAATACAGTACGGTTCAGAACTGGTATCCGGGTGATGCCGAAGGTAAAGGTGGAGTCTACAACTTTGTGACGAAACGCGGCAACTGCAAAGGGGTGGACAGCAAACTGTCCTGGACACAGGTGGAAACCGGTTCGGCTATCACGTGGAAGTACCCTTCCTGCATATTGACAGGCGATAATTCGACGGCTGAGTTTTATTCTGTAGCTGTGACAAATAATTATCAGCAGGCAGATACCGGAACAAAAATGATTCATCTGGGAAAGAATACCCGCAGCACGATTGTCAGCAAAGGTATCTCTGCCGGACATAGCGAGAACTCTTATCGCGGACTGGTACGTGTAGCTGAAAAAGCCGATAATGCACGAAATTACAGCCAGTGTGACTCTTTGCTGCTGGGCGACAAATGTGGTGCGCATACTTTCCCGTATATGGATATCCATAATGAGACGGCTGTGGTGGAGCATGAGGCGACTACCAGCAAGATCAGCGAAGATCAGATATTCTATTGCAATCAGCGGGGTATCCCGACGGAGGATGCTATCGGGCTGATTGTTAACGGATATGCGAAAGAAGTATTAAATAAACTTCCGATGGAGTTTGCAGTGGAAGCACAGAAGTTGCTTACTATTTCGTTGGAAGGAAGCGTGGGATAAAAAATAAATAAGCTTATGTTAGAGATAAAAGACCTGCATGCCAGCATTAATGGCAAAGAGATATTGAAAGGTATTAACCTGACGGTGAAACCGGGCGAAGTACATGCGATAATGGGGCCGAACGGTTCCGGAAAGAGTACGCTTTCTTCTGTTCTGGTGGGAAATCCTGCTTTTGAGGTGACAAAAGGTTCGGTCACTTTCTATGGCAAGAATCTGCTGGAGTTGAGTCCGGAAGACCGTAGTCATGAAGGTATTTTCCTTAGTTTCCAGTATCCGGTAGAAATCCCCGGAGTAAGCATGGTGAACTTCATGAGGGCGGCTGTCAATGAACAGCGCAAGTATAAAGGTCTGCCTGCGTTGACTGCCAGCGAATTTCTGAAACTGATGCGTGAGAAGCGTGCCGTAGTCGAACTGGACAATAAACTTGCCAATCGTTCGGTGAATGAAGGTTTCTCCGGTGGTGAGAAGAAGCGTAACGAGATCTTCCAGATGGCAATGCTGGAGCCGCGTCTGAGCATTCTTGACGAGACAGACTCCGGTCTGGATATTGATGCCCTTCGTATTGTAGCGGAAGGCGTGAATAAGCTCAAGACTCCCGAAACAAGTACGATCGTCATCACTCACTATCAGCGTCTGCTCGATTATATCAAACCGGATATAGTGCACGTACTCTATAAAGGTCGTATTGTGAAAACTGCCGGGCCGGAACTAGCCTTGGAACTGGAAGAAAAGGGATACGATTGGATTAAGAAAGAAGTAGGAGAATAACGATGAATGTAGAACAACAATACATAGATCTCTTCTCTCAGACGGAAGCCATGATCTGCAAGCATAGTGCGGAAGTGCTGAATGCACCCCGTGCGGCTGCTTTTGCTGATTTTGAGCGTCTCGGATTCCCGACCCGTAAGATGGAGAAGTATAAATACACGGATATAAGTAAGTATTTCGAGCCTGATTACGGCCTGAACCTTAACCGTCTTCAGATTCCGGTCAATCCGTACGAAGTGTTTAAGTGCGATGTCCCGAATATGAGCACAGCCTTGTATTTTGTGGTAAACGACGCATTTTATAATAAAGCGCTTCCTAAAACTCATTTGCCGGAAGGCGTCATCTTCGGCAGCCTCAAAGAAGTCGCTGCGGAACATCCCGAACTGGTGAAGAAGTACTACGGTAAGCTGGCTGATACCTCCAAGGATGGCATAACAGCTTTTAATACAGCTTTTGCACAGGATGGAGTCATCTTCTATGTTCCGAAGAACGTAATCGTAGAGAAGCCTATCCAACTGGTGAATATCCTTCGTGCAGATGTCAACTTCATGGTGAACCGTCGCGTGCTGATCATCCTGGAAGATGGAGCGCAGGCACGCCTGTTGATCTGTGATCATGCGATGGATAATGTGAACTTCCTTGCAACACAGGTGATCGAAGTATTTGCCGGAGAGAATGCGGTATTCGATATGTATGAGCTTGAAGAAACACATACAAGTACGGTTCGTATCAGTAACCTGTACGTGAAGCAGGAAGCAAACAGCAATGTTTTGCTGAATGGCATGACGCTGCACAACGGAACTACCCGTAATACAACAGAAGTTCTGCTAGCCGGCGAAGGGGCTGAGATTAATCTTTGCGGTATGGCAATCGCTGATAAAAACCAGCATGTGGATAATAATACCTCCATTGATCATGCAGTACCGAATTGTACCAGTAATGAATTATTCAAGTACGTGCTTGATGACCAGTCGACCGGTGCTTTTGCCGGACTGGTATTGGTACGTCCTGATGCCCAGCATACAAATTCTCAACAGACCAACCGCAACCTTTGTGCCACACGCGATGCGCGTATGTACACGCAGCCGCAGCTTGAAATCTATGCGGACGATGTGAAATGCTCTCACGGAGCAACTGTGGGCCAGTTGGACGAGAATGCTTTGTTCTATATGCGTGCACGCGGAATAGCGGAGAAAGAAGCACGCTTGCTTCTGATGTTTGCATTCGTCAATGAAGTCATCGATACGATTCGTCTGGATGCATTGAAAGACCGTCTGCACCTGTTGGTAGAAAAACGCTTCCGTGGCGAATTGAACAAGTGCCAGGGATGTGCAATATGTAAATGATGAATAAGTAAAATGGATATTCAAAAGATACGTGAAGACTTTCCGATATTGAGCCGTACGGTGTATGGTAAACCATTGGTTTATTTCGATAACGGTGCGACGACTCAGAAACCTCGTCTGGTGGTGGATGCGCTGGTAGATGAGTATTACTCTGTGAATGCGAATGTGCATCGCGGAGTACATTACCTTTCCCAGCAGGCAACGGAACTGCATGAAGCTTCCCGCGAAACGGTACGGCAGTTTATCAATGCCGGCAGCACGAATGAGGTCGTCTTTACACGGGGTACGACGGAAAGTATCAATTTGCTTGTTTCCAGCTTTGGAGATGAGTTTATGCAGGAAGGCGATGAGGTGATCCTTTCAGTGATGGAGCATCACAGTAATATCGTTCCCTGGCAACTTCTGGCTGCCCGCAAAGGAATTGCCATCAAGGTCATTCCGATGAATGACAAGGGCGAACTGTTGCTGGATGAATATGAAAAGTTATTCACCGAGCGTACAAAGATAGTCAGTGTAGTTCAGGTGTCGAACGTATTGGGAACCGTAAATCCTGTCAAGGAAATGATTGCGACGGCTCATGCGCATGGAGTACCTTTTCTAGTGGATGCTGCACAGTCTATCCCCCATATGAAGGTGGATGTGCAAGACTTGGATGCCGATTTTCTGGTGTTCTCCGCACATAAGGTTTATGGGCCGACAGGCGTCGGTGTGCTTTATGGAAAGGAAGAATGGCTGGATCGTATGCCCCCTTATCAAGGAGGAGGAGAAATGATTCAGCACGTCTCTTTTGAAAAGACTACCTTCAACGAACTGCCTTTCAAGTTTGAAGCCGGTACGCCGGACTACATCGGTACTACCGGACTGGCAAAAGCCCTTGACTATGTTAATGGTATCGGACTCGATCCAATCGCCGCTCATGAACACGAGCTGACGACGTATGCGCTGAAGCGATTGAAGGAAATACCCAATATGCGTATTTTCGGTGAGGCGGCAGATCGGGGAGCGGTGATTTCATTTCTGGTGGGAGATATTCACCATTTCGATTTGGGAACATTGTTAGACCGTTTAGGTATCGCTGTCCGCACGGGGCACCATTGTGCGCAACCGTTGATGCAGCGGCTCGGAATCGAAGGTACGGTACGTGCATCATTTGCCATGTACAATACACGATCGGAAGTGGACGCATTAGTGGCTGGGATCGAACGCGTCAGCCAGATGTTCTAAAGATATTAATCGCTATTCCTGCAAGAATAGCGATTTTTTTTATTCTTTAACTAAAAAAATCTCTTTGAAGTGCAGTGATTTGAAGTTTCCTGCGTCTAATAAGAAAGAATAAAAATCATTTTAGGTATATTAAGTTGGTCGTGAGACCGCGCTTTCTATAAATTCTCTCTCTCTTTAACTCTAATTGGCGGCTATATCGCATATTCTTGCGGTATAGCCGCAATTTTTTTAGGGTGACATTGCAACCTTTTGGGGGTATCCTGCGTCTAATAGGATAGTAAACAACTAAAAAAGAAGAAAAAGATCATGTTAGTGACTACAACTCCCATCATTGAGGGAAAACGAATAGTAAAGTACTACGGAATTGTTTCCGGAGAGACAATCATTGGTGCCAATGTATTCCGTGACTTGTTTGCAAGTATTCGGGATATTGTAGGAGGTCGTTCCGGTGCATATGAAGAAGTACTACGTATGGCAAAAGATACAGCTTTGCAGGAGATGCAGGCACAGGCAGCAAAGTTAGGAGCCAATGCAGTGATCGGTGTCGATCTGGATTATGAAACAGTAGGAGGCAGCGGTAGTATGCTGATGGTAACTGCCAACGGAACTGCTGTAACGATTGAAGATTAGTTGATTGTTTTATTGTATGAGAAAGGGGATTCACCACGAACGGTGTTTCCCCTTTTGTTCTTAATGTTTGTGCCATGCCTTTGGCACAGTTGTGCCACTGCGTTGGCACTGCTATGCCAAGCCCTTGGCACAAGCGTGCCAAAGGCTTGGCATGAGTAAGGCAGTAGGAAGTTATCTGCCGTAAGCTCAATCACGCGGCTAAAGGCTTGATTAGTGGTGAAAGCATCTATGCCCACTTTCATCAGATAATCACTGGAATAAGTCTTTTCGTTGGCAGCCAGGCTGGATTTACTATTCGGCATCAGATTGATTTCTTTTACCTTATACATTTTCTTGGCATCCAATCCCTGTAGTTTAACAGGCAATAGTTAGTTTGCGGGCATAAAAAAAGGCTATCTATCCCAGACAGCCAATCTTTTGTTAACCTTAAATCTAATACTATGAAAAACACACTACAAAGATAGGGACTTTTCGGCTATCTCCAAATTTTCGGGGCAAAGTGAGGCGCTTTATAACATGGTTTAATAGAAATAACGGGTTTGTTAACGATTAACGTAATAAGACTAAAAATTAACTAACGAGCTATTGGCCTGATGCTCTTTTGCAGGATTCTCAAAAGACTTTTTTACTTGTTTTACCTTCGTTTCATTGAGAGTTATCGCATCAATCGGCAAGTTGGATTTTTTTTCTCTTTTGCTTGCTTTTTTCGTTTGATTTCCATACTTTTAGCCTCCATAAAACCCTTTAATAATTAATTCTATGGATAGCATTCTTTTCTGGCTGGTTCCGGTCGCTTCAGTGTTAGCCCTCTGTTTTGCTTATTACTTCCATAAGCAGATGATGAAAGAGAGTGAAGGTACTCCCCAAATGATAAAAATAGCCGCTGCGGTACGCAAGGGAGCTATGTCTTATCTGAAACAACAGTACAAGATTGTAGGTTGTGTTTTCCTTGGGCTGGTTATTTTGTTTTCAATTATGGCTTATGGCTTTCATGTTCAGAATGTGTGGGTTCCCATAGCTTTCCTGACGGGTGGTTTCTTCTCCGGTCTTTCCGGTTTCCTGGGTATGAAGACGGCAACCTATGCTTCGGCACGTACGGCGAATGCGGCACGCAATTCATTGAACTCCGGACTGAGAATCGCTTTCCGCAGTGGTGCGGTAATGGGACTCGTTGTAGTCGGACTGGGGTTGCTCGATATATCTTTCTGGTATCTGTTGCTGAACGCGGTGATTCCCGCCGACGCACTGACACCGACTCATAAACTTTGCGTAATCACTACCACGATGCTGACGTTCGGTATGGGAGCTTCCACACAGGCGCTCTTTGCCCGTGTAGGTGGCGGTATATATACAAAAGCTGCCGACGTAGGCGCCGACCTTGTGGGTAAGGTAGAAGCCGGAATTCCCGAAGACGATCCGCGAAACCCTGCCACCATTGCCGATAATGTAGGCGATAACGTAGGCGACGTGGCAGGTATGGGAGCCGACTTGTACGAATCTTATTGCGGTTCTATCCTGGCGACTGCCGCATTGGGTGCTGCCGCCTTTATACATTCGGCAGATACGGTCATGCAGTTCAAAGCAGTTATTGCCCCGATGCTGATTGCTGCGGTAGGTATTCTGCTTTCCATTATCGGCATCTTCTCCGTGCGCACCAAAGAAAATGCGACGGTGAAAGATTTGCTCGGCTCGCTGGCATTCGGAACAAACCTGAGTTCCGTGCTGATTGTGGCTGCTACCTTCTTAATCCTGTGGCTCTTACAGTTGGACAACTGGATTTGGATTTCATGCGCTGTCGTAGTCGGCCTGTTGGTCGGCATTGTGATCGGACGTTCTACCGAATATTATACTTCCCAGTCGTATCGCCCTACTCAGAAACTGAGTGAAAGCGGAAAGACTGGACCTGCCACCGTCATTATCTCCGGTATCGGTCTGGGTATGCTTTCTACGGCTATTCCCGTGATTGCGGTAGTGGTGGGTATCATTGCCTCCTTCCTGCTTGCTTCCGGTTTCGATTTTTCCAACGTGGGTATGGGACTCTACGGTATCGGTATTGCCGCTGTCGGTATGCTGTCCACATTAGGAATCACACTGGCTACGGACGCTTACGGCCCGATTGCTGATAATGCAGGCGGTAATGCCGAAATGGCCGGTCTGGGTGCCGAAGTCCGCAAGCGTACCGATGCGCTCGACTCTTTGGGAAATACAACCGCGGCAACCGGAAAAGGTTTTGCTATCGGTTCCGCTGCATTGACCGGACTGGCTTTGCTGGCATCCTATATCGAAGAAATCCGTATCGGTCTGACCCGTTTGGGGACAGTAGACCTGAGTATGCCGAACGGCGATGTTGTCTCAACCGCCAATGCTACCTTTGTCGATTTCATGAACTATTACGACGTGACGCTGATGAATCCGAAAGTTCTTTCCGGTATGTTCCTCGGTTCGATGATGGCGTTCTTGTTCTGTGGATTGACGATGAATGCGGTCGGCCGCGCAGCCGGACACATGGTAGATGAGGTGCGTCGTCAGTTCCGTGAGATCAAAGGCATTCTGACAGGAGAAGCCGAGCCGGATTATGAACGTTGTGTGGCTATCTCAACCAAGGGTGCGCAGCGCGAAATGGTGATTCCGTCGCTGATTGCTATCCTTGCGCCTATCGCTACCGGATTAATCTTCGGAGTGACCGGAGTACTGGGACTGCTGATCGGCGGTTTGAGCACAGGTTTTGTGCTGGCTATCTTTATGGCCAATGCAGGCGGTGCGTGGGATAATGCGAAGAAATATGTAGAAGAGGGGAACTTTGGAGGCAAAGGCGGTGAAGTGCATAAGGCAACCGTAGTAGGCGATACTGTGGGCGACCCGTTTAAGGATACTTCCGGCCCGAGTCTGAATATTTTAATCAAGCTTATGAGCATGGTAGCCATTGTGATGGCAGGGCTTACCGTCGCCTGGAGTTTGTTTTAACTAAAAGAAGGTTTGTTTATTGAAGAGGGCGATAGCCGGAGATAAGTCCGGTTATCGCTTTCTGATTATATAGAACCGGGTAAACACCTTTTTTGCGCACTTAATCACTTTTTTCCGGCAGATGATCCTGTTTCGGGGCATTTCATGCAAATACTCGCTCAAAGCCATTTTCTCGTCTCTTATTATTTAGATACTTTTGCAAGACGATATATTATAAGTTATAAAGGGGAAATGGAAGAAATCTATCATAATGGCTAAGGGGAAAGGCTGATGTTATCAACGAACAAAATCTGTAAAACGAATGGTAGGGTGATGGTTCCGGTCGTCAAGGCTGTGAACCGGTAGAATATATTTGGGGAACAATTGCTTGTTTGTGTGAATGAATGACGGAAAAAGGGGACTTTGAATGAGGTCTCCTTTTTTATTTCCTTTATCTTTGTGGCAAATAAGAAAAAAAGAATAAGTATGCTACTACCTTATTTAAATAAAGACCTGATAGAAGCCGGCTGCGATGAGGCCGGCCGCGGTTGCCTGGCAGGATCAGTGTATGCCGCTGCCGTCATTCTTCCTAAAGATTTCAAGAATGAGCTGCTGAATGATTCGAAGCAACTGACCGAGAAGCAACGCTACGCACTTCGTGAAGTGATAGAGAAAGAAGCGCTGGCATGGGCGGTAGGAGTGGTGTCGCCCGAAGAGATAGACGAGATAAACATTCTCCGCGCCTCCTTTCTGGCGATGCACCGGGCTGTCGATCAGCTCTCTGTCCGTCCTCAGCATTTGCTGATCGACGGAAACCGTTTCAATAAATATCCTGACATTCCTCATACTACCGTGATAAAAGGAGACGGAAAATACCTCTCGATAGCCGCCGCTTCTATACTGGCTAAAACCTACAGAGATGATTATATGAATCGTCTTCACGAAGAATATCCGTTTTATGACTGGAATAAGAATAAAGGATACCCGACTAAAAAACATCGTGCCGCCATCGCCGAACATGGAACGACCCCTTACCACCGAATGACCTTCAATCTGCTTGGTGACGGGCAGTTGAACCTGAATTTCTGATATTTCCTTTTGTTTCACTTTCTACATATTTTTGCAGAATAAGCACGAATTTTCTCCAAATAGCCATGAAAATGTTCGGTTTATGCTAAAAAAGTGTTGACTTGTGCTTTTATTTGTTACTTAAATGCTATATATTTGCATTCGATAACAAGAATTAAAAAAAGATAAAATCATGACAACAAGCAGACTTTATGCATCTAAGAAGTTCATGGGGGCTTTACTTCTTATGATGGGTTTTGTTTTACCTGCCAATGCGCAGTTTTTACGTACTTCATATTTTATGGAAGGTACTCATTATCGTATGCAGTTGAATCCGGCTTTGGCACCGACTAGCGGATATTTTAATATTCCGGCAATTGGTTCGTTGAATGTATCGGCAAGTTCAAATTCTTTGGGTACACAAGATATTATAGATATTATTGATAATAGTGATGGTTTCTATAATAATCAGAAATTCATGAATCGTTTGTCTAATGATAACCGGTTGAATGTCAATGTCAATACGGATATTCTCTCTTTCGGATGGTATAAAGGAAAGAACTTTTGGTCGGTTAATGTAGGTGCCCGTGTAGATTTAGGTGCTCAGATACCTAAGTCCATGTTTAGCTTCTTGCACGATATTGATCAAGATGGTTTCAGTTGGAATAATTCAAAATTTGATATTGGAAAGGAAGAATTGAATATAAATGCTTATACTGAAGTTGGTATTGGTTATGCCCGCGCTATTAATGATCGCTTGTCAGTAGGTGGTAAATTTAAGGTATTACTTGGTATGGGTAACTTGAATTTGAAGGTAGACGGAATGAATGTAGATGCGAATTTGCCACTAAACATTAACGATATTACTGATGTCAATCAGATTCGTGATTATCATGCTAAAATGAAAGTAAATGCGCGTCTTGAGAGCTCTTTCAAAGGAATGGATTTGGTGGAAAATACGAGTGATCCTGATCCTCGGAAACACTATATTGATGATTTTGATTTTAACGGATTTGGCATTGCAGGTTATGGTGGTGCCATCGATTTAGGGGCATCTTATAAGATTCTTGATAATTTGACAGTGTCTGCTTCTGTGTTGGATTTGGGTTTTATCAAGTGGTCAAAGGGGAGTACAAGTGTTGCAACAGCTAAAGGAAGTATGGATTATGATGGCAAAGACTATGCACTTACTCCGGAAGGGTTAGAGGATTTCCAGCGGGATGCCCAAGATTTTATGAATCGTGTGGAAGGTGGGGATGTTTTGAATTACGAAATGCTCCAACTGCAAAAAGAAGATGTTGTTGAGTCTCGTACCACTTCTCTTCATTCTACAGTAGTAATTGGTGCTGAGTATGAACTGTTGGATAAATGGTTGGCGATTGGTGCTCTTTCCACTACCCGCTTCACTAAGCCGAAAACTCAGACTGAAATTACACTTTCGGCTAATATTCGTCCGAAAAGTTGGTTGAATGCGGCAATCAGTTATTCTATGATTCAGAGTGCTGGTAAATCATTTGGTTTGGCTGTGAAACTTGGGCCTTTGTTTATCGGTACGGACTATATGTTCTTTGGAAAAAGTACAAAGACAGTAAATGGATTTGTTGGTATTTCTGTGCCATTGGGCGGAAAGAAATCCAGTAAAGAAGGATAAAATAATTTCTCTCTCTTAAACATTCTCTTTTTAATATTCTCTATCGAACAAAAAACGTATTGTGTGCAGCCTGTCATCGCCGACCTTGAATTCAGGTCTTAAGAATGACAGGCTGCTTTTTTATGTCTCTGACGTAAAGGGAGATTTAGAACTGCTTGAATGGCAGTCGCTTGAATTAGAACCACTTGATTTTCCGGAATACGATAAACGCTAATGTCGACAGCACGACAGAGCACAGGATAATCAGTGCAAAGGCATACGGCATCTCTTCCAGATGGATATCCACATTCATTCCGTAGAAACTGGCTATCAATGTCGGGATCATCAGTGTAATGGAAAGGCTGGTCATGCGTTTCATGATGGCATTCACGTTGTTGGAGATGATAGAGGCAAAGGCGTCCATCGTTCCGGTGAGGATATCGCTGTAGATATTCACGGTATTAAATGCCTGTTTCAACTCGATAATCACGTCTTCTACCAGTTCCTTGTCCAGAAAGTCAGTGTCCTGAAAGATACTTTGCAGCTTTCCGATCATTACTTCATTTCCTCGGATGGAGGTGTTGAAGTAAACGAGTGTTTTCTGCAGTCTCATCAGACGGAGCAGGTCTTCGTTGCGGATACTGCGTTCCAGTTCTTTTTCGGCGGCGCTGATATCCAGATTTATCTGTTTCAGATATTTCAGAAACCATACGGCAGACGAATAAATCAGCCGGAGAATCAGATCGAGTTTGTTGCGGACTTCGATTCCCTTTCGGCGGGTGTGTTCGATGAAGTCCGGCAGCAGGTCTGTGTTGTGGTAGCAGACTGATACAATGATTTCATTGTTGGTGATGATGCCGATGGGTACGGTGCCGAAGGGAAGACTTTCGTTCTGACCGTTTTGCATCGGGATGCGCAGAATCGTCAATAGCCAGTTGCCTTCCGTGTCGGTTCGCGGACGTTCGTCTGTATCGGCTATATCGTTCAGAAATGATTCGGGTACGTTCAGGGTTTTAGTCAGAAACTCAAAGTCATCGTTGTCCGGGCATACTACGTTTACCCAGCAGTTAGGAAGCCATTGCGGTTTTTCCACAAAGCCAGCTTCACAATAAAGATATGTTCTCATCTTATTGCCTCCTTTCGTTTGTTTACACGAGCAGAGGCATCAGTTTTCAATGACTCTGATCGCTTTAATTAATACTATAAGTGCACGTTCGCGGGTTTGAATCGTCCATTTTTCTATGATTTAATTTAAAAGCGATACAAAAGTACGGAAAATTAACCGAGGTTCCGTCTTTTGCATCGCTTTTTTTAGATTTTCTTGTTGTTTATGGTCTTTCAGTGTGCGGGGAGTTCATTGGTTGACTATGGTAAAATCACTTGTAAGATAGTGCTGAAGTTCCCGTTAGCTCCTTATATAGTAGACTTTCCTTATAAGGAAAGTTGGGATAAGCTACCGATATCATTAGTTGTTCACGGCCGTGGTAAGAGTTGCTCACGGTCGTGGCAAATGCTGCTCACGGATGTGATCAAGTCTTGTCACGGCCGTGAACAGGTAAAGATGCCGGTAGCTTAATGGAAGTATAAAGGCATGATGAGCTAAAAGCATTGGTAGCTTATCGTATTTGTGGTATAAGGTCAAGACTCGGATGAGGCGTGATAGGTGTAATAAGTAATAAGTAATAGGTAATAAGTAACAGGTAATAGGTAACAGGTGATAAGTAACAGGTAATAGGTAATAAGATGGGGAGGAAATGACAGGTAATAAGTCATGAAATAGGGGTGAAGTGACAATAAAAAGCATGATTTACGGCTATTATCACCTTATTATCACCCTATTGTCACCAGCTATTATCATCAGAAGTGTATTCATTATCAGCTTGTTATCTCCAAAAGGTGATAAGTGACAATAGAAAAGCATTTTATTTCTAGAGAGTATCTGTCATGCTGAATTTGTCGAAGAGGAAGGCAAAAGTCAATAGTAACTGAAATTGGGCTGACTAAAAAGTCAATAGTATCTTAAATCTCCTCCTTCGGGAAGGAGGAGTACCCGTAGGGGGAGGTGGTAGGTAAATACATAAATTATTGTTATTCAATTATAAAGTATGCCTACCACTCCGGTTTTCAATTGGGAAAGTGGCTACTGACCTTTGATCTTATCCTTAATGTGCATTCTTGTCAAAGTGTCACAACCAGACTCAGTCGGGATTACTGAGCATTTTCTCCCTGTCCGGCAGATTCGGAAACGGGGAAGTGCTCCTCCAAATACTTTCTGATTCTATGCGTCCCCAGTTCTTCCTTGGAGATACTGCCGTCTTTTAGCACAAGTTCATAGTGCGGAATGCCGTTGAAGCGGAAAAGTTGGCGCAGATAATTGAACTCTGAGTCGGTGACATAATAGCTGGCTTCTCCTTTCAGATTCTTTTCCACGTATTGCTTATATGCACCGGCTGGTGAGTCTTTCTGTCCGGTGATATAGATGAACTCGAACTCCGGATGATCTTTGTATTTTTTGCGCAGGTCTGCCGTCGCTTCTATTCCTGCGCGACAAGGTCCGCAGGTCGTTGCCCAGAAGTCTACGAACAAGACTTTGCCCGGATGATTCTTAATAATGTTGCGGAAAACGTTGGTGGCTTTGCCTTCCGGAAGTTGATAGGAATTGACTTTTTCCTTCGGATGCGTTTTGGCGAACAGATATTCGGCCTCTTCTGCCAATTGTGGGTGAGTGAGCTTTTGCTTGATACTGTCCACATACTCACGGGCAATGGAACGTGTCTTGATATTCTGCAGGCTGAAACCCAGGTTGCGGACTTTGGCTATTTGCCAAAGCAAAGGATCGGGCACATCATATAGCCGGGCAAGAATGCTGTCTTTCTTATGACCGGTTTTTTGTTCCATCGAGATAAAGTTTCTGTCCATGTCTTGCTCTGACTGCTTGTTTTTATACTGCTTGTCGATGTACTCCAGGACCAGTTTTTCTTCTTTTTCGTATAAGCCTTTCACCTTGTCATTCTCTTCTTGAAGTTCTTTTAAGGGGATTCTGACGGTTGTTCCTGCCAGTTTCTCCTGTTTCAGTCTGATTGCCTCCTGTTCTGCATTCAGTTTTACTCCTTTCTCTTTAAGGAAAGCGAGAAGCGATTCTTCCGGATACGTGTAAGAGATGGTATCCTTTGGTTGCGGTGCATGATAATTATAGGCTGTTCTGAAGGCGTCCATATATTCAAACCGGTTGATAAAAGAGCTGGCATTGGCATCGGTGAGCACCGTTTCATCATTCAGCGGCATCTTCTTCAAGAAGTTGTAATAAGAATCTTCTTCTTTCACTTTCAAGGCTTGGTTGGCTGTATCCTGCTTCGCATAATAATCTCTGCTCATCAGAAAATCGAAGAATAAGCCTCCTGCCTGCAGGTCTGCCTTATTCTTGATCAGACGGGCAGCCTTTGCCGATGGGCGGCAAATCTGAATAAGTGAATCGGCTGTATGCTCCCATCGGGCGACAATCGGCTTCATGTGCTCCTGATATTGGCTGGGCGTCAGTTTGTTGCGCGCGTTGGATAAATCATCGTAACGGTAGGGGATCAGCGACTTGAATTCCTTCAGCAGATAGGAGAGGGAAGCCGACGGGCCCATGTAGGCTGTATTCTTGATCAGGAAATAATAGTCGCGTGCACGGCTGCGTGCCAGCAATGCTTCCCAGTCGATATACATGGTAAGCGTCTGTCCGGGCTCGATATAGAATGGAATCCAGTTGTTGTCAAGCGTGACCGACTGTTCCACAGGATGCTTGATGACAAACTTGCACAGGAAGCTGCCGTCTTCGTCTATCTGAATCACAGTCGGGTAGTCCTGGCGGGTGATATGGTTGGATAGATAGATGAGTCCGGTGTCAAATCCCAGCCGGCGGTCATAGCCGTCGATGTACCCTTGCAGACAGGTGGTGTCTGTGTGGAAGAACTGCTGGAAACCTGTGTCGGCAGCGATTGTCTTTGTAGCTCCCCTTTGCCGGGTATACAGCTGATTCTTTTCTCCGTTCACTTGTATCTGGCAGCTTCCGTCTTTCTGCGGAGTGACCAGCAGGGTGCGTATGTCTCCATTCTGCTTGTCCTTGACGGTGATTTCCACCCGCTTCCCTTTCTTGCGGATGTTTTCGTTGGTAAATATCCGGTTGTCCATAATCGTAACAGAATCGTAGATACCGTATTCCCAGGTGTTTAAATCATCTGCCTTGAACCAGTTTCCCTTGATTGCCGCCAACGGCGAAACGTTTTTGCCGGAGGACGGTACTAAAGATATGTCATACGTATTTCCTTCCGTATCGCTCGGACTGAGGAGATGGATGACCTGCGTCTCTTCCGGCAGAGCTTCGAAAACGAGCACATAGTCCATCTCGCCCGAATCGGGCATATACACTTCCTTATTGAGCTCAATGCCTTCCGCACTCTTGAACTGGTATTTCTTGCCGGTGGCTGCATCTTCCAGATAACTGTCTCCTTCTTCCTTTATCCACCAGTGCGGACGGAAGATGGCGTGAATATAAACACGCGTGCCATCGGGCGTGCGTTCTATACGGGTGATGTTGCCAATACTTCCCGAACGGGCTTTGAATGGCGGATTGTCGACGGTTTGTGCTGTGAGCATACCCGACAGCATGAGCATCATGCAGAGTAGAATCGTTTTCATAATATTAAATTTTGAATAAATGCATTTAGTAGTTCCTTATACAAAGAAAGAAAAATATCCATAGCTCCCTCTCTTTTTCCCTTTTAACTTAACATAGATTAAACGTTTACGTAATCATCTTTTTTGTACCTTTGCACCCGAAAATCAGAGTGATAATTTAAATATTGAAATATTATGAGTAAGAAAGCCCTTTTAAT
The DNA here is from genome assembly GCF_019052485.1 of Bacteroides sp. MSK.20.82. Taxonomy (NCBI): domain Bacteria; kingdom Pseudomonadati; phylum Bacteroidota; class Bacteroidia; order Bacteroidales; family Bacteroidaceae; genus Bacteroides; species Bacteroides sp. MSK.20.82. The sequence continues at coordinate 89,977 of NZ_JAHQUN010000018.1, forward strand.
GATCCTCGATGGTTGGGGACTAGGCGACCAAAAGAAAGACGACGTAATCTTCAACACTCCCACTCCTTACTGGGATTATCTGATGAACAATTATCCTCATTCCCAACTTCAGGCAAGTGGTGAGAACGTAGGTTTGCCCGACGGACAGATGGGTAACTCGGAAGTGGGTCACCTCAACATTGGTGCCGGACGTGTGGTTTATCAGGATTTGGTGAAAATCAACCGCGCATGTGCTGACAACAGCATCCTGCAGAACCCCGAAATCGTTTCTGCTTTCTCTTATGCGAAAGAAAACGGAAAGAGCGTTCATTTCATGGGACTGACTTCCAACGGTGGCGTACACAGCTCAATGGTTCATCTTTTCAAACTTTGCGACATCTCCAAAGAATACGGCATCGACAATACATTCATTCACTGCTTCATGGACGGTCGTGACACTGACCCGAAGAGCGGCAAGGGATTTATCGAAGAACTTTCTGCACACTGCGAGAAATCGGCAGGCAAGATCGCTTCTATCATCGGTCGTTATTATGCTATGGACCGTGACAAACGTTGGGAACGTGTAAAGGAAGCCTATGACCTGCTGGTAAACGGCCAGGGTAAGAAAGCTACCGATATGGTTCAGGCTATGCAGGAATCTTACGATGAAGGTGTAACGGACGAATTCATCAAGCCGATTGTAAACGCCAACTGCGACGGAACCATCAAAGAAGGTGATGTCGTTATCTTCTTCAACTACCGTAACGACCGCGCCAAAGAACTGACTGTCGTACTGACTCAGCAAGATATGCCGGAAGCAGGTATGCATACGATCCCGGGACTGCAATATTACTGCATGACTCCGTATGATGCATCCTTCAAAGGTGTTCACATCCTGTTCGACAAGGAAAACGTTGCCAACACACTGGGCGAATACATCGCTTCCAAAGGACTTAACCAGCTCCATATCGCTGAAACAGAGAAATATGCTCACGTTACTTTCTTCTTCAACGGCGGTCGTGAAACTCCGTTCGACAACGAAGACCGTATCCTTGTTCCATCTCCGAAAGTAGCCACTTACGACCTGAAACCGGAAATGAGCGCTTACGAAGTGAAGGATAAACTGGTAGACGCTATCAACGAAAACAAATATGATTTCATCGTGGTAAACTTCGCTAACGGTGACATGGTTGGTCATACCGGTATCTACGAAGCAATCGAGAAGGCTGTTGTGGCTGTAGACGCTTGCGTGAAAGACGTAATCGAAGCTGCTAAAGCACAAGGTTACGAAGCTATCATCATCGCCGACCACGGTAACGCTGATCATGCCTTGAACGAAGACGGCACTCCGAATACGGCTCACTCTCTGAACCCGGTTCCTTGTGTGTACGTAACAGAAAACAAAGCTGCGAAAGTAGAAGACGGTCGCCTGGCTGATGTGGCTCCGACTATCCTGAAAATCATGGGTCTGGAAGCTCCGGCTGATATGAACGGTCAGATTTTGATTAAGTAATTTAGAATGCTATAACCAAAGGGGCGGGGGTATACTCCGCCCTTTTTGTCTCACATAAGTTTTATGATTCAGATAGAAGATGTAGTAGTGAGCTTCGATGTCCTTCGGGAAAAGTTCCTTTGTAATCTGGACGCCTGCAAGGGCGAATGTTGTATTGAAGGGGATGCAGGGGCACCTGTGGAATTGGATGAAGTGGAAAAGCTGGAAGAGGTTCTGCCGATAATATGGGAGGAACTGTCGCCGGAAGCGCGTGCTGTCATTGAGAAGCAAGGAGTCGTATACACGGATCAGGAAGGTGATCTGGTGACTTCTATTGTTAATAATAAGGATTGCGTCTTTACTTGCTATGACGAGAAAGGATGTTGTTACTGTGCCATCGAAAAGGCTTATCGGGATGGCAAGACGGACTTTTACAAACCGGTATCATGCCATCTCTATCCCATTCGGATTGGAGATTACGGACCTTATAAGGCGGTGAACTATCATCGTTGGGATGTGTGTAAAGCGGCTGTGTTGCTGGGGAAAAAAGAAAACGTGGCTGTCTACCAATTCTTGAAAGAACCTCTGATCCGTAAATTCGGCGAAAAGTGGTACCAGGAATTGGAAGTCGCAGTGAAGGAATTAAAGGCGCATGATATGATATGATATTTCTTTCATTTCCTCGACTCTTTGCGTTTGGATCGTATCAGAAGAAATAACAGGCAGATCATAGCTACGATAATGCAAGCCGGAGTAATCCATGCCTCCGGATGGATAATAATTAGGAACAGGCAAGTGACAATCACACAGGATGCCAGGATTCTGAGATAGAGTCTGATCTTGGCAAATACAGGATTTGGGGTAGTCGTTTTCATAAGTGTCCTCCTTCATTTCCGGCAAGATAGTGATTTTGACCGGAAAAAGATTTAACTGTTAGGTTTTATTAAGACATAGAAAAGCGCCGGTACGGAGGATTTTCCTTCGCTTGCCGACGCTTCTTCGTTGTAAGATGTGAGGTTGGTTTATAAAAACGTAATATTAAAATTATGTATCGATATTCGCATATGTTGCATTCTCTTCGATAAACTCGCGGCGCGGACCTACGTCTTCACCCATTAGCATGGAGAAGATGTAATCGGCTTCAGCGGCATTATCGATGTTTACTTGCTTCAGCATACGGTTGTCGGGATCCATAGTTGTTTCCCACAACTGCTGGGCGTTCATTTCACCCAAACCTTTGTAACGCTGTGTATGAACCGCATTTTCCAGACCACCGCCATAGGTATCGATAAACTTCTGGCGTTGCGCGTCTGTCCAGCAATACTCTTCTACTTTACCCTTTTTGCAGAGGTAGAGCGGGGGAGTAGCGATGTACAGATAACCGTTCTGAATAATCTGCGGCATATAACGGAAGAAGAATGTCATGATCAGTGTGTCGATGTGAGAACCATCGACGTCGGCATCGGTCATGATGATAATCTTGTGATAGCGCAGCTTTTCGATGTTAGCCTCTTTGCTGTCGTCTTCTGTTCCGATAGTGACACCCAGTGCCGTATATATATTGCGGATTTCATCGCTTTCCAGTGCTTTGTGATACATCGCTTTTTCGACGTTCAGAATCTTACCGCGTAGCGGAAGGATGGCCTGGAACATACGGTTACGTCCTTGCTTGGCAGTACCACCTGCCGAGTCTCCCTCGACGAGGAACAATTCGCATTTTGAGGGGTCTTTATCCGAACAGTCGGCCAGCTTACCCGGCAGACCGCCTCCGGACATCGGAGACTTGCGTTGTACCATTTCACGGGCTTTTCTTGCTGCGTGGCGTGCTGTGGCAGCAAGGATTACCTTGTCTACAATCGTTTTTGCCTCCTTTGGATGTTCTTCCAGGTAGTAAGCCAGTACTTCACCGACAGCCTGGTCTACGGCACCCATTACTTCGTTGTTACCCAACTTCGTTTTGGTCTGTCCCTCGAACTGTGGTTCGGCAACTTTAACGGAAATAACGGCAGTCAGACCTTCGCGGAAGTCGTCCCCCGAGATTTCAACTTTCACCTTTTCCAGCATCTTGCTGTCTTCGGCGTATTTCTTCAGCGTACGGGTCAGTGCACGGCGGAAGCCGGCAAGATGCGTACCTCCTTCGATTGTATTGATGTTATTGACATAGGAATGTACATTTTCGGAGAATCCTGTATTGTACATGATAGCTATTTCAATAGGTATTCCCTGCTTCTCAGAGTTCAGATAGATAACGTCGTTGATCAAGTGCTCACGTGAAGACTCGATGAAGCGTACAAACTCTCTCAGCCCTTCTTCAGAATAGAATACTTCACTCTTGAAGCTGCCGTCTTCTTCATTCACTACCCGACGGTCGGTCAGTGAGATGCGAAGACCTGCATTCAGGTACGCCAGCTCACGCAGACGTGAAGCCAGAATTTTATAATCATATACCGTTTCGGTAAAGATTGTATCATCCGGCCAGAATTGTTGGCGGGTTCCTGTAATATCCGATACACCCACTTCTTTCACAGAATAAAGCGGCTTACCGATTTCATATTCCTGCTGATAGATTTTACCATCACGGAATACCTGTGTAGTCATGTGTGTTGACAGTGCATTTACGCAAGACATACCTACACCGTGCAAACCTCCGGAAACTTTATACGACCCTTTGTCGAACTTACCTCCGGCATGCAGTACGGTCATTGCTACTTCCAGTGCCGACTTCTTTTCTTTTTCATGATAGTCGACCGGAATACCACGTCCGTTGTCCTGTACGGTGATTGAATTATCTTCGTTGATTGTCACTTCGATGTGGTCGCAATACCCGGCCAGTGCCTCGTCAATGGAGTTATCAACGATTTCGTATACCAAGTGGTGAAGTCCCTTTACGCTGATGTCACCGATGTACATCGCAGGGCGTTTTCTCACTGCTTCAAGACCTTCCAATACCTGGATGCTATCCGCAGAATAAGACCCGTTATTGGGAGTGATTTGTTCTTCGCTCATAATTGCCTTTCTAAGTTATAATAACAGAGCAAATATAGTGAAAATTGTCGAGTTGGCGAAGTTTCGGAGGTGAAAAATGCAGAATAAAAGCGGAATTAGTGAATGGGAAAGTAATCTGATATTCAATGGTTTATAAACACAAAAGGCCGAACTTAAAAGTTCAGCCTGAATGCTATATAGAATTGCTATTTTTCTATTATTAAGCGAGCTTGTTGATGTAAAGAGCCAGCTTAGATTTCAGATTGTTAGCCTTGTTCTTGTGAATAACATTTGTCTTAGCTAACTTGTCCAACATCTTAGTGATGCCAGGATACATTGCAACAGCTTCTGTTTTGTCAGTAGTTGCACGAAGTTTTCTAACAGCATTTCTCATGGTCTTACCATAATATCTGTTATGAAGTCTTCTTGTCTCTTCTTGTCTGATTCTCTTCAGTGATGATTTGTGATTTGCCATTTCGACTAATCTATTTTTTTAGTTCTTTATTCTTTTTACTTGTAGCCCGTGGGGGAATCGAACCCCCCTTTCAAGAATGAAAATCTTGCGTCCTAACCGATAGACGAACGGGCCATCCTGTTGTTGCATTTCTGCTTTTTGCTCTCTCGAATCAGTGTTTGTTTCTCGATTGCGGATGCAAAGGTAGGAACTTTTTTGAAACTGACAAACAATTCATGAAAAAAATATGTAGTTTTTTCTCTTTTTTTCTGTATGGTGACTCTATAGTGCTTGATTTTCAATAAAATATGAGATTGCGATTTTTCGAAAAAAATATCTTCGTCTATAAGACTATGAATAATGTGCTATATTTACACCTTATTATATATAAAGGTTAAGGAGTATAGTTGTGAATTATGAGAAAAGTAAAGTGTTTATAGATATAGCCAGGTGTATTATTTGCACCTTCTGCTTCATGTATAAATCAGAATTGCATTTTTGTATACATGTGCCGTCGAGTAACGACCCTCTTCTTGTAGATTCCGGATGTATGCTTTTGCGCATCCGGTAAAGCTGTTTTTATTACTTTTTCTTTTCATACTCTTGTCTATATTTACTTGTTCTTCAGGGAGTATAACAAAAATAGCAATCTTTTTTGTTGTTAACGCCTCTAAAAAGCTCCCGATTGCCAAACATTTTTTTGTAGTTTTGTTCCGGAATGATAAAAAGAGGAGTGCATTATGCTGCAAAAGACGAAAGGAATAGTTCTACATACGCTTAAATATAATGATACTTCTATCATTGTAGATATGTACACGGAGTTATCCGGGCGGACTTCTTTTCTCGTTCCTGTACCCCGTTCGCGGAAGGCGGCAGTCAAGTCAGTGCTCTTCCAGCCTTTGTCTTTCATTGAGTTTGAGGCGGATTTCCGTCCGAATGCTACTCTCTATCGGGTAAAAGAGGCGAAGTCTTTTTATCCTTTTACCTCCATTCCTTATGACCCGTACAAGTCTTCAATGGCACTTTTTCTGGCAGAGTTTCTGTATCGTGCTATCCGTGAAGAGGCTGAAAACCGTCCGTTGTTCGCTTATTTGCAGCATTCTGTCATTTGGCTGGACGAATGTCGCGAAGGGTTTGCCAATTTCCATCTGGTTTTTCTGATGCGTCTTTCCCGTTTTTTGGGGTTGTATCCGAATCTGGAAGATTATCACACCGGTGATTACTTTGATTTGCTGAATGCCTGTTTCACTTCTACTCGTCCACAGTTGCATTCTTCTTATATTAATCCCGAAGAGGCTGGACGTCTTCGCCAGCTGATGCGCATGAACTATGAGACGATGCACTTATTTGGCATGAGCCGTGCGGAACGCACTCGCTGCCTGACGATTATGAATGATTATTATCGTTTGCATCTGCCGGATTTTCCTGCATTAAAGTCGCTGGATGTACTGAAAGAATTGTTTGATTAGCAGTTTATACTTCTTCCACTCTCACCAGTTTCCAGCCTTGGAATACTAATGCGATACTCTTTAATTCTGTAGTCCCTTTGTCTTGATGAATCCATTCGCTTGCTGCATACTGTTTCAGTTGTATTTTGGCATTGGACAGCAATTTTTCTATCTCGGTGTCAGAAGCATCCCGTTTTGCATATTTCACTTCGATACAGTAGCTGTATACCATGTCGGGAAGTTGCAGTAGACGAGGTTGCAGAAAGATATCTGCATATCCTTTGTTGCTTTCATATTCGGGGCGGGCAATATAATAATGTGTCAATCCGAGGTAAGCCAAAATAAAGGTTTTTACATAAGCTTCACCTTCTATGAACTCGCGAACACTGCTTTGGGCATTCAAGCGGTCGGCAATGTATGTGAAGCAATTTTCCCATTCTCCTTTGTATGCCATTCGTTTCATTCGGTCCACCAGCTTATCTGTCTCCAGATATAGGTCGGCGGAATCTTTGTAGATGTCTGCCATGTAACCGTAAAGTTGTTCGCGCACTGCCCAGTTGGGGACGCTCAGTATGGGCTCACCCATTTCCATTCCGCTGATGGTTAGCATGCCGTAATAGTAGAGTAGGCTTTTAAAGTTTTCCGGTTTGATAATGTCTTCGGCTGGGAAACTGTTTGCAATGATTCCGGTAGTAGAACCTTTTTCAACAATCTCTTGTACAACGCTTGCATTTTCACCGAAAGTTTTGTCTACGTGGATGAGGTGGCGCAGCTTGTTGTAGTCGGTGCGAATATTAGCATCGAGCATATTGTCAGGGATGTCTTCATTCAGCATATAATGATTCATGAAATAGAGCACCATATCTGAATTGTACATAGACGGTTCCTTTAGCGCTTTCATGGCGAAACAGTAATTGTCGTACCATGGTTTCATGATGGTTATTAGTTCATCTGTAGTGTGCGGTAGTTCCCGGTAACTTTTGTAATAATCGATCAGAGTGCGTACTTCTTGTTCATTAAATCCCATCATATTATTAAAGATAGGTGAACTGCTATAATTATCCGCAATGTTGAATCCGCTAGTGAGATCGTCCATTGTTACGGGGCTTACGCCTGTAAGGAAGATGCGCTCGATCACTGAACTTGAATAGTCTTTTACCACTTTAAGGAAACTACGGAAGAATCCGCTGCCATGAGTGATGCTGCGATAACGTTTATTACCATAATCTACCAGAATATTGTTGGCAAAGTTATCGTACTCATCAAGGATAAGATATATCTTTTGTCCCTTGTTTTGGGCGCTTTGGCACAGTGATCCCAATAAGGCATCTCCTGTTTTTAATTCATGTAGCTTTTCAACGGCTTCTTTCCCTAACAGATGAGCGTTTCGTTCTGCAAATCCATCCATTACGATTTTGCAATAGGTGTTGAATGTTTCTTCCAAACGATCCATATTGGCGGCTACACTACTGAAATTGAGTGTAAGCACCAGATATTTGTTGCGATCAGGCGTAGGATGCTTGCCTATATAAAGATTACCAAAGATTTTCTCGAATTTATCTTTTTGGTTGATGTCGTAGTATAAACCGAGCATGTTTAGGAAAAGGCTTTTTCCGAAACGTCGAGGACGGACAAAGAAGAAGAAGGAGGTCACTTTTTCTACTTTGGCGATATATTGTGTTTTGTCTACATAGTAATAGTTTTCAAGAATTATTCTCTCGAAGTCCGTCATCCCATAAGGTATTTTCTTTATTGCTGCATCCATAATTGCTCCCTCTTTAATGTTGAGAACAAAAATAGTTTATTTTCCTTTATGTGGCAACTAAACAGGGGTGATAATAACTCTCTTCTAAAAATATGTATTACTTTTGTCGTCAACAAAATAACTAGATAACGACCGACATGAAAACAATCGTAAACTTAACAGCATATATTCTTATTCTATTAGGACTTTATAGTTGTAACGATGATGTATTCGTCGACGACTTCCGGACTTCCGATACCGAATTTACTTTGGACGGGAATGGTGATGAGGTAACTATTCGTTTTGCATCCTCCAATTGGGATTTGGTTTGGATGTATACTTACGATAGTGACTTTACCCATCAATATGAAGTTTATGATGCCGACGACAATCTGATAATGAGAAACCAGGATGTCTACCTGAAAGGATTAGGTAAGATTGTGTGCAATGAAAAGCTGACCGATTTCATCATTCAACGCAGTAACCCCAAAGAGCTAAAGATAACGGTGGGCGAAAACGTCCGTAACGACTACTTTAGATTCATGCTTGTAGTGAGCAATGAGTATGAATCACAAGAAATATATGTTCAAATTACTCCGTCGGACAGATATGTGTTCGATCATATCACTTATTCTTTAAATGGGTATTCTCATGAATGGAGACTGGAAGAAACTATGAGTTTTATACAATCTAATAATTTAGGTACTCCCTCCCCATGCCTGTTATTCCCTTACAAGGACGCCCACCATGAAGTGGTGTTCAAAAGCGATGACCCTGAGGCTTTCCGACTATTGGGAGGAGATAATCCGACAGTAGAGATACCAAGCATGGAAAACGAATGGTTGGGAATGAACGGTGTACAGGCGCAATATACGTCTGAGCAGCAAGCGCTGCCTTTGCCTTTCCCTGATACGGAGAAGAAGGAGATTTCTATCCCGCCTAAAACTACCCAACGTATCATCGTGCTGTTAGAATGTGAGTGGTTCGAAACGGAGTACACCCTTTATGCTGTTCACCCTAAGAATGGGAGACAGCGCACTATAACCGGTACGTTGCAAAGTAAAATGCCCGGAAAATGTTACATAGCACGCGAGAATATCAAATGAGTAGAAATATGAATACCAGACGGTCTCTGTATATAATCTGCTTGCTGCTGCTTTCAGCAGTCGGCAACAAATTGGACGCTCAGACAGTAGTGAAATCTGTCCGACAAGCGAATGACAGCACCAACCATGCCCTCATCCATCAGATCGGTTTTGACGTTCGTCCGGGCTATGTAGCTCCGACAAACAGTTTCCTTGAAGGCGATAATGCACAACGGCAGAAAATTGATCGGTCACTTTCCCTGCACTTGAAGTATGCTTTCCAGTTCAGCAAAGATTCCTATTTGGGGAGGTTGTATCCTCATGCCTATCAGGGCATCGGTGTTTCGCATAATACATTTTATAATTCCGCTGAACTGGGAAATCCAGTGGCGGTATATGCTTTTCAAGGGGCGCCTATTGTACGACTTTCATCCTGTTTGTCGTTGGATTATGAGTGGAATTTCGGTGCTTCTTTCGGTTGGAAACAATATGATGAACATAGCAATTGGTACAATGACGCTATCGGTTCTAAAATCAATGCGTATATCAATTTGGGCTTTGTCTTGAACTGGCAGTTTTATCCACAGTGGAAACTAGCAGCAGGGGTAGACTTCACTCATTTCTCCAATGGAAATACGCGTTATCCCAATGGAGGTCTCAATACTATCGGAGGGAGAGTCGGCATTGTACGTACCTTTAATGCCGAAGATAAGGCGTCCGGAGCAATTGCTCCCAAACGTCTTTACATAAAGCCACACGTCAGCTATGACTTGTTGGTATACGGTGCCACTCGCAAAAGAGGATTCGTTAAAGAAGGTATCCCCACTTTGGTTCCCGGTTCGTTCGGTATTGTAGGTCTCAATTTTGCCCCGATGTATAATTTCAATAACTATTTCCGGGCAGGACTTTCTGTGGATGCGCAATTTGACGAGAGTGCTAATATTAAGGACTATAAGCTAGTAGGAACTTATGGGGATGATATAAAGTTTCACCGTCCTCCATTCCGCGAACAATTTGCGGTGGGGTTGTCTCTTCGGGCAGAACTGGTGATGCCTATTTTCTCCATTAATGTCGGTATCGGACGAAATATGATATATAGTGGCGATGATACGGAAGGTTTCTATCAAATATTGGCTCTCAAAACTTATGTTACCCGCCATTTGTTTTTGCACGTGGGGTATCAGTTGAGTAAGTTTAAAGACCCTAACAATTTAATGTTGGGGATTGGATATAGATTTCACGATAAGCGGTGAAAGGGGCTGTAGTTTTCAAGAAACACTTCGCTTTTGAACTATATTTATCTGAAGATTAGACTACAGATAACAAATAGATTATTAGTCAATAAAATGAAGAAACTCCCAAACGAATATCTATTTACTCGAAATGTATCTTTAATACAGTACAAAATCGATATGATCAAAAGTATAAACTGAAAAAGTATAAATGGTATCGTTAGTAGTTCTTGAATCCACCCTATGAAAACTAAGTCAGATTTTGCGAAATAGGCATTTAGATATAATAAACAAAAATAACCGATTATAGCGAAACTTATCCAAAAAAGTTTCTTCTCCGAAATTATTTTTGTTATTATATCCATGGTCAGTCTATTTGCCATAATGTTGTGTATTGTAGTTTGTACAAAAGTATGATAAAAATATTATAGACATAACTATTTTTCATTTATTTACTTTTTATGTCCTTGTTTATTTTTAATCTAAATAGATGGCCTAGCCTTTAGGTCCCCTTAAGAACTTCTGCATACCTTGTTTGAAATGCTCAATTTCTTGTTAAATTGAGACTCTAATCAATTAATCTTTGAATTTCAATACCTGCGCTCGCTAAAATTTGATTTTAACAAGCAGCAGGTATTTGTAATTCAGCAGACTCTACTTAATAATTTATTGAAGACTGCTATCATTTTGCTCTGTCATCCTAAGCTTGCCGAAGGATCTACTCTTTATTTATATCAAAGAAAAGATTCTTCACTACGCTCTGAATGATAGAATGATACTTCTATCTGGCCTTTGATACACTCTTTCTTCTAGTTATAATATAGCACTTTACTAATTGTTAAATGCATTCCATTATCAATACAACTTGAAAGAGGAATTTATAACCTCAAACTATATCTTTTAAAGAATTAGTCTACCCTATCCAACTCTATTGTAGCTATTTTATCTTTATCAGGACTAGCTTCATTTTGTATAAGAGTTATGTGATTTTTGGTATAACTTTTAATTACCCAAGGAGCCCCGGCAAGTTGAAACGCAATATCATTAAATGTAATATAGCTCCCTTCTATCATGTAGGTAATATCAAATTCATCATAATCTTCCCAAACCACTTTTCCTTTTTGGGTATCTACGAATTGTATACCGATACCTCTATCTTTCAAACTCCATGCGGCACAATGTCCGGTGCCACGCCATGAAGTTTGATAGAGAGCTTCGGGAGTGAGTTGCCCCACCTGTTCCTGCTCTTCATTGTCCTGATCATCACAAGCTATAAAGCAAAAAGCTACTAAAAACAAAGCGAAGAGCATCAATAAAGAGGACTGTTTTATATTATATTTCATATCTAATTAAGTTTTCAATTTACAAAAATAGTTTATATATTAACATGATTCTTACATACATAAGCATCTGTTTTCAACTCTAACAGGACAAATGAATTATTGTCTTTATATGAGTTGATGTCTACTTGATTTCGTGTTTTAGCGATTATCCTCAATGTCTATAATCCAATGATTTTATATGAATTTGCTAATGTTGTTATTGATATTTTCTTTTCAGGTAGTGATTCTATCCAGTTTCTAATGCCATAGATATCTAAGATTCTATCGTCCCCTTTATTTATGTAATATGATAAGCAAAGATGAGTAGCAGGATCGTAAATATATTCAATATTAGTCTTTTCATAATAAAATCTATAAAAGTTTCTTTCATTAAATCCTGTTAGTTCTATGCATAATGGTGATTTTAAAGTAGGATTCAGTTTAGTCTCTTTATTATATGATATTTCTATGTCAGAACTAAAAAACTTAGATTTTTCAGTTGCTATTTTTTCTACTTTCTGCATGAAAACTTCATTGTTCTCATTTTTTCTTAATTCTTCATCTGTAGCGGATGACGCCATAGCGTCACTCAATATTATTCTATCTGTTTGCCTTGTAACTAAAACGGCTGCTACATCATAAAGAGCTTCATTGGAAGGTGTTGTACGGGCGAGAACTCTCACGATTTCAATGCGTGGAGGTACTAGCTCTTTGTTCGCAGGTAGTATCTCGTTGAAGGTGTCATCAAGGCGTTGTTTGAAATTTTGCTCGAGTACAAAGGCTGATAGAGGATACAGGCTATTGTCTGCTATATCTATCATTGTATTGTTAGCCATGTCTTTTAAAGAATATCTCCACGGTGTTAAGTCTATATTGATATTAGAAACTTTTGTATTTATTGCTACGCTTTGACTTACTTCCCCTCCAAATGTTTTCATATCTAAATAAGTATCTGTACTTTTAAAGGTTTTTGTTGCGTCAAAGTTGGAACCGTTGAAACCTAAATTAATACTAGTAGCGTTATTGAGGTTAATTACTGAAGTGTTTATAGAAGTATACATGTCATCTTCTTTTTGTTGAGCGGTTGTCCCTTCTTTGGCTTTGCTTGCGAATAAGGCATAAACCTTTCCTCCTGTAAAATAATCTGTTAATATGAATTCACCAAATTCGTTAAGTATGGATGCCATTGGGGCATTATATAGGATATTTGTGAAAATATGATTCTGAAATTGGCTTATATACCATAGTCTTGAACTTGGTAAATGATTTAATGTGGATTGCCCTTTTAGAAAAGAAACTTCGAGTTTACCATAAGTAGCTTTTTCTATATTACCGAATAACTTTGTGATTGCTTCCTTTTTTTCTGTTGCGAAAACTTTAGGATTGAAAGTAAACTCAGATGATACCTTTTTGCCAAATCTTGAATCATACAAGTATTTGTCGAGATTATTATAAGTGAAAATATTAGTCTCTGTTACAGTTATAAGTTTCTCTTGTAGATAAGAAGGTCTATATTTTCTTATAGAGTCAATGTCTATTATTGGAAAGCCTAAACTATTTATGCTTCCTTGTATATAATCCCCATTTTTTATTTTATAACTGTATCCAAGGAAGGTTCTGTCTTCGCCTGAAACGCTATTTCTGGTTTGTGGCTTGTTTAATATGAACTTCTTTATTAAGGGTAAGGGAAGATTTGGATTTCTTTCTTGTAGTATAATGTTGCCTTCTGTATTTTGTCCATTATTTGTCGGAATAATGTCGAGATTCTCAATATCATTTGTGCAGGATGCAAAGTAAGCCCCCGATAAAGTACCCGTATAAAAAAGAATCGCTATAGCAAATCGAACA
>NZ_JAHQUN010000138.1:0-675 GCF_019052485.1 Bacteroides sp. MSK.20.82
TTGTATTTTCATTGACAAATAAAAAAGTTTCAGTTGATTTCACACAGTTCCTGCATCCCATGACAGACGGCAGATAACTGTTGCTTAAGAAGAGAAGGGGGAAGAACATCGAGAAGAGACAGAGAACGGGTCAAAACAGCCTGTTTTCTTTCTTCGTCTTCCGGATTGGCGTACATCGACACATTATATCCCTGAAGGATGGCCAAACACAGGGTAGCATCCTGCTCCGGTGTCTCCCCCCGTTGAGAATATAAATCGTTAATCTTTTCGTGGATGGATCGTTGTAATGCTGAAAGATCATCCAAATACACGCAGCCTGCACTCCCCCCACCAGGAAGCAGCATACGTACCAAACTTAATAAACCCTCTATATTTTCTTGTAAAATAATAGCATCCATATCCCTTGCCTTAAACAGCCGCCATAATCGGCTCTACATAACCGACAGGCATATCAACACAGGCGCATCCCAGCATATTCAAGCGAACAGCAATCTTACTTTTACCATCCACATTAACCAGTTCGCCAACAAGACCCGTCAACGGACCTTTGATCACGCGAACCTTTTCGCCACGAGCCAAAGGAGAACTGTTCATGCTTATCGATTCTTCCGAATAATCAAGCATGAAACGGAAACGAGCCATCTGCTCGTCAGGAATTACAGCAGGACTACTCTC
>NZ_JAHQUN010000139.1:0-638 GCF_019052485.1 Bacteroides sp. MSK.20.82
GGCGCAAAGATGGACATATTTATGAAAATACGCAAACAAAAATGAAATTAATTTCTTAAAATGAATCAAAAGTCGGCATAACATACGGAAAATGACAATATCCGTGTTATGTCTTTTTTTATTCCAATTTATGAAAAACCCCTTCACTTCTGCCTTATTTCCTGAATACCAGTCCTCTTCCGATGTTTTCGTTGAAAAAAGTTCCCTTTTCTGCTTGCTCTATGCTTGTTCGTTACCTAAGAAGTAACGGATAAACATGGGGTAAAAAAATATGATTTTAAGAAAAAAGAAATCACTCAATGCTGGGCCTATTAATGGGACAGGGGAAGGCGTAGCACACTCAAAACGCTGGTATGTTGCTTTGGTTCGGATGCACCATGAAAAGAAGGTTTCCGAGCATTTGGACAAGATGGGAATCGAGAATTTCGTTCCCGTTCAACAGGAACTTCACCAATGGAGCGACCGTCGTAAGCTGGTCACTTCCGTCTTGCTTCCTATGATGGTGTTTGTACACGCCGATCCTAAGGAACGCATGGAAGTCCTGAGTTTTTCTACTGTCAGTCGTTACATGGTGATGCGCGGTGAGAGTAGTCCTGCTGTAATTCCTGACGAGCAGATGGCTCGTTTCCGTTTCATGC
>NZ_JAHQUN010000140.1:0-617 GCF_019052485.1 Bacteroides sp. MSK.20.82
ATACAGGAGGAATAGAGGAAAGGCATGCACATTATTATATTCACACGCGCGTTAGAAGGGCGAGGACACGGGCGTATGCACAAGGGAAAGGAAGAGGAAATACAGGAAAGGTGAAGAAGATGCACAAAGGAAACCAGAACGGGAATCCAAAGAAAAGAAAAAAAGGACGGAGGAAAAGGGGATTGAAAGACTGAAAAGGAAGAAGGCAGGAAGAAGGGGAAATCGTAGCAAGGGAGGAAAATACGAAAAAAAGGGTAGAGACAGGAGTCTTTTAAAGTTCTACACTCTTGGAAAAAGAAAAAAACTCTGCCATCCGCAACAATTCGATTAACATTCTTAGGGGGACTTTTTAGTCAACCCCTACTTACGTGTCAGCCAGGCTCTCTATGAAAATAAAAACTATAATTTGCTGTCATCTGTCACGTTGTCGGGTGTAATTGATTGAATATGAATAATTAATGAGGTGGTGGCAGTAGGTGACGGCAGTGTGACGGCAAATTTTGCTGTCACACTGCCTTGTTGTCAATGGTTACTTATGGGCTGTTGGTTGGTCTATACAGAGTGTCTTACCCTGGATTTGGTTGACTACTATAAGTATCAACTAAAATGAATAAAAG
>NZ_JAHQUN010000141.1:0-603 GCF_019052485.1 Bacteroides sp. MSK.20.82
TTTCCCTAAAGTCAATGGCTGGTGATGGTGATAAGTTTTTTAATATTTCAGGAGGTTGGCAATGGAAAAATACCGTCAATGCAGTTGTAGGGCTGGAGTTTGAAGGTAAATATCACAATGCTTATGAACTATATATTGATTTAGCTACAGCATATGATAAATGCCCAGTATGTAATAAGGTATGCTCTGATAGTTTCTGGAGCTATAAAACATTCGGCATAGGTGCAGCATATAAACCTACAATCTCACGAGGCAAAAACAGTAATTTAAGATGGCGGTTTGGAGCAGATTTAGGAGCTAACAGAAAAGGGTTTCAGGCTTCCATTGATATAGGTTTAGAATATAGCTATTCATTTAGAAATGGAATGCAAGTCTTTGTAATGCAAAAAAATGATTTTGTCTTTTGGACACGTGACCATTTCCGAAATGGATTATTAGTAGGTGTCAAATTTCCAATAAATAATTAAGTATGAAAAAAATATATATAATTCTATTATCCATTATAGGGGTAATATCATCATGTACAAAACACGAAGATATTATAGACACATCATTACAGCCGGGTAGTATCTTATGTAGTGATGGAAGTATAGTGCATCCCTC
>NZ_JAHQUN010000142.1:0-578 GCF_019052485.1 Bacteroides sp. MSK.20.82
GAAATTAATTTCATTTTTGTTTGCGTATTTTCATAAATATGTCCATCTTTGCGCCATGAATCATTCCGTTACCTAAGAAGTAACGCACACCGATAAACACTGTATATCAAGCTTCTAAATCAGATACACTGACCTACTCCGCACCGCTTTACGTAAGACAAATTCATCCGGTTCACCTCCGTACGCTCTTTCAGTTCAAAGCCTTTCAGATAAATCTGCGTAGTCTTGATGGACTTATGACCAAGCGACTCGCTGATCATCTCGATAGGGACACCACGGTACTTGGCAGTAGTAGCCCACGAATGACGAAGCGTGTAGGAAGTGACGGGGAAGTTGAGACGCAGCCGCTTTGCCAGAGACTTCAGACAGTAGTTGAATCTTCGGAGAGCGGACTGGTATTCACGGTAGGCTCTCTCATCCTTCCTCTTCTTATCACCGTGAAGAATGCCGAAAAGGTAGTCGGGACAGCCGGGACGGGGAGACTGCCGGTTCCGGAGTTGGTCGAGCATCTCCTGTGCACTGTCCAGAACCTCAACGCTCATGGGAGTCTTCGTCTTGACACGATTGTAGCGCAGCAC
>NZ_JAHQUN010000019.1:0-101878 GCF_019052485.1 Bacteroides sp. MSK.20.82
AATATTTCATCTTTATTTTCGATTTTTGAAGTGTCAACTTATTCAGTACACTACACATTGAAAACAAGGCAGTGTGACAGCAAAATTTGCCGTCACACTGCCGTCACCTACTGCCGTCACCTCATTAATCACTCATATTCAAGATATTACCCCCAACAAAGTGACAAATGACAGCAATTTATAGTTTTTTATTTTAATAGAGAGACTAGCTGACACGTAAGTATATCATAAGAATGTTAATCCAATTGTTGCGGATGGCAGAGTTTTTTCTTTTTCAAACATTGTATAAAGGCTAAATTCGATTCGCTCATCACTGCAAAGAAATGATTAAATGGCTACTTATTTCCCGGAAACAACCCGTATGCTTTCCGTTTCTGTTCCATCAGCTGCCTGGTTCTTTCTCTATGCAGTGATTTTCTATTAGTCTTTCTTCCCAGATAAAAAGGGAATCCGAATCCGACACTTACATTCAGATCACGGGCGAATGTAGAACTTTTATAGACTCCTCTCTCCACCTTTTCTCCCGTATAAAGGTCTGTTACATATTTACGATAAGTAAATCTCCCCAATGGCTGTATATAATTGACATTCAACAGTAAAAAACAATTTCGACTGAGCTTATAGTTGACAGTAATACCTGCCGAAAGAATAAAAGCATCAATACTCTCACTGCCATAATTACTTTCATCATCCCCTCTATACTCTATTCTATATAATTCATTTCCTCCTTTTTTCTTTAGTTCCGCACAAACACGCTGATAGGAAATGCTATTCACACCAATCCCCAAACGAGGATAAAAAGCCCAATGGGAATTTTCAAAGCGATAAGCAACACCAAAATCCAGACAGGGATTAACGTCCGGTTTTTGCGTTCCCGGTATGAGATTATTCACATAGTAATCCGCTTCGACTGCATGGGCTAATTCAGTATAACAATCCCGCCTATATTTCACGGGAATCCCCAAACGGATATTCGTATACCATCCCCATTTACGCGAAAAGAAATGTTGCAAACGAAGGCTGATAGCAGGAAATACAGATTTCTGATCCGACATTGCAGTGAACATATTTCCCTTCCCCCGATAAGCCAGGTCAAAGTTGGTTCCCACATCCAAGTCTAACTGCAGCAACTTATTCTTGGTAGATGGATCTTTAAGAAACAGACTTTCCTGTGCCTGCGATACAGGCACAACACATGCAGTAAACAATAGCATGGCTAATAAATGTATTTTCTTCATAGACAGCAGATTTAATAGAAAGTAACCGGATCGCTCAGCCGTTCAACCGTTTCACCGCTTTCCATTGTCAGCACTACACGAAAACGGAACTCTCCGCCTGATTGGGGAATGGTCAATAACGCCTTATATATCTTATTTACTTCATCTATCATGGATATAACTCCTCCATTAACAGTAAAATCTGTCTGCTGATCTTTAACAAACGTCTTCGGATAGTCATAAAAGCAGGAAGTGACTTCTGCCCCTGTGGGAAATTCTTCATTAAAAGCTGTTTCCGTAAATATCTGAATCTTTTTGATGCCATCCGATAATACATGGCGAAGATAATGATCGGCGTCATGAGATTCCGGATCTTTTTCCCCCGCATCTGTCAGCAGACGAATCTCCATCATATAAGCTTCTTTGAGAACTTTGTTATCAACAGCCTCCTTAGGTTTCTCACCTGCATTATCCCAATGATATAACTCCACTTCTTTCAAAGTGCAGGAAATGTCTATCGGTTCAGCCCAATCCTGTTCATCGCAAGTCATGGCTGTCACCACCAGAAACAGTAATGATAGTAGTAGCTGAGTCAAGTGCTTTTTCATACGCATTATTCTATTAGTTTTCACAAAGTTAACCTTTTTCTAATAGAAAAATGCGCCAAAAAGCCTTTTACTGCTTATTGGCGCATTTTTTTCTTGATTTTATATCGGTTAGTCCAGCGTAAACTTCTGAGAGCCGATCAGATTACCGCCCTCGAAGATATCCAAACGATAGTTTCCGGCATACAAAAACTCTTCTACATCCCAGAATACATTCACGTTCTGTTCCTCACCGTTGTATTCGATATACTTTTTGATGGAGTAAGTCAGTGTACGGTTTTCGTAAGAGAAAGTGTTGGATGCACTCTTGGTCAGTGCGTCATTATCCGGTTTGGTGATACGTATATAGATGGTACGTTCGCCATTCTCTGCCGTAATATTCTTCACGACTGTAAAGCTGATAGCCAGCTTCACGATGTCTTTCACTTTCTTTGCAACCTTCCCCCGTTTATTGCGCGGTTCGATACGGATATTGGTCACATCGAGCTGGGCAGCCAGTGTCACCTTCTTATCCAGATTCTCCTTTTCTTTGGAAAGTGTACTGATTTGCTGTGAAGCAGTGTTGTATTTCTGAGTAACGTCTGCAATCACCTGTTGCTGACGTTTATTGATTCTGTCCAGTGAGTCTATCTGATTGACGTAGCCTACCAATATCTTACGCAAAGTGGCAAGCTCCTTTTTCAAACGACGGATTTCCGTTGCATTCGAGCTTTTCACGGTACGGAGTTCTTCGAGCAATCGTTGAGTTTTCAATTGCTCCTGCTCCAGCAACAGTGCGAGAGAGTCATTAGTTACCGTAAACTTTAACTCATCATACTTTTGCACAAACTGGCTATACTCATTCTCCAAATCTTCCTTATCCAACTGAAATTCCTGTACCAGCTCGCGATTGGCTTTCTTTTCAGTAAACAACAAATAAGTGATGCCGATAATCGCTATCACCAAAACAGCTACAGCTGCAATAAGAAGGCTTTTTTTGTTCATAGTTCCAATTGTTAATCGATAACGGGCACAAAAGTAATCATTTCGTAACAGAGTAACATAGTCTTGGGCATTTTCTTTAACGAAAATTATTACGGAAAAATTTCTTTAATTAGGATTATCGTTGTAATTTTGTCGCGCTAAAAAGCATGAAATAAATTATCAACTTTTTAAATATATAGTATTATGTCAAAAGTAACCGTAGTAGGCGCAGGTAACGTAGGTGCTACATGTGCAAATGTACTTGCTTTCAATGAAGTAGCAGACGAAGTAGTAATGCTGGACGTTAAAGAAGGCGTTTCAGAAGGTAAAGCAATGGATATGATGCAGACAGCTCAACTGTTGGGTTTCGACACAACTGTAGTAGGCTGCACTAACGACTATGCTCAGACTGCTAACTCTGACGTTGTTGTAATTACTTCAGGTATTCCTCGTAAACCGGGTATGACTCGCGAAGAACTGATCGGTGTAAACGCTGGTATCGTTAAATCAGTGGCAGAAAACATCTTGAAATATTCTCCCAATGCAATCCTTGTTGTTATCTCTAACCCGATGGATACAATGACTTACCTGTCATTGAAAGCTCTGGGCTTGCCGAAGAACCGCATCATCGGTATGGGTGGCGCACTGGACAGTTCTCGTTTCAAATATTTCTTGTCTCAGGCTTTGGGCTGCAACGCCAACGAAGTAGAAGGTATGGTTATCGGTGGTCACGGTGATACTACTATGATTCCTTTGACTCGCTTCGCTACTTACAAAGGTATGCCTGTAACTAACTTCATCTCTGAAGAAAAACTGAACGAAGTGGCTGCTGCTACTATGGTAGGTGGTGCTACTCTGACTAAGTTGCTGGGTACTTCTGCATGGTATGCACCGGGGGCAGCAGGAGCATTCGTAGTTGAATCTATCCTTCACGACCAAAAGAAGATGATCCCTTGTTCAGTATATCTGGAAGGAGAATACGGTGAATCAGACATTTGCATCGGTGTTCCTGTAATCCTTGGCAAGAACGGTATCGAAAAGATCGTTGAACTGGATCTGAACGCTGACGAAAAAGCTAAGTTCGCTGCCAGCGCAAAAGCTGTTCACGGAACAAACGCCGCTTTGAAAGAAGTAGGTGCTCTGTAATTAGCAATCCCCTTACATTTATATAAGCTAAGAAAGGCTGTCCTTCGCTATGAGGGACAGCCTTCTTTCTTTTCTATCCAATAGCTGTCATTCACTCTTTACATTCTGAGAAACCCACATTCCAATGTCCTGTTTACTCAAAGCAGCCGCCATAAGGTCCGGAAACTTATCCGGAGTACAGGCAAATGTCGGCACTCCTATGGAAGCGAGAAACTCAGCATGCCCCTTGTCGTAGGACGGAGCACCGTCATCGTTCAACGCCGGAAGAACAATCAACTGCACACCGCTATTGACCAACGAGACAAATTTCTTTCTCATTTCTCTGGAGTCTCCTCCTTCGTAAAGGTCAGTCACCAACACCATCACCGTGTCCTGCGGACGGGTAATGACTCCCTGACAATAAGTCAGCGCACGGGCTATATCGGTTCCTCCCCCGAGCTGTACCCCGAAAAGCAGATCCACCGGATCTTGCAAATCATCCGTCAGATCAACGACTGCCGTATCAAAAACCACCATACGGGTAGATACCGCCGGAATGGATGCCAACACAGAACCGAATATGCCGGAATAAATGACCGACGTCCCCATAGAACCGCTTTGATCCAGACACAGGATAATGTCTTTCATCGCTTTCCGTTTACGCCCGTAACCAATACGGATTTCGGGAATAATCGTCTTATAGTCCGGTTGGTAGTTTTTCAGGTTCTTGGTAATGGTCGTTTTCCAATCTATCTCATTGTAACGCGGGTTCCTGCGACGGCTGGAACGGTTCAAAGCACCGGTTACCGCCTGTTGCGTAGGAGCCGACAGTTTGCGAAGCAACTCCTCAACCACCTTGCGGACTACCTGGCGTGCCATCTCCTTATTCTTTTCGGGAATCACCCGGCTTAACGACATCAGGGTGGCAACCAGATGAACATCGGGGACGACCGTTTCCAGCATTTCTTTTTCGGTAAGCAGACTAGTCAGATTCAGACGTTTTATAGCATCCCGCTGAATCACCTGTACCACTGTCTGTGGAAAGAACTCACGGATATCTCCAAGCCATCGGCTTACTTTGGGAGCCGAGGAACCCAGCCCCCCTCTTCTGTCACTATCATATACAGCTTCCAGAGAATGGTCTATCCGCTGTTCTTCCAGATTCAATGTCACGCCTGTACCGTCAGCCTCATCGCCGCCCAGTATCAGACGCCACCTTTTCAGTAATTCTTCTTCCATCTTCTTTCCTTTACTTTGTTTCCAGTCCCAATAATTGACGAATCACGGGGATTACCTTCTTTGCTTCTTCCCGATTCAGGCACTCATTCTCCGTTACCGAAGCTCCTACGGCAGATGAGGTGCCCGTAGAATCCGTACGACGGGCTTTCTCACCCAGCTTACGGCGTTCGGCAGAGGTAAATTCGCTGAAAGTACGCCTTAATACAGGCAACAGTTCCATAAATGTTTCTTTGTCCTGCGAACATACCCAGTTATTCACCAAATTCCAGAGACGGTCGTCCAGCAACAGGATCGAACCGGATGAACGTAAAAAGCCTTCGAACCAGTATGCCATATCTGCCGGAGCATTGCCAACGGAAGAATAAAAACTGAGTGTCGTCTCCATCTCCTCTGCGGAGATTTCCCCTTTGTCATTCAGCAGACGGGTAGCATAACCGGACAACAACGGATGCACATTGGCAGAAGAACGTACCTGACCGATGAAATTGCGCCACATCAGGTTCAGTTCTTCCCGATTCAGAATGGAGAGCGCATAGTCCGTGGCAACCAATTTATTCAGAAGATCACCGGCAGCCTCTTCATCAATATTGATACACACCAATACACCACCCGCAAGAATACGGGCAATCATGGCTTCGAGCATATCACCGACCTTCGAGAAATCAAGGTCACGCACGTTTCCGTAACGGACGATATTCACCAGATCGGGGACCGCCTCCATCATTTCCAGAATATCGGTAGAAGCAGCCGAAAGACGGTCCAACTGTACGGTCATCGCTTCCACCAGCGCCGGAAGATCGGCAGGGAGGACCGTACTCAACAAAGCTGTCAGTTCCGGGATATGCTGAATCTCCGCCATCTGTTTCAACAGATATTTCTGCGTAGCTTCCATCACCGTGTTTCCCCAGATAGCCCGTTCAATGATTTGGATGATTTGTTCCGGTTTGTGATACAAGGTCCATTTTTCCTTGAAAGTACCTTTCCCGTCTATCCGTCCGAGGATAGTCCAGTCAATGCCCAGCAGTTGCAGGCGATGGAAGAAGATACTTCGCTCCAGATCATTCGGCTTGCGGAGGTCTAATATCAGTTCTTTGATCTCGGCGGTGAACGGAACACGCAGACGTTTTTGTATTTTCTCCACGTCTACCAGCAGAGGCACTTTGGGAACGTCATCAGGTACACTTCCCAAGCGGTTGCTGATGATCAGTTCTTCTTTGATAATCTGCAACAAAATATCATCTCCGAAGCCCATCACCGTAGTGACAGCTTCGTTATATTCATTCAGAGAAGGATAAGGCAGATCTCTCAAAGCAGCCGTCACCTGTGCCAGACGGACGGTTTCAATAACATGGGCTACCGAGATATCCATATTCTTCTGCCGCAACAGGGAGGCGATCCGGCTCACCCAAAGCGTGCCATCATCCTCCGGATGATGCCAGAGATAATGATACCAGCCCGGAGATTCGATTCCCGCACCGTACCCGCTGCGGAAAGCAAGCCGGTCATACGTCCACGGAATCCATGTACATTCTACCTTTACTTTGGGAAGTCCCTTCAGTAGTTCATTATCGTCCTTTACTTTGGGCATATCGTCCAGTGCGGGTACATGCCATGCACCACAGACGACGACAATACGTTCGAAATTCTCCTTCTGTGCCGCACGTATCATTTTACGCATCCACGCTTCACGTATCAGGTCACGCGGAGAGGTGTGCCCCGGAAGTTCTTCCCGAAGAGCAGTCACAGCCTCTTGTACCGCCTGAAAAATATCGGCAGGTTCTTGCCGGTGTTCAATCATAGTTTCCCACCAGGATTCACCATCGGTAAATCCTGCGGCATGAGCCAGCCAGTCGAACGGGTCGCCGGCTTCTGCGACTTCAGCGGTCGTTTCCGTCTCCTGTTCAGAGGTCTTTTGTGCCCGAAGAGCCAGCGAATAGATCAGGGGCAAGTCGAAAAAGCGGAAAGGTATCCGGTTCTGTACGGCATAACGCATCGCCTGCCACTCGGGCGAGAACTCCGCAAAAGGGTAGAACACTGCATTCTGAGGCTCGTCCGGCTGGTATGCCAGCAAAGCTACCGGAGGCGTCATCTGCGGATTTTCCACACAGGGCAGCAGCGCTTCAGCTTCTGCCGGACCTTCTACCAGAATCAGATCCGGTTGCAGTTCCTGCAAGTAGTTCAGCACATTGCGGCACGAGCCGGGACCGTGATGCCTGATGCCTAGTAAATGAATAGCCATTTCTTCCTTTCTTTTTAAATCATATCCCTTGAAGCACGGTAAATATCTTTCCAGCCGTCCCGATTCTTCACGACCGTTTCCATATATTCCTGCCAAACGACTTTATCCTGTACGGGGTCTTTGACCACTGCACCCAAAATACCGGATACGAGATCTTCAGCATGAATTTCTCCGTCACCGAAATAACCTGCCATCGCCAGTCCGTTGTTTACCACCGAAATAGCCTCTGCCGTGCTAAGCGTTCCGCTCGGAGTCTTCAATTTCGTCTTACCGTCGGCAGTAGCACCCTGACGAAGTTCACGGAAGATAGTAACGACACGGCGAATCTCCTCCAGAGCAGGCTTTTCAGCCGGGAGCTGCATTACTTTCTCAAAGCTCTCTACCCGTCGGCGAACAATATCTATTTCTTCATCAATAGAATCCGGCAAGGGAAGAATGACCGTATTGAAACGGCGCTTCAAGGCGCTTGACAGATCATTGACCCCCTTATCCCGATTATTAGCAGTAGCGATGATATTGAAACCGCGGATTGCCTGTACTTCTGTATTCAGCTCCGGGATGGGCAATGTCTTTTCAGAAAGAATGGTGATCAGTGTATCCTGCACATCGGAACCGATGCGTGTCAGCTCCTCAATACGGCCTATCTTACCTTCCTGCATAGCTTTCATTACCGGAGTTTGCACCAATGCCCCCACACTCGGACCTTCCGCCAGCAAACGGGCATAGTTCCATCCGTAACGGATCGCTTCTTCACCGGTGCCGGCCGTACCCTGCACTATCAAAGTGGAATCACCGGAAATAGCAGCGGCAATATGCTCGCTCACCCAGCTTTTCGCAGTTCCGGGCAGTCCGTAAAGCAGCAGCGCACGGTCGGTGACAAGGGTTGCCACAGCTATTTCCATCAGACGACGGTTACCTATATATTTAGGAGAAACTTCAAACCCGTTTTTCAATTTACCGCCCATCAGGTAGGTAACCACTGACTGCGGAGACATCTCCCAATTCTCCGGAACGGGATTTGTTTCATTCTGTTTCAACTCGTGAAGTTCTTCTGCAAATTGCTGTTCAGCATGTTGTCTTAATAAAGTGCTCATATCTTCTTTCTGTTTTTATTAGTCATTATTTAATAAGGTATCTATTCTCTGCTTCAAATCCATGTATTCCATCATCAACCGGCAAAAACGAGTGGAGGTATTATTCTCCTGTGCGGCCGTTGCAAGCGCTGTCTGTTCGATGGGTTTTCTCATCTCGGACGGGAAATATAATGCCAGTTGTTCGGCTGTCTCCTTAGGAAGATAGTAATTATTCCGAAGCATCCGCTGGAATACACGGGTGGAGAATTTCATTCCCCATCCGATGCCGTCTTCGTTGAACCAGCTATCCGGAATATAGCCGCCTCTGTCCGACTGAAAAGCTATTTCCTCCCGTTGGAAGGAAGGCAATAAACCCATCAACGCGTCCGCCATTTTTTCATCCGCATTCTCCTTCAAGGTATGATATGCCCAACCGGAGTCGCTGAAATTCAGGATTGGTTTCGACAGGTCGAACAGTTTCTGAAAAGGAGGGTTCTTCGCCAGTTTGCCGGCAGCCTTCTCCGGCGCACAGTCATAAAACTCACTCCAGAAACTTAATGGAACACGTTCCGCCAACTGGCGTAACAAGAAACGATCATCCTTCTCGTTTTTATTGGAACTCACTTCTTCAAGTCCCAATTTCTTCATTTCAGGGGTAAATTCAATCTTATCATACGACCATCCCAAAAGGAAATTGAAATGTAATTTCCCCCGCAATAATTCTTCGTATATTTTCACCAGTTCGGAGTCCGGCAGACTACACAATAATCGCCGGGCCGTTTCTTTGACATTACTGCTCCGGTCGGTCGCCACGATCTCTTGCAGGAATGCTTCGTCTGATTTACTCAACCCCCACCGCAAACACTGAATCAGTTCATCCCGATGGGCAGCCGACTCATTCTTCAGTTCGGTCTGCAATAAGGCAAGCCCCTGCTCCGGACTATTTTTCCGCAGATTGGACAACATTCGTTTCCGTTCTTCGTGAGAGGCGGTTTCCCAAGTTTCATTACCGGATTCTCCCCATACGGGAAATCCCATTTGCGGAAGAAGCCAACGTCCTCTTTGCCCTGTCAGCAGAGACAGCCAGTGCTGTTCCTCATACCTGTAGGGATTATTCCGGTCAAAAGCTCTTCGCAATAAAGTTTGCAGATAGGCAGGAGGGATCAATTTTCCTTTGTCGGCAGCTTTCCGGTAAGCATACAGCAAAAGAGACTGATTTTTATTGAGATACAGGGAAGTAAGCAACTCTCCCACTTCACGGAGGAAGTAAGGTTTGTCTTCTTCCGGAGCTTCTGTCACATTGACAACTCCTGCAATGGATTGCGCTTCCACTCCGGCACGTGCAAAGGCAAAGCCCAAAGCGGACTGCTGATAGAAGAGAGCTTCCGCATCCTCTGCTTTCACCTGAATGTCGCGGAGAGTTTCTTGCAACTCTTCCGGAAAATCAGTCGTTATCAGTTCACGGGTGGCAGTGCCAAGCAATGCCACATTGATGATATGATCAGTTAAGTTCATCTTTCCAAAAATAAAATTCAGATTGATACCAGATTGTTTTCAATTCACAGGAAACGGCGTCTGCCAGCAAAAAAGCCGAGAAGGGTTTTCCGCCTGTTATAGCCAGTATGTCAACACGTGCAGTCTCTTCGATATGCACCGGAACGGCCATACCTCCGGCATCCTGCAGATAGTGCGTATTTCCGCTTGTTACCAGCCTGACATTGTCCACCAAGAGAGGAACTTCCTCCGCAAACGGATGAGTCTGTATAACTGCTCTGTAAGATTGCATGGCAACCGGTATATCGGCACACAATGAAGGCAGGAAGGTACTATCCAGCCATTTCATGTTTTTGGGCAGGGCACGCAAGGCACCAACACCCTGATAAAAATACAACTCTCCTTCATAGACACCACCGGGAACCAGATTAAATTCCGGCAACGCTCCGGGAGCCAGAAAGTTTAAATAGAGGGCCATACGGTGACTGGACTTCCCGTACAACCAGAAAGTTTCTGTCCGCAGCTCATTTATCTTCCGGCTTCTGGTATGCAAAACGATCCATTGGTCTGCCACCGGTACGCCGGACATCACTTCTTCCTTCGCCTGCGGATATCCTACCTGAGTACGGATTTCCGTTTGCCACTCAGCAGAAAGAGAATCCAGATTCTTATAACTTTCTGTCAGAAGATACAGTTTACTCAATTTGTCGGTAAGCTCATATTTCCAACTGTCTGTATAGTAATTGATTTCCTGTAGCGATCGTAACCTGCCCGCCAATCCGCCGGCCTGCGCATCAATCATCCTGCGGGATATGGGTTCAAATAGTGTATGTGCTCTTTCCGGGATATTCAGCAGCCCGTTGCGGAGCAAGTCTTTCATCCAGATCTGAAGATCATCCATTCCGGCCAATACCTTCTGATGGCGCACGGCCTGCCTCTTGGCCTGTGCCGCTTCATCCACCGGAGTTTCCGATTTCTCTTTCCGTTCTTTCTTCTCCGCCTTCTCTTCACGTTTGGAGAGCCATGCCGTTACCCAGTCCGGTTCCTCCGCTTCCTTAAAAAGATCAGCATGGGAAGCATACATAAATAAAAGCCCCACCCCATGTTTACACGGAAACTTACGGCTGGGACAAGAACATTTGAATGCAATATTCTTTGTATCAACGACTGTTTGATAAGGCGTTTTTCCACTTCCTTGGCAGTGTCCCCAGATGGCGCGGTCACTATGCTCCAGAAGTACCCACTTAGTCCGGTTCGCCAGCCCTTTTCCTGCTTTGACAGACGCAGCGTCCGGAGCGAGTTGAGCGATTTGTTCTTCTGTCAGATTTAATAACATTATAGTATGTTTATCATGTTTCAAAATGCAAGTATAGCATATTTTCCAAAGAGAAGCATTTAAAAAAAGCTAATTCATTTTGCGTTTTCACAGAAAGCACATACATTTGCATCGTTGTTTATGCAATTATTGTTTAAGTCAACAAGTATAAAAAAATGAACTATCTCAATAAACAATTTATATGATAACGGGGTTATTTAAAAAAGAAGTATCACCTTATTAATATGTAAGATGCGATGAAAAAACTATTTCTTCTGACAATTCTGTTGAGCCTGACTTTTATAGTAAAAGCGCAAAGCTTCCTAAGCCTAGATAGTTGCCGCGCATTAGCTCTTGCCAACAACAAAGATCTGTTGATAAGCAATGAAAAAATAAATGCCGCTCATTATCAGCACAAAGCTGCATTTACCAACTACCTGCCCAGTTTCTCGGCTACGGGAACTTACATGAGAAATCAAAAAGAATTTTCATTATTGAACAATGACCAGAAAGCGGCGCTTTCGGGATTGGGGACCAATCTGGCCGGTCCGATACAACAGACGGCCACAGAGATTGCTACCGCACACCCAGAGTTGAGACCGCTTATCGCTTCTTTAAGTGAAAAGTTAGGAGCTGCCTTGCCCGCCCTCGACCAGGCAGGAAATTCACTGGTGGATGCGCTCCGCACAGATACAAGAAATGTATATGCAGGTGCCATCACGCTGACACAGCCATTATACATGGGCGGCAAAATCCGTGCATATAACAAAATCACAAAGTATGCCGAAGAGTTAGCGCAACAGCAACATCAAGGAGGCATGCAGGAGGTTATCATGAGCACTGACCAGGCTTACTGGCAAGTCATATCCTTAGTGAACAAGAAAAAACTGGCCGAAGGCTATCTCAAACTTTTGCAGCAGCTGGACAGCGATGTGGAAAAGATGATTGCCGAAGGAGTTGCCACAAAAGCCGACGGTTTGTCCGTGCGTGTGAAAGTCAACGAAGCGGAAATGACACTGACTAAAGTGGAAGACGGATTAAGCCTGGCCCGAATGTTGTTGTGTCAACTATGTGGCATTGATCTCAGCTCTCCTATCACGTTGGCAGACGAAAATATGGAGGACATTCCACTGCTCACACCGGAGACCCACTTCGACATGTCCACCGCTTACGCCAACCGTCCAGAGATACGCAGCCTTGAACTGGCTACTCAGATTTATAAACAGAAAATAAATGTTACCCGCGCCGAACATCTTCCGTCCATTGCGTTGATGGGAAATTATATGGTGACCAATCCTTCCGTATTCAACAGCTTTGAGAACAAATTCAAAGGAATGTGGAATGTGGGCGTTATGGTACAGATACCTATCTGGCATTGGGGGGAAGGCATTTACAAGACCAAAGCCGCCAAGGCAGAAGCACGAATCGCACAATATCAGCTTCAGGATGCGAGAGAAAAGATCGAATTGCAAGTCAACCAGTCCGCTTTTAAAGTAAAGGAAGCCAGTAAAAAACTGGTAATGGCAACCAAGAATATGGAAAAGGCTGACGAAAATCTCCGTTATGCCACGTTAGGCTTCAAAGAAGGGGTCATTGCCACCAGCAATGTCCTGGAAGCACAAACGGCATGGCTGTCCGCCCAATCGGAAAAGATTGACGCACAAATCGACGTGAAGCTGACGGAGATTTATCTGAAGAAGTCTTTGGGAACGCTGAAATAATGGACAATGGACAATTGACAATTAAAGACTGAGGTATTCAATCAATTTATTATTCGTAATTTAAAATTCATCAATAATATGGCACCTATAAAATCACAAAACAGCAATATGCTGCTTGCATTTCTTACTTTACTGGGAGTTATTGCAATCGTTGCAGTCGTTGGCTTTTTCATGCTCCGCAAAGGTCCTGAGATTATTCAGGGGCAGGCTGAAGTTACCGAATACCGCGTTTCAAGCAAAGTTCCGGGACGTATACTGGAATTTCGTGTGAAAGAAGGACAAAGCGTAAATGCCGGAGATACACTGGCTATTCTGGAAGCCCCCGATGTAGTGGCTAAAATGGAACAGGCACGTGCCGCCGAAGCTGCCGCTCAGGCACAAAACGAAAAAGCAATCAAAGGTGCACGTGAGGAACAGATTCAGGCAGCCTATGAAATGTGGCAGAAAGCTCAGGCAGGTGTTACGATTGCCGAAAAATCATATAAGAGAGTCAAGAACCTGTATGAACAAGGAGTGATGCCCGCACAAAAGCTGGACGAGGTTACCGCACAACGTGACGCTGCCATCGCTACCGAGAAAGCTGCCAAAGCACAATATACTATGGCAAAGAACGGTGCGGAACGTGAAGACAAGATGGCTGCCGAAGCGCTGGTGAACCGTGCCAAAGGAGCTGTTGCCGAAGTAGAATCTTACATTAAGGAAACCTATCTGATTGCTCCGGCTGCCGGAGAAGTTTCCGAGATTTTCCCGAAAGTAGGCGAACTGGTAGGCACAGGTGCTCCTATCATGAACATAGCCGAGCTCAATGACATGTGGGTGACTTTCAATGTACGCGAAGACTTGCTCAAAAACCTGACTATGGGAGCAGAATTTGAAGCTGTTGTTCCCGCGCTGGATAATAAAACAGTCAAACTCAAAGTATACTATCTGAAAGACTTAGGTACTTACGCTGCCTGGAAGGCAACCAAGACTACCGGCCAGTTCGACTTGAAGACATTTGAGGTAAAAGCTTCTCCGATGGAAAAAGTGGAGAATCTTCGTCCGGGTATGTCCGTTATCATTAATAAATAATCATGAAAGAGAGAAAGAAGAAATATGTAGCCTTATGGCAAGTCATGCAGAGGGAGTGCAGGCGGTTAGTATCACGCCCGCTCTATCTCTTTTGCATGGTCATCGCTCCATTATTCTGCTACCTATTTTTCACAACCCTGATGGATTCGGGACTTCCGCAGAATCTTCCGGCGGGCGTGGTAGACATGGATGACTCATCTACTTCACGCAACATTGTCCGCAATCTGGATGCTTTCTCGCAAACAGGTGTCGTAGCTCATTACAGCAATGTGACGGACGCGCGTATCGCTGTGCAGGAAGGCAAGATCTACGGTTTCTTCTATATCCCGAAAGGCTTGTCGGCAGAGGCACAAAGCCAACGGCAGCCCAAAATCTCTTTCTACACCAATTACTCCTATCTGATTGCAGGTTCTTTACTATTCAGAGACATGAAAATGATGGGAGAACTCACCGCCGGCTCTGCGGCAAGGAGCGTACTGTACGCCAAAGGGGCTACGGAAGATCAGGCAATGGGTTTCCTGCAACCGATCGTGATCGACACGCATCCACTGAACAATCCGTGGCTGAACTATTCGGTATACCTGTGCAATACACTGATACCGGGAGTACTCATGCTGCTCATCTTCATGGTCACCGTTTATTCTATCGGTGTAGAAATCAAAGACCGCACTGCCCGTGAATGGTTGCGAATGAGTAACAATTCCATTTACATTGCTTTGGCAGGCAAACTGCTTCCGCATACGGTGGTCTTTTTCATAATGGGGATATTCTATAATGTATACCTGTATGGTTTTCTGCATTTCCCCTGCAACAGTGGCATCTTCCCGATGATATTCGCCACGCTCTGCCTTGTATTGGCATCCCAGTGTTGCGGCATCGTCATGATAGGTACACTGCCTACACTCCGCCTCGGATTAAGTTTTGCCTCCTTGTGGGGAGTGATTTCATTCTCCATCTCCGGTTTTTCTTTTCCGGTGATGGCAATGAATCCTGTTTTGCAGGCCTTGAGCAACCTGTTTCCGTTACGTCATTATTTCCTGATTTATGTAGATCAGGCGCTCAACGGATACAGCATGGCTTACTCATGGTCCAACTATATGGCATTATTAATATTCATGATGCTTCCCTTCTTTGTGGTTCACCGCTTGAAAGAAGCATTGGTTTACTATAAATACATACCCTGATGAAAGATATAAAATTTAAAGACAAGATAGCCCAAGGCATCAACGACCTGTTTTATATCTGGAAGCGCGAGTTTCAGACAACTTTCCGCGACCAGGGGGTACTGATTTTCTTTATCCTCGTCCCACTGGGCTATCCGTTACTGTACAGCTTTATCTATGACAATGAAGTGGTACGAGAAGTTCCGGCCGTTGTAGTCGATGACTCTCATTCATCCCTGAGCCGCGAATATCTCCGGAAAGTGGATGCCACACCGGACATTCAGATTGTTGCCTATTGTGCCGATATGGAAGAAGCCAAGCAAATGCTGAAGAACCGGCTTGCATACGGCATCATCTATATACCATCTGATTTCAGCGACAACATCGCCAAAGGGAAACAGACGCAAGTCAGTATCTATTGCGACATGAGCGGATTGCTGTACTATAAATCCATGCTGATCGCCAATACGGCCGTATCATTGGATATGAATAAAGATATAAAGATCGCGCGTAGCGGGAACACGACCGGGCGACAGGACGAAATCACCGGTTATCCGATAGAATATGAAGAGATTTCCATCTTTAATCCTACAGCCGGTTTTGCCGCTTTCCTGATTCCTGCCGTATTGGTACTGATCATACAGCAGACACTATTGCTCGGAATCGGACTGGCAGCAGGAACTGCCCGGGAAAACAACCGGTTTAAAGACCTTGTCCCCATCAACCGGCATTATAACGGAACGTTGCGAATTGTACTTGGCAAGGGGCTAAGTTACTTCCTTGTGTATGTACTGGTATCATTTTACGTGCTGCATATCGTGCCAAGACTATTCAGCCTCAACCAAATCGGGCAACCCGGTTCACTGGTATTATTTGTCGCCCCCTATCTGGCAGCTTGCATTTTCTTTGCAATGACCACCTCCATCGCCATTCGCAACCGGGAAACCTGTATGCTGATTTTTGTATTCACTTCCGTACCGCTGCTGTTTATTTCCGGTATCTCGTGGCCGGGAGCCGCCATTCCTCCGTTCTGGAAATATGTTTCTTACATTTTCCCGTCCACATTCGGCATCAACGGCTTTGTGAAGATCAATAATATGGGAGCTACCTTAAGCGAGGTCGCCTTTGAATACAAGGCACTGTGGATACAAGCAGGCGTTTATTTCCTCACCACTTGCTGGGTATACCGCTGGCAAATACTGATGAGCCGGAAACACGCCATAGAGAGATATAAAGAACTGAAAGAAAAAGAGAATCTGGCCAAACAGATGACCGATTGAGACAATTAAGAGAGAGAGTTTAGTACGATGTGTGCTTCTTCGGAAGTATACATCGTTTTTCTTTATAGGAAGAGAAATTTCTTTATGGGAGGAAATGAAAAAGTCCTCCGCTCCATCTATTGGGCAGAGGACTTTATGAATGGTATTATAAAGAGAATATAATTCAATTAGAATTTGTAACCTACTCCGATAGAGAAGTTGATGTTCTTAGGAGAGCCACTGGCATCATACACTTTAGTCAAACCAAATTCTCCGGTCAGGTCGACAAAGAATCTGTTGATTTCGTAAGCAACACCCACTCCAAGTCCGAAGTCAAATCTTTTACCTCCGCTGTTGTCACCAAAGAAATCTTCCTTAACGCCATTCATCTTGTATTTACCGGCAATACCGCATGCCAGATACGGACCGGCTTTTACAACTACATTTTGTCCGTCTACCACAGCAAATCTTGCAGCAGCCATTACCGGCAGTTCCAGGTACATCGGATTAGCCTTGATATCACCCAGTTTTGCACCTTTCTGAGTAAACATCAACGAAGGCTGAATAGACCACATATCAGTAAACTGATATTCCATTCCCACTCCAACATTAAAACCTACTCTCATGTCCGTATCAGCGTCTCCTGTGAAATTACTCATGTTCATACCTACCTTAGCATTCCAGGAAATCTGAGAATAAGAAACGATAGAAACAAGTGCAAACAGCACAAAAATCAAACCTTTTTTCATATCAGTCATTTTTTTAGTTTGCCTCCCTCCTCCCTCCGGGCTGCATAGTTAATAGCTTCATTATCGAGTACGGGGAATCTTTCAAGCTTTGCTTTGTGTTGAAACGCACTCTCCTTTTATTAACATACGTTCTATTATACTCTACAAAAGTATTTCATTTATTTTATATAAAAAAGCCACGATAGGCTTTTTGTTCACCTAAATGTCCTAAAGATTGCTTATTTGGATGAATATAACGTTTATCCACATTATTTTCATGCTTACGAGAATTAGGGGCTTTTACCCGCAAATCACCCCATTCCAAACAGGCATTTACAATATTTAACCGACTAGCTATTGCTTTATTACGAAATATTCGTAGCTTTGCGAAAGAATCGTAATTAAACATCATCTCCATGGAAAAGTTAACTATACAAGAAGAAGAAGTAATGATCTACATTTGGGAGTTACAAGACTGTTTCGTAAAGGACATCGTATCCAAGTTTCCGCAACCGGCACCACCTTATACCACCGTTGCGTCCATCGTGAAAAATCTCGAACGGAAAGGATACGTTAAATCGAAACATATAGGGAATACCTACCAATATACTCCCTCTATTCGTGAAAATGAATACAAACGCCACTTCATGAGTGGAGTTGTCCGCAACTATTTCGAGAACTCCTATAAGGAAATGGTTTCTTTCTTTGCAAAGGACCAGAAGATATCTACGGATGACCTTAAGGACATTATCGAACTGATAGAGAAAGGAAAAGAAAAATAAACTGAAACTTTATCGATATGACTCCGGAACTTGCCTATTTCTTAAAGATAAACGTAGCCATCGCATTGTTCTACGCTTTCTATCGGTTGTTTTTTCATAAAGACACCTTCTTCCACTGGCGACGGACCGCTCTGTTATGCTTCTTTGGCATCTCTCTGCTCTATCCCTTACTGAATATTCAAGAGTGGATAAAGGAGCAGGAGCCGATGGTGGCAATGGCAGATCTTTATGCTACGATCATACTTCCGGAGCAAATCATCGAGGCACCACAGGAAACAACGGCCAACTGGCAGGAGCTAATCCCACAAATTCTGGGATTTATCTACTGGACCGGTGTATTACTTCTTGCCCTACGCTTCCTGATCCAGCTGGGCAGTATCATACGATTGCATTTCCTATGCCCGAAAAGCACGATACAAGGATCACGTGTACACATATTAAAGAAAGGTACAGGCCCCTTTTCCTTCTTCCACTGGATATTCATACATCCGGAATCGCATACAGAATCCGAGATCAGCGAAATAATCACGCATGAAGAGACTCATGCCCGCCAATATCACTCAGCAGATGTACTCGTCAGCGAGATTATGTGTACTTTCTGCTGGTTCAATCCCTTCGTCTGGCTGATGAAACGGGAAGTCAGAGGTAATCTGGAATACATGGCAGATCACCGGGTATTAGAGACGGGACATGATAGTAAATCATACCAGTACCACTTGCTGGGACTGGCACATCACAAGGCTGCAGCAAATTTATCTAATAGTTTCAATGTTTTACCACTTAAAAATCGTATCAAAATGATGAATAAACGAAGAACCAAAGAAATAGGAAGGACTAAATATCTGATGTTCCTTCCCTTGGCTGCCCTGTTGATGATTATCAGCAACATCGAAGTAGTAGCTCGTACAACGAAAGAATTTGCCAAAGAAATGATGGCAGCACCGGAAGAACAAGGTGTTTCGCAAACCGAACTCGCCAATGGTCCGGAACTTCCCGATGGAATGACGGGAGTAGCGACATTACAGGATAAAAAAGGAATGCAGAAAACAAAAGAGGTAGCTCCTCCTCCCCCTCCGGCACCCGTTAAAAGTGCTACTGTAAATGATTCTGTCGTATTTGAAGTTGTAGAAGAAATGCCCGACTTCCCCGGTGGACAATCAGCATTGATGGAATATCTCGCCAAGAACATCAAATATCCGGCAACAGCTCATGAAAATGGAAAGCAAGGACGTGTGATTGTGATGTTCGTAGTCAAAAAAGACGGTAGTATTTCCGACGTTAAAACAGTTCGAGGCGTAGACCCCTATCTTGACAAGGAAGCTGAACGAGTGATTGCTGCCATGCCTAATTGGAAACCCGGCAAGCAAAGAGGACAAGCTGTGAACGTAAGATTTACGGTTCCCGTAACTTTCCGTCTGTCCGGTCCGGAACCTGCAAAACCGGCAGAAACACCCGAAGCAGTAGCAATAGAAAAGTTTGAAGAGGTCGTAGTGGTGGGCTATGGTCCTAAAGAAGCCACACCCAATAATGAACCAACTTTCAAAGTCGTAGACGAGATGCCTAAATTTCCCGGAGGACAGGAGGGATTAATGCGCTACTTAGCCAAAAATATAAAATATCCGACTATGGCCCAGCAGAATAAGGAACAAGGAAAAGTGCTGGTCCAGATTGTCATCGGAAAAGACGGTAACGTGTCGAATATAAAAATATTAGAAGGCGCGTCGGCATGGTTGGACGCTGAAGCGATTCGTGTAGTGCGGGGTATGCCTAAGTGGGAACCGGGAAAACAGAACGGACAAGCCGTTGCCGTAGAATATACATTCCCTATTACATTCCGACTTCAATAAGCAAAACCGAAAATATCATTATTCCCCTAACAAGTAAATAACAGAAAAAAGGAGCAATCGTAAACGATTCTGCTCCTTTTTCTGTTTTCGCATAGATAATTACAATAATATGATTACATTTGTTGGAGATAAAAGCCTAATCGTATGAAAAGATTCGCATTAATGATAAGTTTGCTGCTAAGCATACTTTGTATGACACAAGCTAAAGACAGAATCGTAGAACGTCCTCCCTTTTTAGCTCAGAGTTCCTCAAGTATAGAGATAGACAAAATTGTCATGAGTGACACAGTCACCACTGTGTATATCAAAGCTTTCTATCGGCCCAAATACTGGATAAAGATCGCAACCGGCAGTGTACTGAAAGACAACAATGGCAACCTATACCCTGTCCGGAAGGGAATCGGCATTACACTGGACAAAGAGTTCTGGATGCCCGAATCCGGCGAAGCCGAATTCCAATTAACTTTCCCACCCATTCCTCAAAACGTGACTTGCCTGGATTTCTCTGAAGGAGACTTTGAGGGAGCATATAAGATATGGGGCATACAGCTGGACAAGAAAACATTCAGCAAGTTCAAACTGCCTAAAGACGTTACAGTCACCAAAGCAGACCATAAAACGACGCTGCCCGAACCAGTCGTTAAATACGCCAAAGCAATTCTCAAAGGAAGAATCCTTGACTACCAAAAAGGGATGCCCAACAAAGGCAGTCTTTATTTTCAAGATGTAATAAGAGACGAAGCTCAGGAAGGAAAAATCCGCATCCAGGATGACGGAACGTTTTATCATGAGATGAATGTCTTCATGGTCACCCCATGCATGATCAGGTTTCCTTTTGGAGCTGTCAGCTACTTATTAGCACCGGGAGAAACCACTTCGGTCGTTATCAATCTTCGCGAAAATGCCCGCAAGCAGTCACATCTCCGCCAAGCAGAAAAGCCATACGGAAAAGAAATCTATTACGGAGGTTATTTAGCCGGAGTACAGCAAGAACTGGCTGATCATCCTATGAGTTTCAGTTTCACTGAAGGTAATAGTTATGAAGAATACCAACAACAGATTAAAAAGCTGAATGGTAAAACAGCTGAAGAATATAAAGCTCAAATACTTGCCCGACTCCCTGAGTTCAGAAAACAAATCACACAGTCGAAAGGAAGCCCTGCATATAAGGAGATTATTAATACAGACCTCGAATTGTCTGCCGCACTAAAGATTATCGAAACTGAAAGGAACTTGAAATTAGCTCATATCATGACGAATGGGCTGGAAGGAGAAAAAGCAAATAAATACTATGCCGAGACTAAGATTGATATTCCGCAAGGATATTATGAAAGTCTTCAGGACTTCACGTATATCCTTTCACCTAAAGCCTGTTACAACAGCAGATACCCGATACTGTTTGACATCATACGCCGTATAGGTATAGATGATAAGATTCTTAAGAGTCTGAGCAATCATACAGCTGCCAGTTACTTAATACAAAATCTGAAGGCACAGATGATTGGAGTCTCCATGAGAGATCTCAATCCACTTAACGATAAGCAAAAGGCAGAACTGTCAACGATGCCCGCAGCATACAACGACATGGCTCTGGCTATGAACAACGACCTGCTGAAACAAATAGAAATCAACAAGAAGAAAACAGGATTCACCGTTAATGAGACAGGAGAAGTTTCGAATGAAGATTTATTCCCCTCCATTATCTCCAAATTCCGGGGACATACGCTGTTAGTTGATTTTTGGGCAACATGGTGTGGTCCATGCCGGTCTGCCAACAAACAGATTCTCCCGATGAAAGAAGAACTGAAAGACAAAGACATTATCTACCTTTACATCACAGGTGAAACGTCTCCACTGGGAACCTGGAAAAACATGATTCCTGACATTCACGGAGAACATTTCCGTGTGACGGATGAACAGTGGAGCTATCTGCGTGAGAAGTTCAGTATCCGGGGCGTTCCTACTTACTTTGTTATTGACAAAGAAGGAAACATCACTTATAAACAAACCGGATTCCCCGGAGTGGACACCATGAAAGAACAATTGATGAAAGCATTGGAAAAGTAAGATCATCTAATCAAAGAGTAACAATTAACTAAAAAGCATACAACAAAATGAAACACCAACAACTATCAAGAGCGAACGGAACGAAACGTCCTTTCCTCTTAGCACTAATCGCGTTCAGTCTCGGTTTCTGCCATTATGCGGAAGCTAAAGTGCAACCAACGGAAGCGTTCACTTCAAATGTTGATTCGTTAATCATTAACGATAACAACAAAGATAAAGATGAAACAATCTATGAAGCAGTAGACGAAATGCCTAAGTTTCCCGGAGGCACCCAAGCCTTATTCAAATATCTGGGAGAAAACATTCAATACCCGGAAGAAGTGCAGAAACTTGGTATAGCAGGACGTGTGATTACTCAATTTGTCATCAGCAAAAAAGGAGAAATCACCAGTGTAGCCGTAGTCCGCAGTTTACATCCGGAACTGGATAAACAAGCTATTCAAGCCATCACAGCTATGCCAACCTGGACACCGGGAAAAAAAGATGGAAAAGTGGTCAACGTAAAGTTTACCCTTCCAATTAATTTTCACCCAACCCCTGCAGCTACCACCAAAGCAACAGGAGAACAACAACCTGACAGTACTACCGACAAGGTCTTTATGACTGCACAAAAGATGCCGAGGTTTCCCAAAGAACAAGGAGAACTGGATCAGTATCTGAAACAGCACATTACGTATTGGAAAAACGCAGCCAAACAAAAAGAAGAAGGAAGAGTCATTGTGACTTTCATTGTGAGAAAAGATGGTCAGATAACAGATGCACGAGTGGTACGCAGTGTCTCTCCAACGCTGGATGCAGAAGCTCTCCGCATCATCAGCAATATGCCCAAATGGGAACCGGGAGAAAATAATGGAGTACCTGTTTCCGTGAAATATACTATCCCTATCATGTTTAGACTACGATAAACAACACAAAAGAGGCTGGTTTAAACCAGCCTCTTTTGTGTTTAGAATAAATAGAATAAGAGCACTTATTAATGCATCTCTACAATCTTAGTCGGAGCCATCTCCACATTCCGGCGATCTACCTGACGAACTACGCTGGCAGCCAATGACAAGAAAGCGCGACCGGTTACCGTATCTTCATCCAGCGCCACCGGAGTACCATTGTCCCCACCTTCGCAGATACTTTGTACAATAGGAATCTGACCTAGCAGAGGCACATTCATTTCTTCCGCCAGTTTCTTGGCTCCTTCCTTACCAAAGATATAGTACTTATTCTCCGGCAGTTCGGCAGGCGTAAACCAAGCCATATTCTCAACTAGTCCTAAAATAGGCACATTCACTTTATCATTCGTAAACATATTGATTCCCTTGCGGGCATCCGCCAGCGCTACCGCCTGCGGAGTACTAACAACAATTGCCCCCGTCATTGCCAACGTCTGGACAACAGTCAGATGAATGTCACTTGTGCCGGGAGGAAGGTCAATCAGGAAATAATCAAGATCCCCCCAATCGGCATCGCCAATCAGCTGCTTCAATGCGTTGCTCGCCATACCGCCACGCCAAAGTGTAGCCTGATCCGGATCAACGAAGAAACCGATAGAAAGCAGTTTTACACCGTATTTCTCTACCGGAATAATCAAGTCACGTCCATTGATTTTTTCCGCATACGGACGGGCATCTTCCACCTGGAACATCTTCGGCATGGAAGGACCGAAAATGTCAGCATCAAGCAAACCGACCTTGTAGCCCAACTTAGCCAAAGCCACCGCCAGATTTGCGGATACGGTAGATTTGCCTACCCCTCCCTTACCGGAAGAGATACCGATTATATTCTTTACTTGCGGAAGCAGTTTGCCCACTTCCGGACGGGCTGCCTGCTTGCTTTCCGTTGTAATAGTTACCTGCACATCCGGTGATACATATGTATGGATAGCTGTTTCAGCAGCCTTCAGCATTGATTTCATGAACGGATCGGTCGGTTTTTCAAATATCAATGAAAAGCTAACCGCCATGCCATCAATGCGGAGATTATCGGCGACCATCTCCGCTTCCAGCAAATTCTTTCCCGTACCGGGATAACGCACCGTTGCCAGCGCATCCAATATTAATTTCGGATAAAGAGTCATAATTAGTTCAGAATTGAGAGTGGAAAATTGATAGTTCCACCCAATTACTATTATTACTTGTTACTTATTACTTGTCACTTATTACTTATCATTTGCTCGTTTGCAGTCCGCTCCGCTTGCTACGGTTGTAGCTACGGTACGGATCAAGTTCAATTTCCACATCCGGTTCCTGCAAAACTCCCTCTTGCGGAAGACGGAACTTGATATATTTGATATTTAAACCACGATCGAGCCACTGTTGTTCATAATAAGTCTTAATACTCAGAATATCGTCTACCAAATCCGAATGATACAAATCTTCGGTGATAAACTCGACAGGAAGCTGATTGGCTTCTATCATGTACTTTGTATAAGTGAACATAAAGTTACTGTCGGTTTTCAGATGGATGATTCCATCCGGTTTCAGGAATTTACGGTAGCGCTCCATGAAGTAAGTGGAGGTCAGCCGCTTGGTAGCCTTTTTCATCTGCGGATCGGAGAAGGTCAGCCAGATTTCGCTGACTTCACCTGCTGCAAAAAAACGTTCGATGATTTCGATATTTGTACGCAGGAAAGCGACATTCTTCATTCCTGCCTGCAAGGACTCCGTGGCGCCTGTCCACATTCTGGAGCCTTTGATATCAACTGCTATAAAGTTCTTATCGGGAAACATCCGGCCCAGTCCGACGGTATATTCACCCCGTCCGCAGCCCAGTTCGAGCACAATCGGATGATCATTTCCGAAAAACTCCTGATGCCATTTTCCCTTCATGTCAAAAGGCACATTATCCACCGCCGAATAAGGATATTCGAACACGTGCGGGTAACTCGCCATATCGGCAAACTTCTCTAATTTATTCTTTCCCATCTCATTACTGATTAGAACGCAAAGGTACTTACTTTTGGCGTAAACTACAAAAATAAATGGAGTACAGATTGCTCCGTACTCCATTCTATAGAATGATATTTATTCGCTTATTAGCTTTCTACAGTTACTTCTACATTGATATTAATACCGCCTTGCTGAGCTTTCAAATCTTCATAGAAAGCAGCGTGAGATACTTGCACGTAGGGTTGCAAAACGAAGAATCCGATACCGAAAGTAAAGAGGCAAAGGATAGCCCAACCGATGAAGCTCAAATCAAGCAGGAACAATTTCATCTTGTTGCCTTCCATCATTGCCATACTTCTTTCAATGGCAGCATTGTTACACAATTCAGGTTCGTCTTTCAGAATATAGTCCGTCATCGCATAAGAATAATGCTTAATGATACCCGGAATCAGCAACAGTAATGACCACAGGAAAGTATAAACAGCCTGCAGCAGTTTAGTAGTCAAGATACGACTATATTCCTGAAATCCAGCAAACAGCACTCCCAAATCAACTTCTTCCGCTCCTCTGAATACAGCCAGCATCAAAATAGCAAAACCGTATGCAACAGGCAGTCCGACCAACAAAGAACCGATCCATCCAATAAAAGGAATGGAAGACAAACCACCGGCGATAGCCGAATAAATAAGAGCAGCAACGGCTGCCATAGGCCACTTACCCCGAAGGGCTTCACGTGCCTGAGCACGCAACTCTGAATTTTGTTTTAACATAGTAATTACGCAATTAAAAGAGATTATACTTAAAGATCAATTATTCTACAATCGTCACCCAACCATGTGTATCCGGTTCGTCACCGTACTGAATGCCACGCAACTTATTATACAGTTTCGTGCAGATCGGTCCCGGCTTGCCGTCTTTAGAGATAACGTATGATTTTCCGTTCTCCAGGTCATCGATACGCTGAATCGGACTGATTACCGCAGCTGTACCGCAAGCACCCGCTTCTTCGAACGTTTCCAGTTCTTCTTCCGGTATCGGGCGTCGTTCTACCTTGATGCCCATGTCTTCTGCCAGCTGCATCAGACTCTTGTTGGTGATCGAAGGCAGGATAGAAGATGACTTCGGAGTAATGTACGTATTATCTTTAATTCCGAAGAAGTTGGCTGCGCCGCACTCGTCGATATATTTCTTTTCTTTTGCATCCAGATAGAACTCGCAGGAATAGCCCAGATCGTGCGCTTTCTTGTTGGCACGCAGACTGGCCGCATAGTTACCGCCTACCTTGTAGATACCAGTTCCATGAGGAGCGGCACGGTCGAACTCGCGGATAATCACATACGGATTGGTAGAGAAACCACCTTTGAAGTAAGGCCCTACCGGAGTTACAAATACCACGAACATATATTCTTCGGCAGGATGTACGCCTACCTGGGCACTTGTTCCGATCAGTAACGGACGAATGTATAGAGAAGCACCGGTTTCATAAGGCGGAATGAAACGTTCGTTCAGCTTTACAACTTTCAGAATCGCTTCCTTGAAACGTTCGGTCGGCAGTTCGGCCATCAGAATGCCCTGACAAGTAGATTGCAGACGTGCCGCATTTTCTTCCAGACGGAAGATACGTACTTTACCGTCTTTGCCGCGGAAAGCCTTCAAACCTTCAAAAGCTTCCTGACCATAGTGCAGACAAGTAGCTGCCATGTGCAGATTGAGATGTTCATCACTGCTGACTTCCAGTTCGCCCCATGCGCCGTTACGGAAATTGATTCTCACATTGTAATCTGTCTTCATGTATCCGAACGACAGATTCGCCCAGTCTATTTCTTTCATATCGTTATGTATTAGTTTATTTTACGCTTTGATTCGCAAAAATAACTTTTATTATTCAGACTGCCGCCTTTCTTGCAACAATTTTTCGACTTCCCGATCCGCTTTTGTCAGTTTCTCGGTGCAAAAGGCAATAATTTCATTGGCTTCTTTTATTTTTTCGCTCAAAGTGTCGATATCCAGTTCGTTGTTGTCTATCTGACGGACTATCTTCTCAAGACGCTCCATTGCCTGAGAGTATGTTTCTTTTTTAGCTGCCATATTTATTGTATTTAAGATGAATAATAATGCTCATCGAGCCGGACTTCGGAAGTGAAACTTCCCTTAGCCAGACGGGTCACTAACTGGTCTCCGGGGTTCAGCGAAGCGGCATCCGTGACCGCTTTTCCGTCTTTCAGCGTGATGCTATATCCACGACTCAGCAGTTTGTCGGGAGAAGCATCCGCCACACGTTGCCGCAAAAGTTCCAGTCGGTGACGATGACGGGACAACAGGGTCTGAGTGGCTTGCGCCAAGTCTTTTCCGGCTGCCAGCAAGGCAAAGCGGGCATCTGTAAGTTTTCGGTGAACAAGGTTCGGGATGCGGGTCTGAATCATTTCCAGCCTCCGTCCTTCCTGTTCGAGCAGGGCATACGCCCCTTGTTGCAGACGGGCGGATAACTCTTCCAGATGATCTGCCGATTCGGTGATCCGGTGAATCAGAAGTTCGGCAGCAGCCGTCGGAGTCTTCACCCGGGTATGTGCCACAGAGTCGAGCACCGTATCGTCCCGCTCGTGACCGATACCGGTGATGACGGGCAACGGGAACTGGGCACAAGCGGCCGCCAAGAGGTACGTATCAAAACCGGATAAATCCGAAGTCGCCCCTCCGCCTCGTATGATAACCACTACATCAAACTCGTTCACCCGGTCATTGATGCGATCCAATGCAGCCAATACGGACTCTTCCACCTGATTGCCCTGCATCAACGCCGGAAACAGTTCGGTATAGAAAAAGAATCCGCCAGAATTGTGCTGCAACTGATGACAGAAATCTCCGTATCCGGCTGCGGTGGCAGAGGAAATGACCGCTATACGTTGAGGAAGAACCGGCATTTCCAATTCTTTATTCAAAGTCAGTACTCCTTCTTCTTCGAGTTGCATGAGTATCTCACGACGGCGGCGGGCCATATCGCCCAGCGTATAGGCAGGGTCGATATCGAGAACAGTCAGACTGTAACCGTAGAGTTCGTGAAACTGGACTGTTACTTTCACCAGGACTTTGATGCCGGAAGCAAATAACTGTCCAGTAGTTTCCTCAAAGTAAGGT
The DNA here is from genome assembly GCF_019052485.1 of Bacteroides sp. MSK.20.82. Taxonomy (NCBI): domain Bacteria; kingdom Pseudomonadati; phylum Bacteroidota; class Bacteroidia; order Bacteroidales; family Bacteroidaceae; genus Bacteroides; species Bacteroides sp. MSK.20.82. The sequence continues at coordinate 27,926 of NZ_JAHQUN010000019.1, forward strand.
TTCAGCAAGCGGTAGATATTACTCCAGATCATACCCCGTGCCTTGGCTACGAGATTGTTGCTGCGCGGGTCTTTCTGCACAAACTCCAGATAGCAGTGTCCGGTAGTGTTGGAACGGACATCGCTCAGTTCTGCCTGTATCCAATATTCATCGGGCAGGCATTGCTCCAGACTTCGCCGGACAAGCGCGTTTAGCTCTAGTAGGGAAAGAGAATCCATAGGCATAATTAACGATAAATGAATGACACATTTCTATAATGAGATGCGAATTTGATATAGCCTAACAACGAAGAATAGCGGACCGTTCGTTATTCTTTGCTCATTTGGTATGCTTTCCAGAGATCCGGAATGCCATAACCGTAGATGTTGTCCGGAAAATCGGATCTGTCGCCTACGCTGCGCACCAGTTCGATCACTTCTTTGGCGGTCAACCTCGGGCAGGCCTGCCACAGGCAAGCTACCATTCCGCACATGATAGGAGAAGAGAAAGAGGTTCCGTTGGCCAGACGAAGATTACCGTCTGTGCCCACTATATCCGCCTTGAGGCCGACTGCTACGACATCCGGTTTCACACGTCCGTCGGCAGTATTGCCGACAGAAGAGAACGGGGCCAGTAACTTCTTCTTATCAATAGCACCCACAGTCAGTACATTCTCGGCATCGCCCGGAGGAGTGATTTTCTTCCATGAGCCGCTGCCAGAGTTACCGGCACTGCAAACGAGGACCATACCCTTATCTGCCGCCTTCGAAGCCTCCCTTGACATCAGTGCATAGTGTCCGTTCAGGTCACGGTAACGATAGTTCTTGGTCGGGTCGTCAAAGGTATAATAACCCAGTGAGGTATTCACAACATCCACGCCCACACTATCGGCAAATTCGATGGCTGCCGCCCAGTAATCCTGCTCTACCAAATGCTCGGAAGCCTCATCCTCACTGCGAAGCAACCAGTAGGAGGCTTCCGGTGCGGTGCCGACCATGACATTCGGCTGATTCATTGCCATACAAGACAGTACTGACATACCGTGGTTGCTTTCGGCATAGATGTCCGCTTCGGGGTTCACAAAGTCGCGTGTCCCGAGTATGCGGATATTCTTCATCGCTTCGATTCTGTCCGCATTATGAAATCCGGCGTCGATAACGGCAATCGTCATGCCCTGTCCCTTGAATCCGGCATCGTGGAGAAGGTTGGCTCGGCTCATTTCAATCTGAGTGATAGCGGGCCCATACAGGCTGTCCGAACGCTGCGGATCATTGATCAGCGAATCTCTTTTGGTAACTGCCGACACTTTTCCCTGCCACACTTTCTCGGTGGAACGGACAAAAGGCAGTTTGGCTATTTCATCGATCAGCATACTGTCATTGCAGGAGACTGTAACGAAATTATCCCATTTTCCGGTGACAAGCACATGGACGCCTTTCTTTCGTATGGCATCTACATACTTCTTGCATACCGGCAAGTCGGTAGAGTCGATAGCCAGCTTCTGTCTCAACCTGCGGTCGATGGATTTTCTGGAAAGGAACTCCTCCGGTTGCTGGATGGAATAAGTGGTTGCAGCCTTATCTGTGAGGCTGATCCGATATTTCAAGGTATCGGTAGAGGTAAATTGAGCAGATGCTCCCACCGCTGTAGTCAGGATCAATGCCGCTAATACTAATCTTTTCATCTAAATCTCTCTATTTATTTTATTCTACAATTTGTCTTTATTCTCTATGATCACCAGTCCGATCCCCCGCTGCGAAGCGATAAACGCACCGCCAAGTACCCGCCGTCCATCGTAGAACACGGCAGACTGACCGGGGGCAACAGCCGAAGCCGTCTCAAGGAAACGCACCAACAAGCGTCCGTCTTCGAGGCGTTTCACCCGACAAGGTATCGGTCGGCTGCGGTAACGGATTCTCACCGCAAGATTCTCACAAGAGAACAATTCTTGCTCATCTACTATCCGGTCTTGTTCCGCCAGCATATATTCCGTCTGCAGTTGTTCGGCATCTCCCAGCATCACTGTATTCTTCTGCGGATTGATTTTCAGCACATAAGCGGGCTTTCCCAAGGCTATCTCCAGTCCTTTCCGCTGACCGATGGTATAATAAGGTGCTCCCTTATGCTGTCCCAACTTCACTCCTTCGGAGTTGACAAACCATCCCGGACCGATCTCCGTATCCAGTTCCGGACATTGCTCGCGCAGAAAATCACGGTAATCTCCCTGAATGAAACAGACTTCCATACTTTCGCCTTCCTTAGACTTAGCTTCATATCCTTTCTCCGCCAAGTACTCACGCACCTTTATTTTCGTATAGTCGCCCAACGGGAAGATACACCGCTTCAGTATATCCTGCCCCAGCCGCCATAGGAAGTAGGACTGATCTTTTTTATCATCATCTCCCGCTACAATATAGATGTGCCCGCTCCGCTCTTCCAGCCGGGAGTAATGTCCGGTCGCAATGTAGGCGCAGTCCAGCTTGTCGGCCCATTCCGCCAGTACACGGAATTTAAATAAGGGGTTGCACATCACGCACGGATTCGGGGTACGTCCTTGCTTGTACTCATCGATAAAGTTCTTCACGATGGTCTCCTTAAAAGGTATACGCTCGTCAGCCACATAATGTTCAATTCCCATTCGTGCAGCCAGTTCGCGGGCATCCTGAGGCTCGTCTCCCCAAACACGCATCGTGACTCCTACTATTTCATATCCCTGCTCTTGTAGCATCAGACAGGTAGCGGTACTGTCTATACCGCCACTCATGCCAACCAATACTCTTTTATTTCGTTCTTTCATCCGAATTTCCAATCATTAGAAGAATACAAAAGTACAAGATTATAGTCAGACAGCCATAAAAAAGGAAATGAAAAGTTTGTGTCCCCTAATGAATGAACAGGCAACAGCCCCATTGCCATCATCAGACAATCATTTCCTACTGTCTCTTTAATTATTCAAAACGGTTTAAAAATGATTCAAGATACTACTGACTATCATTCGGCGCAAATCCGTATGATTTGTAATCAGATGTATGAAAGAAGCATGGAGGACTTGACAAACCGCTTTTAATGTTGTATCTTTGTAAGTGTAAACCGGAAGCAAATTCAATAACATTGATAATATAGACGAAAAATGAGCAATAATAAGTATTATATAATAACAGATTGCAGGCATTCCCACTCCGGGTAATGCTTGTTGGATAGTCTGATACAAGCTAAGGGCTGCGATTCCTTATGGGAATTGCAGCCCTTTTTGTTGCTTAAAATGGATGTTTATTGCAGGAATAACGAAATTAGAGTTTATAATAAACTTGGAGGACGTTTATAATAAACGATGAAAGAATTTATTAATAAATGATTGGCTGTTACCGCATAATTAGTCAAAGTCTTTCGTATAGATGTGGGTGCTGATTTTGAAAGATTCTTTATTTTCTAGGTAAATCGATGAATTATTGCTACAATACTACCTTTCTCTTTTTGTGTCATTGATCTGAACACCTTATGATGTTATGAGAAGAATAATCTTCGGACTTAATTTTTATTTTCGCTTTATTAGCTATTAATGCGAATCAGCGGTTGATTCAAATCTGAATCGGAAACGAGTTAACTTCACCAACAGGCTTTATTCGAAGAAACTCCCGCCAAGGCTTGCTTTTCTGAAAGAAAATCAGTATATTTGAATTATACCAAAAGCGAGAACAATTATGGCTAATCCAAAATTACCGGGAATTTCCGAAAGCGAGCAAGCCTTATTGTATGCCAAACTGAATGAATACAACCGAGGCAGAGCCTCCTTTAAAGAGGCAGGGGTTTATCTGGTGGTGTTGCCCCGACCGGGAAAGCCCAACTATTCCCTTTGGCTCTACTCTCCCCTGCCCGAAAAGCAATCGATTCTCTATATACACGATTTATCTCCGGATATCAACGAGTCCCTGCGGATAGCAAGCACCATGTTTTATTATTCGCGACGGTGCCTCATCCTGATGGATTACAACGAGAAGAGAATGCAGAGCAACGGTGACGACCTCATCTTTTTCGGCAAATACAGGGGACACTTCCTGCACGAAATCCTCAAAGTCGATCCTGCCTATCTAAGCTGGATCGCCTATAAGTTTACTCCGAAGATTCCCAAACAGGAGCGTTTCGTCAAAATAGCGCAGGCATATCATTCGGTACATCTGGACGTGATGCTGCGGAAGAGCAAAGAGGTACGCCGAAAAAGCCGCTATCTAGGAGAAGTGAACGAGAAGCTGACGGACTTAAAGTTGAAAGTCATGCGGGTACGCCTGGAAGACGATCCGTATAAAACAAGAGTATACGGAACGACTCCGCAATTTTTCGTCAAGCAGATACTGACTCTGAACGACGCCAGCGGCAACCTGGTGACGATGAGCATCCCATCAAAAACTCCCAGTACGGTATCATGCACTCTATCCGGAATAGAGCATGAATATCGCCCGGGAGAAATTATATATGTAGCATCGGCGCGGGTGTCACGCCTGTTCGAAAGCTACGGTTCCAAATATACCCGCCTCAGCAATGTGAAGCTGGCAATAGTTAACGCTTGGTCCAGTCGTCTTTGACGAAACTTGCCGGATAGGTCACTTTGTCGACAATACCGTCTTTCTGACGAATCCAGGAAGTGAACGTGCGGGCGCCTTCATCAAGCACGATGATACGGGCACCGTTCGGCAGGTGATTGTATTCTGTATTTCCGCCTGTGAAACGACCGTAAGCCAACAGGATTCCTTTCCACATCACTGCATAATCATTGTCATGATCATGTCCCACGAATATTCCCATCACATCTCCGGACTCTTTCATGGCAGCAAACATGCCTGTATTCAGTTTCGGAGCACAGGCTTCTTCCATGCGGGTTCCGCGCAGGATGGCATTTTCGTCGGAAGCTGCTTCATTGTATTCCGGCACAGGAATGTGGAAGAAAGCAAGTGCCGGCAATGGCTTCCCGCCGTTCTGTGCTGTATAGGCTGCGCTCTGCTGACGATACCAGTTGACCTGATCGAACGTGAGCCATGCGTAACCTTTCACATCCTTCAGCGGGGAGTAAGAATGAGAGTCCATGCAATACAGGACGGCTGCATCCTTCTTCGCATCGGAAGAGGCTTTCACGGTCAAGACATAATCCGGAGAAAGGACCGAGCCACGATCCGGCATCAGATTGCCGGGTACCTGACGGATGATGTCATATAGCTGTTCCCGCGTCATTCCCTGTTCATTATCATGATTGCCGAAAGTGACAACAAACGGCAGCTTACGCTTCGATACCTGTTCCAGCACCTGCAACATACCTTTATCTGCCGGAGCAGAATAAACGACATCTCCGGTGAAGATTACAAAATCAGGTTGTTCTTCGTCGAGTACCTGATTAATACGTTCCAATGCTATGTCGGAAGCGGGATTCTTATACTTGAAATGGACGTCGGTGAACTGTACGATTTTAAATTTACCGTCTTTATTGAAGCGTAATTCGCTCTTTTGGGCGAAGCAGAAGACGGTCATACACAAAGAGACCAGTGCTAAGAATAATTTTAAAGTTCGATTCATACTATTTATTGTTTAAGGGGGTTAGTAATCTGCTTTGTCAGTCCTTCTCTATCAACACAGTAGCATAAGCGGAAATGCCTTCTTCCCGTCCGGTAAAACCGAGTTTCTCCGTCGTAGTTGCCTTGATCGAGATATCTTCCGCATCGATTCCCATGACGGCTGCCATCGTTTCCTGCATCAAAGGGATATGGGCTTTCAGTTTGGGACGCTCCGCGCAAATAGTCGCATCGATATTCCCGACACGGTATCCTTTGGTCGCAATCAGTTCCACTGTCTTTTTCAAAAGAATCTTGCTGTCGATATTCTTGTACTCTCCGGCAGTATCCGGAAAATGATAACCGATATCGCGCATATTGGCGGCTCCCAACAAGGCATCGCAAACCGTATGCAGCAATACGTCAGCATCCGAATGTCCCAACAACCCTTTGGAATGTTCCAGACGGATACCGCCCAGCCACAATTCACGACCTTCGACCAACTGATGTACGTCGAAGCCAAAACCTACTCTTATTTTCATAAGCTATTTAATAAATGAGTCAAATAAAGAATACACGGGTCAACGTATGTAGAAGTCAAGCAGCTTTTCTCCTTCAAGATATCCCTGCAAGTGCTGACCGATACTGACCGGCCCTACTCCGGCAGGCGTGCCCGTAAATAGTAAATCGCCAATCTTCAAAGTCACAAACTTACTGACGTAGGCAATGATGCCATCAACTTTGAAAAGCATATCGGCTGTACAGCCGCGCTGCACTTCCTTGCCGTCAATCATCAGATTGAAATTCAGAGACTGGATATCTTTGTAGCGGTCTACCGGAACAAAGGTGCCGATAGCGGCAGAAGAGTCGAAACCTTTGCAAAGTTCCCACGGATTGCCCGCTTCGCGGAATTTCCGTTGCAGGTCACGGGCGGTAAAGTCAATGCCTACCGTCAATGCATCATAATAACGACTGGCAAAACGGGGAGAAATATTCTTTCCCAAACGGTTGATGCGTACTACAAGCTCCGTCTCATAATGTACTTCATTCGAAAAATCGGGGATAAAGAACGGTTTGCCATCTTTCAGAATAGCCGAATCGGGCTTCATGAAAATAACCGGTTCTTTATTTACGGATGTATGTCCCAGCTCCTGATTGTGCAGGGCATAGTTCATTCCTACGGCAATAATCTTCATTATTTGATTTCATTAAAATTAAGGCGGTTGAACATCACCGCCAGATGAGCGTAAAGGGATGTATTCTGTACCACGATGTCCTCAGGTACACGGATACGGAACGGGGTAAAGTTCCAGACTGCCTTGATTCCCCCGTCCACCATCATATCTGTGATGCACTGGGCAATCTCGATAGGAACGGTCAGCACGCCAATCTGCACGTCATATTCTTCCATCTTCTTCAGAAAGTCGTCCGAATGGTAGATAGGAATCCCGTTGAGGTTAGTGCCGACCAAAGTCGGGTCTACATCAAAAGCAGCCACAATCTCAAGCCCGAAATGCTTCAGACCGGAGTCCTGCAAAAGTGCGCCTCCCAGACTGCCGACTCCAAAAAGAAAAGCCTTATGTATCTCCGTAAACCCCAGGAAGTGCTCTAAAACCTCAATGAGCGCATCGACCTCGTACCCTACACGTGTACGCCCGGAGATATTCACATACGACAAGTCTTTTGCTATCTGTGAAGCGTCAATATTTATTTCCTTAGATATCTGCGTAGAAGAGACAAAACGTTCGCCTCTTTGCTTCAGCAACTTGACATTCGACAAGTACCAAGGCAGTCTGCGCAAAGTAGGCTCCGGCACTTTCGTACAATCTATCTGCTGTATCTTTTGGTTCTCGGCCATTTCTTTTATTTATTCAGGTTATAAGATTGACAAAAATACGTTTTTTTTCGGAATTGCAAGAATGATTCATACTATTTCTACACAGGTGCTATTCTCCCGCAAACGTTGACAACGGAATGCTGACGGAAACTCCCGCCGAGCGGTATTTCAAACTGTCGAAGCCAAGGAAGACGCCTAACCGTGCCAGTTTCATGAATCCGATGGAGTAACCGATTTCCGAATAGGGACGGCGGTCGTATTCCACAAGTGTACGGAGATGCAGCGCTTCATCGAGGTTCTTCTTTTTCAGAAAAGGAAGAAATTTCAGCAACAGACAGGGTGTGTACCAGGAAATATTAGCTTGTACCCAACGGGTATTGGTAGAGTATGCATAATTATCCAGCAAAGAGAATCCTGTATCAAACGAGCGTTCCGTCACCGGCAAACCTGTGGTCGCAAAATGCTTGAAATCGGGGAATTGCATACCGCTCTTATTCCAGAATGTTCCGGCATTAACAGCCCAGTCTAGTGTATTAAACATTCCGAACTCTATGCTCTGCCTGGCCGAAAACTCCGCCAAGTGATAGGACGGAGAAGGCAAAGCCCCTTTCAACGGGAAAGCACGGTCATAACGCAATGTAAAGGTAGGGCATTTGGATTCTTCATATACTTTCTTTCCTCTGTACATCCGGTAATAATGAGCCGGTGTATATTCCAAGGCAAAGGAAGCTTTCAATAATTCATTTTCCGGCATCGGATAGAATGCCCGGCTGTCCGGAATATTCGACTCCGCTTCTTTCTTGAACCAGCTCCGGTGTATATGATTCTCCAGCATCTGTCGTCGCTGCCAGGAAAGCGAGGTAGAAAGCAACAAACTATTCGCCAGTTCGATCTTATTTTGGAAAGACAGGAAACGCTTCTCATAGAGTTTCACATCATTCCGCCCGAAGAAAGAAGAGGCAACGGTATTTATCAGACGGGATTCTCCACTTTCTCCATTATAATCGGCAGAAAGAACTCCGCCGGACAGTTCCAGATATCCCCGTCGCCTCGGAGCATAACTCAAGGAGAGTTCACTTTGCCCTGCTACCGCTTTACGGGCAGTGGCATAATAAGCAGAAGGAGTGAATTGCAAAGTAGAGACCTCCGATAATTTCAACCCTGTTTCAAACTTAGCTCCCAGCCAGAAGCCATCTACAAAATTATACTCAGGCACATAGGAAGGCAAGCCTTTCCAGCCAATCCATGCTTTCTTGTCTGAAGTACGATAGGTTTCACCCATCAGGAATGTTTGAATGATCTTTTTCCCAACTGTTGTTTTAGCCGAATCATTCTCCTGAAGGGAGTCTTTGGAGAGGGATAACTTTTCTTTATGAATATAACTCTGTATTTCTTCCGGACGCAAAGGAACACTTCTGACAGCTGCCCAATAAAGCGAATCCTTTTTGTCCGCCAGCGAATCGGTCTTTATATTCACTTCTCTCTTTCTCACTTTACGTTCATATTTATGCGGAGAACGTGCAGTATCGGATTCGGCAATGTTCTTTTCCATCAGCTTAGATAGCTTATAGGCTTCACTCAAAGTCAAGTCCTCCTTCGTCGACAGTTCTTCTATCTGCTTTACAAGCTTCTGCTGCTTCCTGTTTTGTTTCGGTGAGGCATCAGAAGCCCCATTCATCACTTGCTGACGGTCTGCTATTTCCACATTCGTATAATGTACTGCTGCCAGATAGGAAGCCTCTGCAGAAAATCCCATCATTTTGATTTCACAGGACATACTTGTGGAGGTAGCCAGGAAAACAGAAGGCTGAACTTCTTTACAAGTTGCCTTGACCGTAGCTTTCAGGCCACTCATACGGATAGAAAATTCAGCCGCAGAGACGCACCAGAGATCTTCCACAATATACAAATCTCCGGACACCAGACGCGGACTGTCTTGCTTGGGGATGACTTTTATTTTATTGATCAGATGGTTGCCTTCACTATAGCAACCTTCCAGTTTAAAACGGTAATAAGAGAATGCTCCGGCACTTAGCGGTGATACTTTATCGAAGATAGTAGGTTCGTAAAAGTTAATAGTGGTCAGACCGATTCTGACCTCCATCTCCTCGGGAAATGAATTGGAATAGGCCTTCACCTGATTTTCCCAAGTAGAGGGTGCCTTGAAAGTCACCACTCGCTGTTCCTCCATCACAAACAACTTGCCCAGAAACTCTTTCGACTCTTTCCTGACTTCCTTCGACAGCTTTAGAATTGCGGGAATAGTCTTCATTTTTCCTGTGCCTTTCAGATAGGTTCCGGCTCTAAATCCCTTCACCTGTGTCCGGTAATAAGGAGCATTCGCAATCGCCTTACGCATTACGGAATAGGCCGGATCTTCCGCACCTTTCACCACATTCACTTCCCGCAGACTATATATTTGTTCGGAGAGCACAATATTCTTTTCCACATCTCCGGCAGATATGGAAAAGGAGAATGTTTGTCCGGCGAAACCTAAAGAAGAAACCTCACAGGTATATTGTCCCGCCGGGAGCGAGGTCTGAAAACAGCCGTTATCATCGGTAGTGAAGCCTGTTTTAAGTTCTTTCAGATAGAGTGCCGCATAGGGGATCGGATTTCCTGCAAGATCAACTACTCTGCCTTTAAATGTTTGTGCCCAAAGAGAAATAGTAAAAGAACATATGAGAGCAAACGCTATGGATTGTTTCATCATTTTCTGTTTATTAGTCTTATTTCGTTTTATTATTAGACGCCAAAGTAAACAAAAGATTGCAAAGTTCCCCACAAAATATTACTTTTGACACAATAAAAGTTGAAGTATATGAAAAATAATGATTGGAAAGATAGATTGAACGTGGTCTACTCTACAAATCCTGATTTCAACTATGACATGGATGACGATCAGGAACAAGTGACGCTGGACAAGAGCAAACAGAACCTTCGGGTTTCTCTCGACCGAAAAAACCGTGGCGGCAAAGTAGTTACACTCATCACCGGATTCGTTGGAACAGAGAATGACCAAAAAGAACTCGGAAAAATGCTAAAAAGTAAATGCGGAGTCGGAGGTTCGGCCAAAGACGGAGAAATCATCGTACAGGGAGATTTCAAGCAGAAAGTGATAGACCTGCTGATAAAAGAAGGATATACAAAGACCAAAGGGGTCGGAGGATAATGAAAAAGGGCGGAAACCATCAAAGTTCCGCCCTTCTCTATTATCTTTTTGAGATAAATTATTCAGCTTTCAGAGTGAAGCGCTTAAAGTCAAGAACCTTCAGTTCAGGATCAGCAGCTGCCAATACTTCTCTTACAGTCTTCTTAGCGTCCATAATATCTTCCTGATTCAGCAGACAAACTTCTTTCAAGAACTTGCCCAGACGACCCTTAGCGATGTTCTGAATCATTTGTTCCGGCAGATGTGCAGCCTTTTCAGCAGAAACGGTAGCAATAATTTCCTTTGCCTTAGCTATATCTTCAGCTGTAATCCAGCCCTTAGCCATATTGCTTTCCATGTGCTCTTCGCTATCTACATGAGCAGGGTTGATGTTAGCTTTCTTCAAAGCAGCTTCTACAGCTTTCTGTACCTGTTCAGCTTTTGTTTTCTCGATAGCAACAGCAATTTCCTTTTCCTTTACTTCTTCAGAAACGCCATCTTCATCAATAGCAATCGGATTCATGGCAGCAATCTGCATAGCTACTTGCTTAGCCAACTGGTCGTCAACGTTCTTGTTAAAAGCAACAATGGTGCAAAGACCGTTTCTGTTCATGTGATTGTAAACAGCAGTGCTTGTTCCTTCTACAGTCATGTAACCATCAAGCTCCATTTTCTCACCTGTGATACCGCTACGGTCAACCACTGCATCCTGTACAGTACCGTTACCCATCGGCAAAGCTTTTACTTCGTCCAATGTCTTGCATTTGTTAGCCACAGCAAGATCAAGAATATCCTGAGTCAGTTTCACAAAATCAGCATTCTGAGCCACAAAGTCAGTTTCACACTTCAGAGCAATGACAACGGCATAGTCACCGGTAGTCTTAGCCAAAACGCAACCTTCAGAAGCATCACGTTCTGAACGCTTAGCAGCAACAGCTTGTCCTTTCTTACGGATAATTTCCATTGCCTTGTCGTAATCGCCTTCAGCTTCTGTTAATGCATTCTTGCAATCCATCATACCAGCTCCGGTCATTTTGCGCAGCTTGGTAATATCAGCCATAGTTACAGCCATAATAATTTCCTTTATTTAAATGAATAATAATTTTCAAAACAAAAAATGTGCCAATCTGCCAATACAATGCAGGATGAGGTAACTACCACACGCCTGCACGCTAGCAAATTGGCACATTTATATATTTAAGCCTCTTCGTCTTCCTTGATGAAGGCAGCAGCTTTCGCTGCATTGATAGCTTCTTCATCAGACTTGTCGAGTCTTGCTTTTACTGATTTCTTCTTGCCTTTGTTTGCAGGAGCTTCACCAGCAGCTTCCATATCGATCTTTTCAGCTTTTCTTTCTTCCAAACCTTCGATCATTGCAGCACAGCAAGCATCCAGGATAACTTCTACTGATTTAGTAGCGTCATCGTTAGCAGGAATTACGAAGTCAACGTTTGTAGGATCAGAGTTAGTATCAACGATACCGAATACAGGGATACCCAGACGGTTAGCTTCACGAACTGCGATATTTTCTTTCATTACGTCGATAACGAACAATGCAGACGGCAGACGAGTCAAGTCAGCGATAGAACCCAAAGTCTTGTCCAATTTTGCACGTTGACGAGAGATCTGAAGAACTTCTCTCTTAGAAAGGTTAGAATATGTACCATCGTTAGTCAATTTATCGATAGTAGCCATCTTCTTCACAGCCTTACGGATAGTCGGGAAGTTGGTCAACATACCACCCGGCCAGCGCTCGATTACATAAGGCATATTAACAGACTGAGCTTTCTCAGCTACAACCTGCTTTGCTTGTTTTTTAGTAGCAACAAAAAGAACTTTCTTGCCTGATTTGGCAATCTGTTTCAAAGCTTCAGCAGCTTCGTCTACTTTTGCAACTGTTTTGTGGAGGTCAATGATGTGAATACCATTGCGTTCCATGAAAATATAAGGAGCCATTGCAGGGTTCCACTTTCTCTTAAGGTGTCCGAAGTGGCAACCGGCTTCCAATAAAGTATCAAAATTTGTTCTTGACATCTTGTTTTTTCTTTAAATCGTTTACTTTCTTTTTTGTTTTTTCTAAACCAACCGCTGGGTAGTCTATGAGCAGAGTCCCAGTAGTTTAGATACTAAACATATTCCTCGGTCAGGCAGCACATTAACGCTTGCTGAACTGGAATCTTCTACGAGCTTTCGGCTGTCCCGGTTTCTTACGCTCTACAGAACGTGGGTCACGAGTCATGAAGCCTTCAGCACGAAGTGCAGCCTTATCTTCAGCGTTCATCTTAACCAATGCGCGAGCGATTGCCAAACGCAATGCCTGAGACTGGCCAGTGAAGCCACCACCACACAAGTTTACTTTGATGTCATACTTCTCAGCAGCACCCAGCTTGTTCAATGGTTGTTTTACAACATACTGAAGTATAGTTGATGGAAAGTACTCTGCAAGGTCTCTCTTGTTAATAGTAATCTTTCCTGTACCTTCGCTTACGAATACACGTGCAATTGCACGTTTACGTCTGCCTAATGCATTTACTACTTCCATTATATCTTATTTATATGAATTAATATCAATCATTTTCGGGCTCTGAGCTTCATGTTTGTGTTCGCTACCAGCGTATACATACAGGTTACCCAGCAATTTAGCTCCCAGGATATTCTTAGGAAGCATACCTTTCACTACTTTTTTCAGTAATCTCTCTTCACCGTTCGGTTTAGTGATCAAACGGGCAGGAGTCATTTCTCTCTGACCACCAGGGTAGCCTGTATATGACAAATATACTCTGTCATTCCATTTGTTACCAGTCAGTTTTACTTTGTCTGCATTGATGATAATAACGTTATCACCGCAGTCTACGTGAGGAGTAAAGTTTGGTTTGTACTTTCCTCTCAGCAATTTTGCAACTTTTGCTCCCAGACGACCTAAAGTTTGGTCTGTAGCGTCAACGATAACCCATTCTTTGGTTACGGTCGCTTTGTTTGCAGAAATGGTCTTGTAACTTAAAGTATCCACTCTAATTTTGTTTTTTAAATGTTACTACTAAAAATTTTCTTCACCACATATCAGCCTTCCCCGGACAAAGGAGGACTAACTTGCTATGAATTAATCTCTTATCATTTTGTGATAATAATCGGCTTGCAAAAGTACGGCTTTTCTTTGAATTGGCAAACTATTTCCAGTTTTTTTTGGATTTATCGGGTTGTATGACAAGGGGAACTTACTATATTTACAAATAAGGAACAGAAAATAAAAAGGCCTCCTCCGGATTTACACCGGGGAGGTCAAAAAACAACAAAGAATCTATATTGCAATCTCATTTATCGCACAATATCTTCCGGAAACTTAGCCGGCATCTCCACCCGTTTCCAGGTCTCATAATACCAGGCATTCAGTTCGTTTCCGTTCAGATCATTCTTGATGAAGTATTTCAAATGCAAATAATCATTATCCTTTATTTCAAACTCCAGAATATTATCCTGATTATCGAGCATCGGAAGGTGGATATTCTTCTCGATACTCTCCTTATAAGAATCATCGGTCAACTGTTTATATGTACCATATCCTGTGATAATCGCATCAGAACCGGGAATAATGGTAAAATTCACGATTCTGCCGTCATCACTCAATACCTTAAATGTATTACTGGGTTTCAACGATCCCGGAACATCGGGAGATTCTGATACATAATGGCACAACTGCCAGATCCCTTTCAAATCGGCCGGTTTGAATTTGGTTTTCTTTTGGGCCGTCGCACCTGTTACCGCTAACAACATGATTGAAAGCATGGTAAAGAAATAGAGTTTTTTCATGACAATATGATTTTAGTTAACACTCTTGAATGCGCATGTCCAAATATAAAGATTTATTTTGAGAAAGTAACAATCAAATGCATAAAAAAACTCGCACAATCAAAAGATTATGCGAGTTTTACATAAATATACCGAAATATTAGAAATCAGCATTTCTCGGTGTACGCGGGAACGGTATCACGTCACGGATATTTGACATACCTGTTACAAACAGCAACAGACGTTCAAAACCGAGTCCGAAACCGGAGTGAGGACAAGTACCGAACTTACGGGTATCCAGATACCACCACATATCCTTCATCGGGATATGCATTTCTTCAATACGAGTCATCAACTTGTTATAATCCGCTTCACGTTCAGAACCACCAATGATCTCACCGATCTTCGGGAAAAGAACGTCCATTGCACGTACTGTCTTCCCATCCTCGTTCTGCTTCATATAGAAGGCTTTGATTTCCTTCGGATAATCAGTCAGAATCACCGGACGTTTGAAGTGTTCTTCCACCAGATAACGTTCGTGCTCGGAAGCCAAGTCTACCCCCCAGTAAACAGGGAATTCGAACTTGTGACCTTTCGCAACGGCATCTTCCAGAATCTTGATACCATCCGTATAAGGCAAACGAACGAAATCATCCTTCAATACACCTTGCAGACGTTCAATCAAGCCCTTATCGAACATATCGTTCAGGAACTTCACATCATCCGCACAGTTATCCAACGCCCATTTCACACAATATTTGATAAACTCTTCTGCCAGGTCCATATTATCGGCAATGTCGTTGAACGCAACTTCCGGCTCAATCATCCAGAACTCTGCCAAATGGCGGGGAGTATTGGAGTTTTCGGCACGGAAAGTAGGACCGAATGTGTAGATAGCGCCCAAAGCAGTGGCAGCCAATTCACCTTCCAACTGACCGGATACTGTCAAACTTGCCTGCTTGCCGAAGAAGTCGTCATCATAAGAGATAGAACCTCTTTCGTCTTTCTTCAAGTCATACAGATTCATGGTAGTTACCTGAAACATCTGTCCGGCACCTTCACAGTCGGAACCTGTAATAATCGGTGTATGGAAATAGAAAAATCCCTTTTCATGGAAAAACTTGTGAATAGCAATCGCCATGTTGTGACGAATGCGGAACACTGCACCAAAGGTATTGGTACGCGGACGCAAGTGAGCGATCTCGCGCAAGAATTCCATGGAGTGACCTTTTTTCTGCAATGGATATGTATTGTCGCAAGTACCCAGCACTTCGATTTCTTTAGCCTGCACTTCCACCTTCTGACCGGAACCCACAGATTCCACCATTACTCCGTTCACGCTAATACAAGCCCCGGTAGTAATCAGTTTCAGCATCTCTTCATCGAAATTAGCCAGATCTACTACGATCTGCACATTATTTATTGTAGAACCGTCATTCAGTGCGATAAAGTTAACTTGTTTGCTACCTCTGCGGGTGCGAACCCATCCTTTCACATTGACCATAGCGCCAATATCTTCGCGCTTCAACAGATCAACAATTTTTGTTCTACCAATCTTTTCCATAAAACTTTTTTAATACAATATTATATATTACTCAAACGACCCCATGCGGAGGTAGTTTACTTCTGCTTCCGACAGGTAACGCCAGTCTCCGCGGCGCAGACCTTTTTTGGTCAGTCCGGCAAAGAATACACGGTCGAGTTTTACTACTTTATATCCCAGTGATTCGAAAATACGGCGAACGATACGGTTCTTGCCGGAGTGAATCTCGATACCTACCTGGTCTTTCTTGAAATCATCTGTGTAGCTGATAGCATCTGCATGGATTTCACCGTCTTCCAACTGTACGCCGGCTGCAATCTGATCCATATCTGCTTTTGTCAGGTTCTTGTCCAGATGAACATGATATATTTTCTTTTTCAAGAATTTCGGGTGTGTCAGCTTGGAAGCCAGGTCACCGTCATTTGTCAACAGAAGTACACCAGTCGTGTTGCGGTCAAGACGCCCTACCGGATAAATGCGTTCGTTGCAAGCGCCTTTTACCAGATCCATTACCGTGCGGCGTTCCTGCGGATCATCCGATGTAGTAACCGTATCTTTCGGCTTATTCAACAGTACGTATACCTTACGTTCGATGCTTACCGGTTCATCGTGGAACTTCACCACATCCGAGCGTTTGATCTTTGTACCCAATTCAGTTACTACTTCACCGTTTACAGAAACCACACCTGCTGTGATAAACTCATCAGCTTCGCGACGTGAGCAAACACCGGCATTAGCCAAGAACTTATTCAGACGAATCGGTTCGTTCGGATCAACAAACTGTTCCTTGTACTCAATCTGCTTCTTGATGCTATACTTAGCATTCGGATCGTAATCACTGGTACGCGGACGCGGACGATAGCCACCCTGCGAACGGTCATTGTTAAATCTCGGACGATAGCCACCACCGTTGTTATTACGGTAGCCACCACCTTCACCACTGTTGAAGCGGGGACGATATGGACGATCACCACCTTCGCGGTTATAAGGACGCTGAGGACGGTCGCCACCTTCGCCACTGTTAAAACGGGGACGGTACGGACGGTCGCCATAAGAGCGTTGCTCGCCACCTTCACGATTGTAAGGACGCTGCGGACGATCGCCACCTTCGCCGTTCGGATTAAATCTCGGACGATACGGACGGTCTCCACCTTCACGGTTGTAAGAAGGGCGTTGAGGACGATCATAAGAACGTTGTTCACCACCTTCGCGGTTGTAAGGACGTTGCGGACGTTCGCCTCCTTCATTGTTGCTATTGAAGCGAGGACGATACGGACGGTCTCCACCTTCACGATTGTAAGAAGGACGTTGGGGGCGATCATAAGAACGTTCACCATAAGAACGCTGTGGGCGCTCTCCACCTTCACTATTCGGATTAAATCGCGGGCGATACGGACGATCCCCACCTTCACGGTTGTAAGAAGGACGATACGGACGTTCTCCACCTTCTCTGTTGTAAGACTTGTTACCATCACGGCCGGCACCTGTATTCTCCTCATTGTAAGAATTTTCGCGCCATTCTTCGTTTTCTGTGCTCATTTTTTTATTCGAATAAAATTAGACTTTGGCCTCACGGCCTATTAAAAAAACACGTTTATTGTATAAGTAAACAATTAAAGTCCCGTATATGTATGCGGAGTAATTGCTCTTAACTCTTTTTTAATATCTTCGCTTACGTTCAAGCCTTCGATAAACTCTTTAATAGAACTTTCTGTAATAGCCTGGTTGGTCCGGGTCAAAGCTTTCAATGCTTCATACGGACGCGGGTAAGCCTCGCGGCGTAAAATCGTCTGGATTGCCTCAGCCACTACGCTCCAGCAGTTGTCCAAATCACGGTAAATAGCCGGTTCGTTCAGCAACAGTTTGCGAAGTCCTTTCAGTGAACTCTGAATAGCAATCACGATATGACCGAAAGGCACGCCTACATTACGGAGCACCGTAGAGTCTGTCAGGTCACGCTGCAAACGGGAAACAGGCAGTTTCACAGCCAGGTGTTCCAGAATAGAAGTTGCGATACCCAAATTACCTTCCGCATTTTCAAAGTCGATCGGATTCACTTTATGCGGCATCGCGCTTGATCCTACCTCACCGGCTTTGATCTTCTGCTTGAAGTATTCCATAGAAATATACTGCCAGAAGTCACGGTTCATATCCACCATTATGGTGTTGATACGTTTCATCGCGTCAAAGACAGCAGACAAGTTATCGTAGTTCGAAATCTGAGTGGTATATTCTTCGCGCTCCAGTCCCAGTTTCTCTGCAACAAACCGATTACCGAATTGTTTCCAGTCATATTGAGGATATGCTACATGATGAGCATTGTAATTTCCGGTAGCGCCACCGAATTTTGCAGTGATCGGACATGCTTTCAGCATAGCCAGCTGACGTTCCAGGCGGTAAACGAATACCATCACTTCCTTACCCAAACGAGTCGGAGAAGCCGGTTGCCCATGAGTTTTGGCAAGCATCGGGATTTCAGCCCATTCTGTTGCATACGTTTTCAGTTGTGCAATCAGTTCTTCGATCAGCGGATAATAGACTTTATCCAAAGCTTCCTTGATAGAAAGAGGCACAGACGTATTATTAATGTCTTGAGAAGTCAGTCCGAAGTGAATGAATTCTTTATAGTCATCCATTCCACCCAGCTTATCGAATTCTTCTTTCAGGAAATATTCTACGGCTTTTACATCATGGTTGGTTACACTTTCGATATCTTTAATGCGTTGCGCATCTGCTTCCGAGAAGTTACGGTAGATATTCCGTAAAGTTTCAAACACGCTGCTATCGATTCCTTTCAACTGCGGCAAAGGAAGTTCGCACAAGGTGATAAAGTATTCCACCTCTACCTGTACACGGTATTTAATCAGTGCAAATTCAGAGAAATAAGCTGCCAAAGCTTTAGTTTTGCCTCTATATCGACCATCAATCGGAGATATGGCCGTTAATACATCAAGTTCCATACGTTTTCTTAGATAATTATCAGACTGCAAAATTAACTCTTTTTCCTGAGTTATAAGGCAAAAGGATAAAGAAAGTTTGTATAAAAGCGGTAAGAAATAAAAAAAGTCTCACGAATTTCTTCGTAAGACTTCTATTTCGTGGGCGCTGAGGGATTCGAACCCCCGACCCTCTGGGTGTAAACCAGATGCTCTGAACCAGCTGAGCTAAGCGCCCTTTTGTTGACGGAAGTGTTTCGGTATTCTTTGTGGGCGCTGAGGGATTCGAACCCCCGACCCTCTGGGTGTAAACCAGATGCTCTGAACCAGCTGAGCTAAGCGCCCGTACACTTCCGTTTCAAAAGCGATGCAAAGGTACGGCTTTTTTTGAAACCTCCAAACATTTTGCATATTATTTTTCAAGAAACTTTTTATCAAAAATAAAAACCAACTGATTATCAGCAAATAATGAAAAAAGTTTTTTTCATGCAACTTTCCCTTCTCCAAGCCTGTCCACTAAACAGAACAAGATAAAGCCAACAATGTGGGAACACTCAAATCCGGGAAATAAGATTCCCGGTCAAGCCTGCTTACGGATAAGGCGCGCCGGATTCCCGACTGCAACACTGTCGTCAGGAATATCTTTCGTCACGACGCTTCCCGCTCCTATCACACAACGGTTGCCAATCGTCACACCGGGACAAATGACAGCACCGCCGCCAATCCAGCAATCCTCGCCGATCGTAACCGGATAAGCATACTCTTTCGAACCGCGACGCTCCAGATAATTCATCGGATGATGCGGTGTATAAATCTGTACGCAAGGACCGACTAGCGTATGGGCACCGATTGTGATATACCCTCCGTCCAGAAAAGTACAGTTGGCATTGACAAACACGTGTTCGCCCAACTTTATCCCGTCTCCGTGATCGCAATGGAAAGGAGGACAGATCACCGAAGTTTCAGGAATACCCGGCACCAGTTCTTCCAACAATTCTCTGTACCCGTCATCGTACGTGCTCAACCCGCGCATGATCGCCAGCAACTTCTTGGCATGCTCAAAACGCACCTGCAACTCCGGCGCGGACATATCAGCCAACTGGCTGCTACGCATCTTCTCTACTTCTGTCATATTCCTTATTCTCCCATCCCATTAATAAATACCAATTTCCTTTCATCCGAAAGCGATTCGTCAAACTCGAACCCTTCCCACGAGAATCCTTTCAGTTCCTCCGGATTTCCGATCTTATTTTTCAATATGAAACGTGTCATCTCGCCACGGGACATCTTGGTATACACCACTATCGTAGCCAGCTTTCCATTCTTCCAGACATGAAATTCGGGAGTGACCACACGGACTTCGCTCTCCACCCGCTTCCAGTCAAACAGGCTTTTCATCTCGTCACTGGCAAGATTACACAAGATTCCTCCTGCCGATCGGATGTCCTCTATGAACGTATCCGTCAGACGCGACCGCCAATAAGAAAACAAAGTCTGATTCCCCAATTCCGGCAATACGACATCCCCCTCCAGCCGATAAGCACGAATCACGTCCAAAGGACGCAACAGACCGTAACAGAAAGAAGTCAGCCGCAAATGTTCCTGCGCATACCCGAAATCTTCTGCAGAGAAGTCCTTCGGATTCAGCCGTTTGAATACAATGCCGGTATACGCCAGCAAAGCAGGCAATTCCGGAGTGGTTTCCGCATGAAAAGCCTGATAACGTTTATAATTCTCCACAGCAATCTTTGCGTTTACACGCAGCAGACGTTCTAATTCGTCTACAGAAAACTGGGACATCTGCAACGCTATTTCCGCCGCTTCCTTCTGAAAACGGGGGATCGTAGTCAAAGGGACTTTCACCTTCGACACCGCACTCATCGTCTTGGCACAAGATAGAAGTACTAACATTCTGAATCGGGTTTAATCATTTTGAAAAACACAAAAATAAAAAATAAATAGCTTCACTTGTTGACAGATATCCAAATTATGCCTACTTTCAGCCAATAATTAACTATAATCATTTATTAATTAACAAAAACACAAAAATCCCCCTTATGAGAAACAAGTTTGTATCTTTGAAAGTTCTGGCCTTATTGGTCATCTTTTGTCTGACGGGTAGCTTAACCCGTGCCGCTGTCAACCCGAAACCGTTTGTTGTCCCCGAACTCAAACAATGGACGGGAAAAGACGGTAACTTCACCCCGGGAAAAGACGCCCGAATCGTCTGCACTTCCCAAAATCCCGAATTACTGAGAATAGCCCGGATGTTTGCCGACGATTATCAACAGATGTTCGGGCAGACATTAAGCGTAGCACAAGGCAAAGCCACGCCCGGCGATTTCGTCCTATCCTTGTCGGCAGACAAGAAGCTCGGTGAGGAAGGTTACGCCATCAAGATAACCGACCGTGTAGCCATCTCCGCTCCCACCCCGACCGGTCTTTACTGGAGCACACGCACACTCCTGCAACTGGCGGAACAAAATCAGGAACGCTCACTCCCGCAAGGAACGATTCGTGATTATCCCGATTATCCGCTTCGCGGTTTCATGATAGACTGTGGCCGTAAGTTCATTCCGATGGCTTATCTGCAGGACTTGGTGAAAATCATGGCTTACTACAAAATGAACACCCTGCAAGTCCATCTGAACGATAATGGATTCAAGCAATACTTCGAACACAACTGGGACAAGACTTACGCTGCCTTCCGGCTGGAATCAGAGACTTATCCGGGATTGACAGCCCGTGACGGCTCGTACTCCAAGAAAGAATTTATCGACTTCCAGAAACAGGCGGTATCCAACTTCGTGGAAATCATTCCGGAAATTGACGTTCCCGCCCACTCACTGGCTCTCACCCATTACAAACCGGAAATCGGAAGCAAGGAGTACGGCATGGATCACCTCGACTTATTCAAGCCGGAAACTTACGAATTCGTAGATGCTCTGTTCAAAGAATATCTGGAGGGCGACAATCCGGTATTCGTAGGCAAGCGTGTACATATCGGTACAGACGAATACTCGAACGCGAAGAAAGACGTGGTAGAAAAATTCCGTGCTTTCACCGACCATTACATCCGTTTTGTGGAAGGTTTCGGCAAGCAAGCAGTTGTATGGGGCGCGCTCAGCCATGCCAAAGGCGATACGCCCGTCAAATCAGAAAATGTCGTCATGAATGCTTGGTACAACGGATACGCCGATCCGGCAACCATGATCAAAGACGGATATCAACTGATCAGTATTCCGGACGGACTGGTATATATCGTTCCGAAAGCCGGCTACTATTATGATTACCTCAACGAACCATACTTATATAAGGAGTGGACACCCGCCCATATCGGCAAAGCTGTATTCGACGAAAAACATCCTTCCATTCTTGGCGGTATGTTTGCCATCTGGAACGACCATGTCGGCAACGGTATCTCGGTGAAAGACATCCATCACCGTATATTCTCGCCCCTGCAAACACTCTCTGTAAAGATGTGGACAGGCGCTCAAACAGGCATTCCTTATGAAACATTCAATGAAAAACGTGCCCTCCTCAGCGAAGCGCCCGGAGTCAACCAACTGGCAAGAATCGGCAAAAAGCCGGAATTGGTATACGAACGTTCCACAGTCGCTCCCGGCAGCACTTCCGATTATCCGGAAATTGGCTATAATTACACTGTCAGTTTCGACATTACCGGAGCAAAAGAAAGTGAAGGAACCGAATTGTTCCGTTCGCCTAACGCCGTATTCTATCTGTCAGACCCTATTCGGGGGATGATGGGATTTGCACGCGACGGCTATCTGAATACCTTCCCCTACAAAGTGAATCCAGGAGAAAAAGCAACAATTCAGATAGAAGGAGACAATTGCAGTACAACGCTGAGAGTCAACGGTAAAGTGGTTGATGAAATGAATACGCAGAAACTTTACTTTAATGCGGGAAAAGATTCAATGAACTATGTACGTACACTAGTTTTCCCGCTGGAGAAAGCAGGAAACTTTAATAGTAAGGTACAGAATCTGAAAGTATACAATTATTGCGTAAGCAAACCATAAGATTTAGATACGGATTACACAGATTTCACATTTTTTTAGCGGTACAATCTACCAAAAACCGTATCAATCTGTGTAATCCGCTTCTGGAAGAAGCACAATCATTCATTTCATTTACGTACGGATTTGAGCAAAATGATAGTAATAGTATCTTAAAATGGGGGTGCCCCCAATGGAGATACTACTGTTTCATTCATTTTTGAACCGTTACGAATCAATTCAAACCTGTATAACCAAAAGCTACACAAACGTTTCTTCCCTAAGCAATAAAACGCTTTTTTATTGTCACTTATCACTTTTCGAAGTTAACTAACTGATTATAAACATATCATCGGTGATAATAAGCGGTGATAATACGGTGACAATAGCTGCATTCATACATTTTATTGTCACTTCCCTCCCAATCTCACTGTTCATCTCACCTACTGCTATCTCCCCATCAAGCCTACTTCATCCGAGTCCTGATCCTATGCAACAAATACCGTATACTACCGGTATCTTTCTCTTATAGTGCCTTTATTGTTTCATTAAGACACCGATCTCTTTAGTTGTTCACGGCCGTGGCAAGCATTGTTCACAGTCGTGACAAGAGTTGATCACGGACATGAGCAGACCTGTTCACGGCCGTGAAGAGCTAAAGAGAACGGCACTCTATTCCTACTTTCCTTATAGGAAAAAGCAAGTATATAAGGAGCTGAAGAGAACATTAGCACTATCTTACGACTCATTACACCGCAGACAACAAACAAAAAGAAGAGTCATATCTACAAAAGAAGAGACTCCCTCTTTGGTATGCCAAAGAGAGAGTCTCCTCAATATATATACAGCTAAAGCAGTTTATTTATATTCCTGCCAGCTCTTAATCTGAATATCACTCAGTTTCAGTTCACAGAATGCTTCGATGAAAGCACTTGCCAGACGGGCATTGGTGATCAACGGAATGTTATGGTCGATAGCACCACGACGGATACGGTAACCATTCGTCAACTCACGTTTGCTGTGGTTCTTCGGAATGTTGACGATCAAGTCGAACTTATGGTCAGCGATCATCTTCATCACGTTGTTTTCAGCACCCGGTTTTTCATCCGGCCAGTAAACCGGAGTCGTTTCTACACCGTGAGCATTTAGGAATGCAGCCGTTCCGGCAGTAGCATAAATCTGATATCCCTTGGCAAACAACATACGGCTCGCATCCAGCAAATCTACTTTAGACTTCATAGCACCGGAAGAGAACATCACCGCCTTTTCCGGAATCTTGAATCCTGTAGCGATCATTGCGTTCAGCAATGCTTCAGAGAAATCGTCGCCGATACAACCTACTTCACCGGTAGAAGACATATCCACGCCCAAAACAGGGTCAGCCTTGTGAAGACGGGAGAAAGAGAACTGAGAAGCTTTCACACCGATCCAATCGATGTCGAACGCAGTCTTGTCCGGCTGGCTGTACGGAGCATCCAGCATGATGCGGGTAGCTGTTTCGATAAAGTTGCGTTTCAGCACCTTAGATACGAACGGGAAGCTACGGGAAGCACGCAGGTTACATTCAATTACCTTCACCTCGTTGTTGCGGGCAAGGAACTGGATGTTGAACGGACCGGAGATATTCAGTTCTTTAGCAATCTGACGGCTGATCTTCTTGATGCGGCGGGCAGTTGCAAAGTAAATCTTCTGTGCTGGGAATACCAGTGTAGCGTCACCGGAGTGTACACCGGCAAATTCTACGTGCTCGGAAATAGCGTATTCAACCACTTCACCGTTCTGAGCTACCGCGTCGAACTCAATTTCCTTTGTATTTTCGAGGAACTGAGAAACAACTACCGGATATTCTTTAGATACTTCGGCAGCCATCTTCAGGAAGTTTTCCAGCTCTTCGTCATCGTAGCAAACGTTCATAGCCGCACCCGAGAGTACGTAAGAAGGACGAACCAATACCGGATAACCTACTTTTTCTACAAATCCCTTCACTTCTTCAAGGCTGGTCAGTTCCATCCAAGCCGGCTGGTCGATGCCAAGCTGGTCGAGCATTGCCGAGAACTTGTTACGGTTTTCGGCACGGTCGATGGAAACCGGAGAAGTACCCAGTACAGGAACTGACTGGCGATACAACTTCATAGCCAGATTGTTCGGAATCTGTCCGCCTACGGATACGATCACACCGCGCGGTTGTTCAAGGTCGATCACGTCAAGTACACGTTCGAAAGAGAGTTCGTCGAAGTACAGACGGTCGCACATATCGTAGTCAGTAGAAACCGTTTCGGGGTTGTAGTTGATCATGATAGACTTGTAACCCAGTTTGCGGGCAGTCTGAACGGCGTTCACCGAGCACCAGTCAAATTCAACCGAGCTACCGATACGGTAAGCGCCCGAACCCAGTACGACTACTGATTTCTCATTCTTATAATAGTTTACATCATAACCTTCTACTGCATAAGTCATATACAGGTAGTTAGTCAGTTCCGGATGTTCGGAAGCAACCGTATTGATACGTTTTACTGCCGGAAGGATGCCCAGGGCTTTACGGTGAGCGCGTACTGCCAGATTTTCCTTTTCCATGTTGCCGGTCGGGTTCAGTACGAAGCGGGCAATCTGGAAGTCAGAGAAACCAAGAATTTTAGCTTCGCGCATCACGTCAGCCGGAATATCTTCCACCTTATTATATGTAGACAGTTTTGCCTTGTAGTCAACAATGTTCTTCAGCTTGCCGAGGAACCAAGGATCGATCTTAGTCAGTTCGTGGATGCGGTCGATGGAATATCCTTCTTCCATAGCTTGTGCGATAGAGAAGATACGCAAGTCTGTCGGACGTGAAAGTTCTTTGTCAAGGTCGTCGAAGTGTACATCGTCATTACCGACAAAACCGTGCATGCCTTGTCCGATCATACGAAGACCTTTCTGGATGATTTCTTCGAAAGAGCGGCCGATAGACATGATTTCACCTACCGACTTCATGCTTGAACCGATTTCGCGGGATACACCGGCGAATTTCGTCAAGTCCCAACGAGGGATTTTACAGATATAGTAGTCCAGTTGCGGAGCAAGATATGCAGAGTTCGGAGTGCCCATTTCACCGATCTGGTCGAGTGAGTAACCCAATGCGATCTTGGCGGCAACGAATGCCAGCGGATAACCGGTAGCCTTGGATGCCAGCGCGGAAGAACGACTCAGACGAGCATTTACTTCGATCACACGGTAGTCGTCCGTATCTGAGTTGAACGCATACTGGATGTTACATTCACCTACGATGCCGAGGTGACGGATACATTTCGTAGACAGTTCCTGCAACAGTTTCAGTTCTTTGTCGTCCAATGAGCAAGTCGGAGCTACTACAATAGATTCACCGGTGTGGATACCCAGCGGGTCGAAGTTTTCCATGCTGGCTACAGTGAAGCAGTGGTCGTTCGCGTCGCGGATCACTTCGAACTCGATTTCTTTCCAGCCTTTCAGAGATTCTTCTACCAGGATCTGCTTGGAGAAGGCGAAAGAGCTTTCGGCCAGTTTCAGGAATTCTTCTTCGTTAGCGCAGATACCGCTACCCAGACCTCCCAACGCGTAAGCCGAACGTACCATCACCGGATAACCGATCTTGCGGGCAGCAGCGATGGCATCCTCCATGCTTTCTACCGCCTGACTTACCGGAGTCTTCATATTGATTTCATCCAGTTTCTTCACGAACAGGTCACGGTCTTCCGTGTACATGATAGCTTCTACCGATGTACCGAGTACTTTCACTCCATATTTATCAAGAATACCTTGTGTGTACAGTTCGGCGCCGCAGTTCAATGCAGTCTGTCCGCCAAATGCCAGCAGGATGCCGTCGGGACGTTCTTTCTTGATAATCTCTTCTACGAAATAAGTAGTTACGGGAAGGAAATACACTTTATCGGCAATTCCTTCAGAAGTCTGAATGGTTGCGATGTTCGGGTTTACCAATACTGAGCTGATACCTTCTTCTTTCAAAGCTTTCAGTGCTTGTGAGCCTGAGTAGTCAAATTCTCCGGCTTGTCCGATTTTGAGTGCTCCAGAACCCAAAACGAGAACTTTCTTGATTTCCTTTTCCATTTCTTTTGTTGTTATAGTAAGTTGTTATTTCTAAGTTTTGCCAATAAAAAAAATGCGTTACCCTCGTAAAAGGATTAACGCATTACCAAAGAACTAAAATATCGTTTTTGGAGAAAAAAGAAGAAGGTTGTTGATTCCGGGTGGAAAACATCCGAATGTAGATAATACTTACTTCTTATTTCTTGTTGATTCATTGTCGATTTCAAAATTTGTGCAAAGTAACGACATATTTCTAAAACTACAAAGAATTTGAAGAAGAATATTCTCTTTTATTTGCTTTGTTGCTGTGAAAACAGGCACCGTCCCCCTGCCATCTGATACCAAAAGCCAGCAATAGTAAGCATTAGTAACGAAGTAGCTCCATTTTGACGCATCTTTCATTTTTTATCCTTATCTTTGTCGCTAAATCTATTATAATAAGGTAACAACAATGGGAAAAGAAAAAATCATACTCACCGGTGACCGCCCTACCGGGAGACTTCATATCGGACACTATGTAGGTTCATTGAAGCGCAGAGTTGACCTGCAAGATGCAGGTGATTATAGTAAGATGTTTATCTTTATTGCCGATTCACAAGCGTTGACGGACAATATAGATAATCCGGAGAAGGTACGTCAAAATGTAATTGAGGTTGCTCTTGACTATCTGGCATGTGGAATAGACCCGTCCAAGGCTACCATCTTCATCCAGTCACAGATTCCGGAACTTTGCGAACTTAGTTTCTACTATATGGACCTCGTAAGCGTATCCCGCTTACAACGTAACCCGACTGTGAAATCAGAAATACAGATGCGTAACTTTGAGGCAAGCATCCCTGTAGGGTTCTTCACTTATCCTATCAGTCAGGCTGCGGACATTACTGCCTTCCGGGCAACCACCGTCCCCGTCGGTGAAGACCAGGAACCGATGCTCGAACAGGCTCGTGAAATCGTCCGCCGTTTCAACTATATCTATGGCGAAACGCTGGTAGAACCGGAAATCCTGTTGCCGGACAACGCTGCCTGCCTGCGTCTGCCGGGAACGGACGGCAAAGCCAAGATGAGTAAATCACTCGGCAACTGTATCTACCTGTCGGAAGAACCGGAAGAAATTCAGAAGAAAATCATGAGTATGTATACCGATCCGGGACACCTCCGCGTACAGGATCCGGGCAAGATTGAAGGTAATACCGTATTTACATACCTGGATGCTTTCTGCCGTCCGGAACACTTCGAACGCTATCTGCCGGATTATCCGAATCTGGATGAACTGAAAGCGCATTATCAACGCGGTGGACTGGGTGATGTGAAGGTAAAACGCTTCCTGAACGCTATCATGCAGGAAACACTGGAACCGATCCGCAATCGTCGTAAAGAGTTCAGCAAGGATATTCCTGCCGTTTACGAGATGCTACAAAAAGGATGCGAAGTAGCCAGAGCTGCCGCTGCCGAAACATTGGCGGATGTGAAGAAGGCTATGAAGATCAACTATTTCGATGACAAAGAACTGATTGAAGAGCAGGTGAAACGCTTCGCGGCTTCACAGGAATAAAGATAATAAAGACGAATATAATAAAGTAAAGGCTGCCGTCCACTTTCGAACAGGCAGCCTTTACTTTATTATATAGTCTGCTCAATCAGTTTCATCTTCATCATTTTTAAAGAGTACGTCTTTTAGTTTCTGATAAAGGAATGAGAGGATCAGCAGGATCAATCCTAAAATGATAAATACAATGATCTTACCGATTGTTGGCATTGCCCATAAGTCTTTCAGAATCAGCTTCAACAGGACGATTCCAAAAGTTGAAAGACTGATGATTCGCAGTACTTTCTGATGCAGACGCATACCCAGTGCCATTTGAATAAATCCTGCGATACTCAGTGAAACGGAGAAGCCGGCATCGAAATCTTCTACTCCTGCTTGCAGGAGGAAAGAACGTGCCATCGTCAGCCAAAGGAAGAGCGCCAAGACATTCAGATAAACGGTGAAAGGAGTTTTCAATCCTATTAATGTATAGTATTGACGGGCAACGTAGTACAGATTAGCTATAACAAACGCTGCCGCAAACCATCGGAGCAAAGCAGGAGTCAGGCTCGTGTATACCCACTGGTCTCCCCATATATTGATCACATAGATCAGCACGTTCATTCCCATAGCTGTCAGATAAGGGATTGTGTATTGTTTTATCGGGAAGCGCTTTTTGAAAGTATAGCTAAGGATAAAGATGGCAGCAGAAGTAAACGCCAGCATCATTCCGCTTCTTGTAGCTCCTGCCAAGTGCAAGGCAAACTCTGCCATAAATGTATAATAGAGGATGGCGGCAGCAGCAAGAAGCATGATCGAATTCCAGGGAGTGTATCTCAGATAACGGGCTTCGGTAAAGAGAGAACGGTAACGCCCCATCAGTAAAGCGAATGCTCCGGTGGCCAGACCGACAAACAGGGAAGTAGCAAAAGAACTGTTCAGGAAAATGGTTTCGGAGGAGGAAGAGGTCATCAGTACATTATATATATCCATCAGATATGAAACAAGGGTCAGTCCCATCAATACCTGTGTTGCACGTTCGTATACTCCAATCTTCGATTTTACGTAAAGCCATAACAGCAGCACCATTTCCGCTGCCCAGAACAGCGTGATATAATTTCCATCCAGCTGAATAGGTATAGTGATGGAGACAAATGTCAGTACCAGTCCCAACATCGCATAAATGAGGAACTTATAATCTTTCTTGCTCATCCGTAGCCAGATGACTAAAACTAAATTGATGATAGCGATCAATAAACTCAGTAATCCTTCCGATTTAAACGGCAGTCCCATATTACGCAGGAACAGGATTCCTAATAACAGATAAATGAAATTGTTGGTTATGATGACCAGCAGCAATCCCCTGTTCTTTTTCACGGCTTCTATCCGGAGTATCGATAATATCGGCAGGAGGAAGATGAAATAAAACAGCGTCGCAAAGATGAAGAGATGGACGGAAATATGTGTCGATCCTGTAGTAAAGCCTGTCAACAGGAAGATTCCCATTACCACATAAGTAAAAACAAATGCAATCACCGGAAGTTCTCCCCATTTCATATAGATGGACAGTCCGAACATTCCAAGATTCAAGATACTCATATAAGTGAACAGTACCAAGTAGTTACCATTCCCGGTGCTAACAAGGAAAGGTGCCAGAAATCCCCCGACAAGTGAGATGATAGCCAGTTCGCGCCTGTCATACAGAATGGACAGGATAGACATGAACAGCGTTATAGCTATCAGAATAGTAAAAGCAACCGTCTGAGGAAAAAGGTGATAAAAATGAAAGGCAATGGCGACTGTGAGATAGAAAACGGCAAAGGCGCCACCCGCAAGCAAGGAACTGAATGTGCGGTACTTCTTTTGCAGGCGTTCGGCAACCACCAGCAATGCGGAGCCGGTCAGGAAACCAAGTACGGTACGCAATGTTTCGTTAATCCAGTCTTTATCAATGGCATATTTTACGAAGAAGCCGACTCCGATGACGAATACAAGAATACCAATCTTACCGAAAAGATTTTCACCGATAAACTTTTCATAATTAACCTGCTTCCGTTTGGAAACAGACGGTATTTCGAGAGGAGCCTCTGGAGAAGTTTCCTGCAAAGTGGCCTCAGCAGATTCTTTTTCAAGGGAAGCGTTTAATTTCTGCGGTGTAGTTTCCGCCATAATGGGCTGTATGCCTTCAACAGCTTTTTCTTCGACAGCTTTCTCTTCCTTCAAGGCTGTCACTGTCGAATCGGGCAATTCTTCTGTTACATAAGGCAGTATATCCGTATTGTCCAAAGTCTCTGCCGTTACATCCTCTTTGGCCCTTACAGGGCCGGAAGCCATTTTCTCCTGAGCTTTGAGCAGGTCGTCCATTCGTTTCTTTATCTCGCCAAGCTCTTTGTCTACCTTGCCGAACCGGCTTTCAAACTTTTGCAGCAGAACAAAAAACAACACTGCAGCAAGCAATGCACATGTGCCATAAAGTTCACCCATAATGTTCTATATTTGAGTTATGTATCACAAATATAGAACATTTTAATTACAAATGGGCAAAACCGACAAGATATAGCATATTATTGAACATCTTCCGAAGCAGATCTTGCTTTCCGGAATTCATCTACCCAATAGGCAGTTCTTATCAAATAGTAATCATCAGCCAATGGTTTATAATCCAAATATTCAAAAGCATCGCACTTCTTTGAGACAGCCGGCTCTATCTGAGTTCCTTCATGCCATTCATTGAAAGACGTAATCGAAATATAAGAAGCACCGCTTTCTATGGCAGCTTTATACATATCATCGTAATATTTTCCATTCTCACGGTCTCGGGTGGTACTTCCGTTCCAAGGACGAATCCGGGTATCAATATATCCCGGACCGACACTCGGAATAAACAATTTATTATGTGCCTTTGCCCATTGCTGCATGGATTTCCAGTTGGCCGGAGTAGAAGCATTTGTGAAACCTGTTGCGGCAAAGTAAGTGTAAAAGCCATCCATGCACGCTGTCTCAATGTCGGGCAACTCGCTTTCCTTCAATGTCAGACCAATAAAAAGACCGTCGTACTTGGTATTACGCACACTTATCTCTCCCCCGGCAGCAAACAACTTCGCCCACTCGGCAGGTTTGATCAGATAAGAATCATAGATAAAGAAAAGAGGTTTGCCGTGCGTACGGTAAAAAGCCGGGTGATCACCATAAGTATCCACTATATATTGAATATTCTCCCTTACCGTTTGCGGGCTGCGTCCATTAAAAGGCTCTATATGAAAGCACACCTTTGCCCCTACTTTTGCAGCCTCATCCAGCAGGAGAGACACACTTTGGTTGCCATAATCGCTTTCTCCCCACCAAGTGACAGACAGTACACCGACATTCGCTTTTATATGCATCCGGATATGTTTCCGAATGATTTCAGGATCATTGCTGCTGTACGTTCCGAGCTCCGGATAAAAATTACAGGCGATGTCATCATTAAGTCCGGATATGGCACCGACATCTCCCGAATGTCCCGGAG
This sequence comes from Bacteroides sp. MSK.20.82, assembly GCF_019052485.1. Taxonomy (NCBI): domain Bacteria; kingdom Pseudomonadati; phylum Bacteroidota; class Bacteroidia; order Bacteroidales; family Bacteroidaceae; genus Bacteroides; species Bacteroides sp. MSK.20.82. The sequence goes on from NZ_JAHQUN010000019.1 coordinate 59,806, forward strand.
CAAGGGCTATCGGGTGCATCCAGTGCTTCATTTCTCCATCCACTGACGGATTTCCATACCAATTATAATAAAAACTGATCGTATGGTCATCCAACGTAATGTTTGCCGCATCCAAATCGTGTTCACCGTTCATTTTCTTTTTGTTACCGTTACAGCCGGCACACAGAAATAATGCCAATAAAACAAAAACAAGTTCTTTCCTCATGTTCGTTTGTTTAAGAAAGTAGTCCCAAAGCCAGCTATCCGACGGCCTTGGGAACTACCCGGTTCGTAAAACAATTATCTATTCTCTACCCATTGAAAATCTCCGATCAGCCTGGCTGAGAATTTGCCCGTCAGATCTTTGATGTTATTGTTATCCGAAACAGTCTTATTCAATGTCCATCCGCATACCAGATCCGATTCGCTTCCAGTCACGGATTCCGGAGTATCCATCAGATGTTGTATTTCGGCCTGTGTCTTCGCCGATTTCCAGATATGCAGATGACGCATACATCCATTGGTGCTCTTTTCTCCGATACGGTTGGCTGTTGCGCTAAGTCCGGTAAAGGCAACCATAGCCACTTCCTTATCATTCGAAGTATATGGCAAACGGTCATCCCGGCCTCTTTCCGACAACATCAACTGACCGTTGACGTAAATCTTAGTCATCACCGGGATTCCGTCTCTGATTTCTCCGTCCACTCCGTTCTCGTTAGTGACAACTGCCACATGAACCCACTGATTTAGTGTGCTGAACGAGAAGCCCGGTTCAAACAAGTCACTATAGCCTATACCATACGTCATACGTAATCTGCCGAAGTGACTGTTTACCGCCCATCCTTTACGCTCGTGATCTTTCGTATCATCATCCGTAAAGGTGGAAAGCAAGAATACAAAGCTATTGAGATATTCGTCCACATCTGTCAGCTTCACCCAGAACTCGACTGTGAATGCTTGTTGCCCCTGCTCGCCGAAAGCTGAATACTCCAGATGAACACCAAAATCAATGTATCCGCCATTCTTTCCGTTGACCAACAGTTCAGCGGAAATCGGTAAAAAGTCTTCGGTACGTCTGGTCGCTCTGAAGTTCTTCTCTATCTGGTTAGCTTCACGGATAATGCGGTCGGCTTCACTGTCAGCCAACTTTTTGTTTCCTTCTTTCAGTTTAGCGATCGTTTCCTCCAGATAAGCAATCTCATCATCCAGCATGGCTTTACTGGATACCGGATAGTTATCTTTCAGTTCGCCATATGTAGCTCCATCCCGCAGCGCAGTCAGGTTAGTCACCAATGTACTGAAGCGCTCTATGAAGATTTCGGTCTTGTCCGTTTCCGTCGGCCAGCCGCTATTGTCATCATCATCAGAACAAGAAGTAAATGCCAGCATCTGAAGCATCATAAACACTATCACTACCCAATTATATAAATAGTTATTTTTCATATCTATCCTGTATTTTCTGTTTCGTATCATTCTAATTCAATCCACTTATAGTCTCCGACCAGCTTTGCCGTATACTTTCCGGTCAAGTCTTTAATTTCCTGGTCGTCAAGCGCCATCTTCGCGAAAGTCCATCCGCAAACCAAATCGTCCTCTTCGCCCGTCACATTCTCCGGATGCTCCATCAACCGGCGGATTTCATCCTGAGTCTTGGCGGCACGCCAGATATGCAGATGTTTCATACTTCCGTTAGCACCTTTATCACCGATACGGTTGCCTGTAGCACTCATGCCGCCAAATGCCACCATCGGGACATTGCTGTCGTTAGAAGCGTATGGTTTGGAAGCATCCTGATGAGAAGTGGTCGACAGTTTCAGTTCACCGTTCATATACATTTTGGTCATGACAGGTCTGCCTCCATTCATCTCGCCGTCTACTCCGGTTTCATCCGTCACCACAGCCAAGTGTACCCACTCATTAATGGTGGTAAATCCGAAGGCAGGTTCCATCAGGTCATTAAAGCCCATTCCGTATGTCATACGCATGTTGTTGCCACCATAGTTGTAGCTATTCACGCACCAGCCTTTGCGCTCGTGATTGTTCGTATCATCATCCGTAAAGGTAGAGATCAGATAGAAGAAGCCTTCTACATCCTTCAGCTTTACCCAAAACTCAACAGTAAATGCCTGCTTGCCAACTTCACCGAATGTGGAATACTCCGGATGAGCGCCAAAGTCAATATATCCGCCATTCTTTCCGCTTACTTCCAGCTCTGCCGGAACCAGTAAGTCTTCCGTCCGGACAGTCGCTTTAAACTCAGCTATCTTTTCGTCCGATTCTTTCAGCAGTCTGGCTGTCTCTTCGGGAATCTGAGCTTCCGCCACTCCCGCTTCTTTTATCGTCTGAAGGAAATCTTTCAGCTTGGCTATCGCATCTTCCAGAATCGCCCGGCTTGTTTCAGGATACATTCCTTCCCGAAGCCCGAACTGGGATTCAGCCTGCAGGTCGGTCAACACTTTTATCTTCTTGCCTATCTGTTCACGATACTCATATACCTTCACTCCTTCTCCGTCATCATCCGAACATGAGTAGCAGATACCCATAGCGAAAGCCGAAAGAAAGACTATAACCAGTAACCGGATACTATATCTATTTTTCATATCTCATTTGTTTTAGATTCGTTTATAATTCCTTTAATAAATACCGCCTTCTTCTATGTACTTCCTGATAGAAGCGGCCAAATCCATCGGGAGCATAAATTCATACGTATCCGGACAATCCTGTTCAACCCGTTCGAGTTCCTTGATCAGTCTCTCGTACACTACCACTTTATTTCCTTCAAATCCGTAATAGTTGGTCAACAGATAGACATGCCGGAATAAAGGACGCCGCGGGCTGGGAGATACAGACATCAGATCACGGTATACGTCTCCATTATTGCGGCACATAGTCCCCTGATCAATACGCACCACGCCATCTACCAATTTGTAAGATGAGCCTGTGGTATGTGTCCGGTTAGATCCGTCCATAATCGCATCGACAGCCTTGCTCTTCATGTATTGTTCGAAATACATCTGCTCGTCTGTATTCCAGAGATGCGCCGTGTGGAAACCGGCAGTGGATAACCACTTCTTGTTCATTTCCAGCCATTCCGCATATTTACCGCTCTGCGCATAATAATCACCATAGATAAACTGGAAACCGGAAGGCCCTGCCGTCAATTCATCGTTCGGAGTCATATTCTTATAGTAAAATTCAAGTAGCTTCGGATTCAATTCCTGTAAGCCTGCCGCCAAAGTCACTCCTACGGGAACTTCGCCTCTGCGCTTTCCTTCCTTGAATATCTGATAAAGAGAATTTGCATCAAACTGAATATTGTCTCCGTCACTCAGACTGATAGCGACATATATCTTACCCGGCTTCACTTCTCCGGCTATCCCTTTACGCTGCTGGAAGGCTTTGCTCGGGAAACTGCACCAATAACTGCCATTCGCATAATAGTCACTCACTACAAATCCTGCATTATGGATGTTGGTAATCTTGTTCAGTTCGTCGCCATTGGCATTCATTCCATAACCAAATACCGAAGAACCCACCGGATAAGATCCGCTATTGAAGATATTATCCATGATCTGTTTGTCATCTCCATTAGAGTCGTCCAACCAGAAGACAAAGCCTTTAGAAGCAGCTACGTAATCGTACATTCTCCACGGATTATCTTTATAATCACTCCGCAATCCACCGGAGAAAGTTAGCTTCGGATGGCATTTGTCGGCATAGTGCGCTATCGCCCAGCCATAAGCTTCTGCCTTTGACGACCATTGGTTACGTATATCCCTAACTTCCAGATTTCCTATTCCCAGCTCGTCCTCTATAAACTTTCTCATGGATTCCGTAACCGGAATGCCTTTCTCCTGTGACGAAATCATCTGTGCCATACTCCATGACCAAGGCTGATTCTCATCCCAGACTACCAGGCAGTTGAAGCGGTCTTTATACATATTATATAATGCCGCAAAGCCTCTGTTGCGGGAAGTATTCGCCAAAGGCTGCATCTCATACTGCACTTCGGCATCATCCAGCTGCGTCAAATCCTGCTGTAACCAGATCAGATAAGTCAGTGCCTGTTCCTGGTTAATCACTCCCTGCATGACAGCAGTGGTCAGCTTCGATATATTTTCGTCATCACGAATATCGAATACATTCACTTTCGCCACCGGCTGATTCTTAAAGAACATACCACTTTGAGGAGTCGCATCACTATGATAATCCATCAAAGGATGCAGCTTTTGCGCCCAGTTCTTCACCAGACGGGCAGTCACTCCGGCAGACATCTCTCCGGTCGTTCTGACAACTTTCATTTCATATCGGTAAGACAACAGGCTATTGTCCGTAATCGCAAATTCCGCGCTCTGCACTCCTTTGGCAACCGTCTGTTGCTCATTAGTCTGCAAATCCTTTACCTGCACCTCCTTGATATCCGTAATATAAGGATCAATCCAGGTGACCACTGCTTTTCCATTGATCTCCTCCACACGGGGAGTACGGACTTCATTTCCTCTTTCGGCCGTTGTTCCAAATTCATCGTCATCCTCGCTGCAACCGAACATTGAAAAGGAAAAGATAAATAAAAACGACCATAGACTGGTGAGTACAATCATCTTTTTCATTGTGTTATATTTTAGATTTTAATATTATTATTCTGACTTTATTCCGGCAAACTCTCTGAAGAGGGCGGCACGGCATCCGAAGCTATCCCCCACTTCTTATTGGGCTTATCTCCCATCTGCAAAACCAGACGTCCGCCGTTTTGAATATCCGCATGGCTGAACCACGGCTTATTCCACGGCTTTCCATTCAAGGTAGCCGACTGGATGTACTTATGGTCCGGCGCATAATTCTCCGCTATGATCTCAAAATAATGTCCGTCACCTACCTCCATCTTTGCGGATTGGAATACCGGACTGCCGATATTATAAGTTGGAGAACCGGGAGTTACCGGATAAAAGCCCATCATGGAGAATACCACAAATGCGGTCATTCCACCTCCGTCTTCATCACCGGGAACGCCCATCAAGTCATTACGGAACCACTGGTTCAGCAAAACGCGAATCCTTTTTTGTGTCATCCACGGCTGACCGGCATAGTTATACAAATAAGGAATATGCAGACAAGGTTCATTTGCCATAGAGAACTGGCCGACATTACCGGTATGGTCCGGCAACTGATGATAGAAATCAAACTTGCTCCGCCCCAACGGTTCATTGAATGTCTGATTCAATCTCTCGATAAATGAAGCCTGTCCACCCATCAAGGCAATCAAATCCGCCGGATTGTGCTGCACATCCCAACGATAGATCCAACCGTTGTTTTCACCATAATAGCCACGTGCCCCCTGTCCTCCCGAATAACGATAGTCAAACGGTTCGATAAACTTTCCGTCCTTGTTCTTGGGATGAAAGAAACCCGTTTCCGCATTATAAACATTCCGGTACGTATAAGACATCCTCATAAACTTCTTATAGTCATCGGTCTTGTTTAATGTTCTGGCTATCTGTGCCAGACACCAATTATCGTAACAGTTACCCAACATAACCGCAACCGCTTGTCGTCTCTCGAACGAATGAACAGCCTTGCAAGTTTCTTCTTCGCCAGGGTTCAGTGCAGGGAAAAATCCTTTTTCCTGATAGAACTTATCGAGCTCCGTCAACGGACATCTCAGCCAGGGCAACAACGTTTTTTCTGTAATCGCTCCTTTGCAGGCTTCATAAGCAGCCTCCAGATCAAAGTCTTTCAATCCTTTGCAATAAGCATCCCAGATAACTGCCACTGCATGATTGCCATTCATCCGGTGACTGTCTCCGGTCACCTCGGGGAAGGTAGGCATCCATCTTCTGTCCGACTGTTCTGCCATCCGTATATATGAACGAATCATATCGAGTTCCTTCTGCGGTTCTATCAAGATACGCAACGGATGTGTAGCCCGGTAAGTATCCCATATCCAGTCATCTGTATAAAAAGGTACTCCGCCATCTTCATGAATCTTGCCATCGAAAGCACTGTAATATTTCCCGTCCTCCGAAAGATTGATCATGCGTTCGTAGGTACGATAAAGGGAAGTGTAGAAGATTTCTTTTTCGTCTTCCGAACCGCCTTCTATCACAATCTTGCCCAATGTCTTGTTCCATATCCTGCGTCCGGCATCCGCCACCGCCTTTACATCATAGGTGGTGATGTCACGTTGCAGATTCTTCTTTGCCTGCTCGGCACTGATAAAGGAAATTCCGTAACGTAGATTCAGGTTCTTCTCGCTTCCATAATACAAAGCGATGGCACTGCCTTCCTTACTTTCCATATCAACTTTTCCATCTGCCAGTACCCCTTTGCGTAAAGGTAGTTGACTGGTTTCGAGATACAGATAGATTTTGGTAGGAGTGTTGTCAATAACCTGATAGCCACTGACTCCTTTTTCTTCAGCGACCAGCTTTCCGTTCTTCGTATTCACCACCAGAGCATTATCACCTTCCGTCCCAAAACTGATATGATAAATACCAGCCTGATGTGAAGGGGCATACTCAACCTGTATATCAGCCTCATCCAGGTATACGGAATAACTATAGGGGGTAATATTCTCCAAATCATAGGAGTAAGATACAATCGGTCGGGATACCTCTCCCTGCACCGGACTCAGGTTAAAAGCCGAGCTGCCTCTATGACTGGTCACCACGACCGGAAGGCCGTTTACCCTGTCCGATGTATAGTCTCCCCTTTCCGGATAGACCCTGAGCATCGAGTTCGGCAGATGTACGGTTGGGTAAGTAGGCACCAGCAGATGGCTGATATTGCCGATATATGGATTTACATAATCGACAAAGTCTTTCGTGGGCGTCTGATCCGTATGGGTACACGAAAAAAACGCCATCGCCATCAAACAGGAGCCGACTGTTCTTTTTATATTCAATCTGTTCATCATCATTCTATATGAATATGTCTGTTCATTAATCAGGTTAGTTCATCGTTATCTTTCCGGCAGCAGCATCCGGATGCTGCTTCAGATAGATACGATAGAGTTCAAAAAATGTCGGTGCATCCAGCAATTCAATATTCGTATGCCGCTGTTTCAACTCATCACAAATCCCTTTATACCAGGAAGGTGACTTCAATATGGCTCTGAACCAATGGAAAGGAACCGGACGTTTCTCCACTCTTTCCACAATCACATCCGTTGCCCTGCGGTAATCATGATCTACAATATCATAATCTGCCCGGATCACCGGCATATCATTGTGCAGCAATGTCAAAGGCATCTTCTGCGGAACTATTCCATTCGGACTGAACGATGCGTAACAGTCCAATCCGTCTGAATCCAGTCCGGGGGCTTCGCCGTCAATCACAAATCCTGTAATGGTCAATCCCCACTTCTGATAATATTTGCTGCAATGCTTTGCCCATGCACTCAATCCGCTTTTCAATCCGGACACCGAGCGAGGCTCTTGCAACATACCCGGCATTAAATATCCGGCACCATTGTCAGCAGCGGCAAAATAATCATTCGGAGTAGCCGTCACCCGATAATTATGCATCACCATCGGAACGCGTTCTGCAAGTACAGGACTGACAGACCACATCAAAGGCACTTCTCCCCGGCTAGGTTCGTCCCACAGGAAAGGGGTAGTCTGAGCAATCCAGGAGGAGGAATCATAATCGCCTACATAGAAGAGGATAAAGTTCCGTCCCTGAAAGTTGATTGTTCCGTCACGGTTCAGATAGCCTCTGTCCATCAGTTCCTGATGTGTCACCCACTTTTGGGGATACTTTTCCTGAAGAGGAAAATGTTGCCAGAAGGAGGAGTTAGCCAATGCTCCCAGTCCGATGGCATCGGCATCCTTAAAGGCATTATAAGCACTGATAATACGGGAAAATTCCCACTCGGTAGCTACATCTTCATGCTTTCCTCCAGCATGCTGCGTATATTTATAAATCCAGCTCGGGAAACCTCCGATATAGCAGAATTTCTCTCCTTTATTTTGCTTATAGGCTTCTTGCAGAAAAGTTTTCAGTATCTGCAAGTCCAGTCCTTCTTCTTGTGTCGGATCATCCGTTGCCGGCTCGTCTCCCCAAGGAGAAAGGTCAAAGAAAAAAGCTTTCTTGCTGACAAAAAAGTCATGATTGGTCAATTGGTGATGGTTCGTTACCGTCCGGGTAGGATCGGTACGCCAGAACTGGTCGATGTAATAAGCGGCGTACTCCGTATTGCATAACCCTTTCTTCAGGTATTTCTCTATAAACCATACATAGGGATCGATTTTCAGAGATCCTGTCGAAGGTTGACCGGTTCCGGCAATCCTTCCTTTGCCCGTGAAAAGAGAAGAACCATCTTTGTTCACCAGCCAGCATTTCACAGCCAGCTTCGGTCCTTGCAGTACCAAACGGGTATAGAGACTATTGGGAGATATGTCATAGCGCACAGCTATCAGATTCTCGATTCCTGCCACAGATGAAGCAATATTACTGGTAGATGCTACTTTTGAGTCATAAACAACCACTCCGCGTATTTCTTTTCTGAAAACGGTCACGACATCCGACAGTTCCGTGTAAGCTATCGTATCACGTCCCGCCAGCCACTGTCCTGCCTGACGGTATTTATTCCACCAATAATCATCGACATTCTCTCCCTGCCCGTTCTTGACATAGCGAATGTACAATCTCGGACTATTCCGATTCACAATGCCTTGCAAGGTAGCTGTCGTATGCATAATGTCCCATAGTTGCTCCGCCTTCTCCTGTTCTTTCAGATCAAGTTCATTGAGCGTTCTCAAATCCAGTATCCGGACCGGATCACGAGATTCTGCCAACAATATCTCTGAACAAAAGACAGAGACCGCAAGGAATACCAACTGTAAATACTTTCTCATGGCTTTTCCGTTTTTATGCTAAATATCCAACTGTACAGATGCCGAATAATTGTACTTTGTCTCACTTCCGTGAGACTGTGCACCGATCCGGAAATAATAACTCTTGCCCGGAACCAGCGTGGAAGTGTAGTCTTCCAGATTGATAGACAATTCGAAAGCCTCACCATCAGTAATGGAACGGTTTAGTTCTTCTGTCCGGTTGACAATATTCAGTTTGTTGGATACATCGATGTGAGAGTGTGCAAACAACGAAATACGATAGACCTCGTTACTGGTCACCTGCTCCAGTTTGAATTTCGCCACTACCTTTCTTCCGATCACAGATATTTCCGGTTCAATGATCCGCAGATAAGGATTCACTTCGAAGACCTGATAATTCTTTCCCGGCTTTATTTTCATATCCAGAGTATCCAAAGGAACGTAGTTCCCACGATTCAGGATGATTTTATAGTCACCGGAGAAAATCATACCGTTATAAAACGTTCCGTCTTTTTTAACGACCATATTCTGAACAGGAGGATTATCTCCCCACCCCTGTTCGATGAAATAAACGCGGGAACCGTCCGATATCTCCTGTTGAATGAGTTCTCCGGTCTTCCGGTCTCTCAGTTCGCCGGCAAAGATTGCATCCGGCCCTTCGAGATTATCTTTTTCACAAGAGTAAAACATACTGCCTGCTACTACAACGCATAATAAAAATAGAAGCTTTTTCATATCTAATCTATATTTTAGAATATACTAATTAAGGATTCTGTACCAGACCATTAGCCCCCGTACCCGGAATACTCTTATAATACCAGCTATAATCAAAGGTCTTTGATTCAATGCCCAACGGATTGACACGTACAAATACATAATGCGCAGGATTTGTCCGCAGGTCAAGGAAAGGTACAAGTCCCTTTCTCACCCGGTTTTCAAATTCCTTATGGAAAGTTCTCCAGCGCGACAAATCCCATCTGCGTTTGTTTTCAAATGCCAGCTCGACAAAACGTTCTTTGCGAACATTCGCCTGAGTCAATGCAATGTCATCTTTGTGAGCCGCTCTTTTGCGGACCGCATTCAAAGCGTCTTGTGCAGCCTGTTTTTCAGCAGAAGTAGAGGTTGTCTTTTCGATAACAGCTTCTGCATAGTTGAGAAGAATTTCCCCATAACGGAAATCGATCCAAGGCTGTGTACCTTTACTCCATGCCTGCTCAACCGGACTTTCTATCTGCAAGAACTTCTTAAACAGGAATCCGCTGCGGGTATAATGTCCCAAAGTCGGATCGAATCCTGAATATTCCGTGCTTTTCTCCGCTCCGTAAGTATAATAGATCAGACCATCCTGTCCCTTCTCCGAAGCCTGAGTCCTATAATGATAACCGGAACCGTCAGCTTTCACCAGACCACCCTGGATAATGATCTTCGTACTTCCGAAGTTCTGTCCCGGGAATAACACCATGGCACTCAAACGGGCATCACGACCGGCAAATGCCTGGTAAGGTTTATCTATCGGGAAAGACAGGTATCGGGTGGATAAGTTAAATCCATTATAATCACTTTCATTTCCATCCACACGAGTGCTGATCGGCTTGGGTGTTCCGGTTCCGTCATCCGTATAATCTTCGAAAGAGTCGACAAAATCCAGTGTCGGATTCATACGACCGGGATAGAGATTCGGGTCGAGGATCATCTGACGGGGGCTGAACCAGACATCATAGTTATGTGCCAGAATGGTATTTGCAGCATAGGCCTTCATGAAGATAGGCTCTTTCAATCCGTCCAGACATTGGAAAGGTTGTTCAAATAACTTTTGATAGTTGGTTGTCGCTTCTTCCGGAGTAGCGGGGGAAGGTTTGTAAAGACCGAACTTACCACTATTCATGATTTCCTGTGAAGCTGATATACATTCATCATAATAATGATCAGCCGATATAACTTCTATACCTACCAGCTTCTGGTCAACAGCCGGACCAGAGAAAGAGACATAAGGCTGATGAGTAAACTTGGCAACGGAAGCTGCATACAGAGCTGCTCTTGACTTCAGTGCCAATGCTACCCATTTGTTCGCTCTCAGCACATCATTTTCATTCGCATCTCCAAAAAGCGATACTGCCTGGTCACATTCTTCCAAGACAAAGTCCCAAGTATCTTTCTCCGTATTTCTGGGGACACGCAGTTCTTCGATATTACCGTTATACTCCTGCGGTTCTTTAATGATAGGTACCCCACCGTATCTTTTGGCTAAGGCAAAATAGGTATAAGCTCTCAGGAAATGAGTTTCCGCATTGATCTCATTCTTTTGCTGTTCGGTAATACTGGTCAATGTAGGAATAGTAACCAACAGACTGTTTAAATCACGAATGAGTTTATAACCGTCTTCCCAATAATCGAACCACTCTTCTCCAAAGTCATTGTACTCCGGATGGATAGCCTCATCACAGAAATGAGCAGCCATAAAACCGGCATTATTCACATCCGTACCGACTCCCACATTGAAGCCGCGATTCGGTGAATAGGTAAAATCTTCGATAGGCAAACGACCGTACAGATTGGCCATATGTGCCTGTACTCCTTCCGGAGTAGAGAACAATTCATCCGCCGGAATTTTATTCTTCGGATCGATATCAAGCAAATCGCTACATCCGCCCAGCAGGAACATAGCTCCCAATAATAAATAACTATATATTTTCATAATCATCTTCTTTAAAAGTTCAAGGTCAATCCAAAGTTAAAGCTCTTATTCAGAGGATAATTCAAGCCGGCACTATAGTCTCCTTCAATCTTTTCCGGATCGAATGCCTTTACAAACGGGTCACAGACAGTAAACAGGTTATTTCCGTTCGCATAGATTCTTAAACTACCGATACCCAGTTTATGCATCAGTCGGGGACTGAAGGTGTAGCCGATCTCAATTGTTTTCAGTCTCAGATAAGAAGCGTTCTTACGCCATATCTGCGAATCCCTCGTATAGAACGATCCCATGTCCTGCTCCAGACGGATGGCCGGCCATTCTCCCGGTACCCATTCACTGTTCGCATCATACGGGTCGGACAGATGCCAACGGTCGTAGAAGTATTCGGGGGTATTGCCACCCTTGAAACAGAGCATCTTTGCGTATACCTCGTCAAACTGCACCGTGTACAGGGCAGAACCTTGAAAAAGAGCATAGAAGTCGAAGTTCTTCCAGGATGCTTCCACATTGAAACCATAGTGAATCAACGGGCTGCCGGACCAGAATAAAGGGGTCTTGTCCAGATCATTCACCACTCCGTCACCGTTTACGTCTTTCAGGATGTAGTCACCGGGAAGTTCCTTGGAATTTCCGTTATCCCCATTCTGAATCGGATATGTATTAATCTCGTCAAAGTTCTGGAAACGTCCGTCCGTCTGATACCCCCAGATAAAATCTCCCCAGCGGTTGGATGACTGGTTTCTCCATCTTTCCATACTGCTCTTGTAAGGACCGCTCTCTATATAACGGCGTTGGGTACGCGCCAAGTTAAAGTTACCGGATACACTGTAGTGGAAATCACCGATTTTGTTGGTATGAGTCAATGTAAATTCAATACCCCTCGTACGGTCGCCGTTCAGGTTTTCCTGTGGCAACTTGGAACCGAACGTATTGGGAAGAGAACCGTAACGGTCGGCCAACAGGCCGCTGCGGTCACGCTGATAAATATCAAACTCTACTGCGATCAGCCGGTTAAAGATTGAAAAGTCAATACCAATATTATACATATTCACTTTAATCCAGGTCAGATTCTTATTGATCATCACAGGAGAAGCTACTCCATTGGTATAATTTCCCTGGCTGAATACATATCCGCCACTGTTCAACGTGTAACCGGAGAAGTATTGGAACGGATCACCGGCATCTTGCCCCGAACGACCGGCAGAGAAACGAAGTTTCAGATTATCGACAAACTTGAAGTTGTCTTTGATAAAGCTCTCTTCCGAAATTCTCCATCCTACGGAAGCGGACGGAAAGAATGCCCATCTGCTGCCCGGAGCATATCGATAAGAACCGTCGTATCTGCAAGCAAGCTCTGCCAGATATTTGCCTTTATAATCATAGGTCAGACGCCCGATATGAGAAAGATAAGCCTGGTGTTCCGAGGAACCGGATACTTTCTGGTCAGATTCGCGTGCATTGTCCAGTTCACCGATTGTGAAAAAGTCAAACTTGCGCTCACCATTCATCCAGTTTGCTTTCTCTTCGCGTCTTTCGAAGACATAAGTAGCTCCGATGGTATGGTTGCCGAACGTTCTGTTATAGTTTGTCTGAAACTGCATATCCACCCGTTCCGATTCTCTGCGATTATCCTGAAGCAAAGCCGGATAGTTGGCATCTGCCGCTGTATACTCGCCCGTATATTCGCCATAGGTATATGTCTTAAAACCTTTCCGCGTAGCCTTATATCCGTAGTTATTGTAATCGTAGATAAAAGTACCTTTCACCTTCAGCCCCTTTACATAAGGAATATTATACTCTAATGCAAACTGTGTCTGCAAGTTCTTATTCCGCTCTTTAGCGCTGCCGGTATAATCGGCATCGATCATAGCTGCCGGATTAGGAACATAAGAGAAGTTATTATAATAATCCGGATTGTCATTGGCATAGATAGAAGTAGTCGGCGGATTTACACGCGTACTCTTAAATATATCATAGAAAGGAAACCAGGGACGGTTGGTGGTATCATAACGTCCGCCAAGATTGATACTGGCTGTCAGGTCTTTGGTAATCTTCAGACTGACATTGGAACGGAATGTATATTTATCATAAGTCAATGCGTTATTCTTCAACAAGCTGTTATCGGTGGCATAACCGAAACTACCGTAATAACTTACTTTGTCGGTACCACCTTCCAGGGACAGAGTCGTCTGGAACTGTGTGGCGTGCTTATTGAAAACGGCATCATACAAGTCTACACTCTCATAACCGGGAGCACCTTGCTGCCATTTGGTCAATTCGTCCTTTGTGATATAAGCCGGTCTGCCTGCATTGATTTCCGCCTCATTTCGCATGGTCATATATTGTCTGGCGTTGGCCATCTCCGGCACATTGGTAGGAGAAGTAATGCCGACATTGGCGTTCAACGTAATACGCGGTTTGCCTGTAGCCCCTTTCTTGGTGGTAACAATCACGGCACCATTCGCCGAATTCATACCATAGATAGAGGCAGTAGCATCTTTCAGAAAAGATATGCTTTCAATATCTTCCGGATTCAACCGTTGAAATTCGCTGGAACCGTCTCTCACCACTCCGTCAATCACAAACAAAGGAGTTCCGAAGCCACGGACATTGATATTGGAACTGAACTTACCCGGCTCTCCATTTTCCTGTCTGATCCGCAGACCGGCTACTTTTCCTTGAATAGCCTGTGCCAAACTAGGTGCCTTGGTCTTTACGATATCATTTACTTTCAGGTTTCCGATAGCTCCCGTCAGACTTTCCTTTTTCTGAATGCCATATCCGACAACAACTACATCGCCCAATGCTACCACATTCTCCTCAAGAACTACCGTTACGAAGTTTTTATTCACCACTTTCACTCTCTTCGGATTATAGCCGACATATCCTATCTCCAGTTCAGCTCCCACAGGAACCTGAATAGTAAACTTACCATCCATATCAGAAATAGTCCCCGTACCCGTTTTCAGTACTTTCACTGAGGCTCCGATAATGGCTTCTCCTTTATTGTCTGTCACCTGCCCGGAAACTTTCAGTTTTTCCTGCGCCATAACAGAATCCAAAGAAAGGATGCTCCCCATTATCAAATAAAGGAACCTTAAAAAAACTCTTTGCAAATGATCTTTGCTCTTTCCTGTTTTCATAATTTATAGATTAACATTAATTAATTCAAACCGTTTTCATCTCAAGAAAACTTTCTCTGACAAGTAAGTCCAAGCAGTAATTAAGAAGTGTCGTTTTTCATATTTCCATCATTTTATAAGGTTATAGTTTGATCCGCTCAAGTCATCAGAAACATAGTGGAGGATATCCCGTCCGTTTCTGAAGCAAATATAGAATTCCAGTCCTTAATGCCATATTAATTTTAGATTAATAGCGATAAAGCATTTCATCCTTTTCGCATAAGTATCTAGTTATCAATGATGTTTTCATGATAAAAAAACAATTATTATTTGATGGTATAATGAGTGCCTTACTCCGCAAGGATTTATTTCGGGCACCGATGAGACCTACTTCCGGCACCGATGAGAACAGGCTCCGGCACCGATGAAGGCATACCTCGCCACCGACCAACAGGAAGTAGCGGAAAATTATTAATAGAGGATTAATTTAGAGTGAATTTATAATATCATCGTAAGAGAAATCAGGCTTGGCATTCAGCAAACGTTCATATTCAATACAGAACTTATCGAAACTTTGCTTGGACAAACCTTTCTGCCCCATCTGATACAAGACTCTGCATTTAGTGCGGATAGCGTCTTCGTCTATATTATCAACAAGCAGAATTACATCTGATATTTTCAGCAAAAGCCTGGAATCTTCTTTTATATCGGGACGGTTGACCACAGAAAGCAGTATTTCCGTCAACAGAACGTAGTAGGCTGACTTATATTCGTCAATCCATTCGGCACTGACGTTAGGGAGCAATGCGCCGGCACTCGCCAGGGATATGATTTTATTGATTATCTTTTTGTCCGTAATGGTATCTTTTATCTGATCCAGCAATCTCATCACTTCCTGATAATCGCAGGTCACGTCTTTCCCCAGATTCAGATACCAATAGCCGTTCTTATTGGCAATATTGATATCTCCGATTTTCTCTATGATCAGCCTTAGCTTTCTGATATTCACGTTTCTGTTATTCGATGCACTGGACTTACTCATATCGAACCAGAAGGTTTCATCCAGGCATTGAGAAGTCGTTCCCTTTCCGTTCTTGATGGTATTCAGCAGTAAAAACAAGAATAATTGCTTAAGAGTAGGCGTAAAATCTCCCGTGATGTTACCGCCTTGCTTATCAAAGACCTGAAATCCGCCCAGTAATAAAACCGAAGATACTTTTTGTTCAGTCGGTTCTTCTTCGACCAATCTGTCTTTTACTTCTTCCGTAGCAACCGGACCGACTGACACATTCACTTTTCTCTTTCTCTTACTATGCAATAACCATATACTTCCTCCTATCAGGCACAGTAGTCCTGCCAAAATACCAGATATCAATACCACCGGCTTCATTCCGCCAGTCTGATGAGGCAAAATATCTTCCTTGGACAAAGGTGGAAATGCCAGTTTATAAAATTCGACTTTAGATATTCCGGGCTCTTTTTCCTGCAACACCACGGCATAAATAGAAGATGTCTCTTTATGTAGAAACATATCACAATAAGAATGAATATCGAGGAAGTTATAAACAATGGAATCACTCATCACTTCCTGAACCGGTTGTCTGGTATGTATATCAAACCGGCTCAAATAAACAAAAGTATTATACCGGTCATTATTATATGTCAAAGCATATACACTATTCGACGGTGTATCGATAATCATTGAATTACCGAAAGTAAAGTGCTGCCTGTCATTCACAAACTCCCATAACTTAGCGCATTTACCTGTTTTCAAATTCAACCGGTAAAGATCATAAAAGTTTCCCGGAGATTCTTCCTGCTTACCCGACTGGTTGCCATAACCACCCATGATCAATAAGTAGTCCTCATTCTCCGCCCCCATCGCACTTAAATAGCGGGGAAACAGACAGGAATCAAGGGAACTGATCGACCACCCCTGCGGATCAGACAGGTTTATTCTGCTCAACTGTGAATTATAGCGGTGATTTCCATAGCCACCAAAAACAATCAGTTCATCTCTTTTCTGATTGATAATACGATTATGATGCTGGCGGGTATCAATCATTACCGGAGTTTCTAATGTCCAGCATTTCCGGTCAAACTCATAGACATTCAAATTGTTGAAATCCGGTGTATAAGACAAGAGCCTGTTTCGTTTGGCATCAAAAATCATCTGGCTGGAAGCTCCTATATAAGGATGTCCTTTATAAGCAATCGAATCAATACGATTCGCCTTCACATCGTAAACAAATAACTGACCGCCTCCTGCTATGAAAAAACGTCCCGACACATCGTCATAAGCCACCTGCGGATTAATATGGTGCACATTCAACGAAGCTAATGCCGCCCATTTAGTATGTTTATCTATCTCCCAGACGCCATTACGTACAAAAGCCTGTTTATTTCTGACACTATCGTAAGTCACATCTTTATCATGAGCAGCCAATTCCCATTTATAAAGTAGTTTACCTTGAATATCAGCAAGTTCTATATTACGAATGGTCATAGGAGGTACATCTGTAGAGAAGAAACGGGGATGCTTGCTGCCTCCGAAATAGATCTTGATATCCTTAAAGTTGCTCAGGGAATGATTGATTTCCGCCTGGATACCGTCTGCAGCAATATGAATCCGGTCTTTGGTAAATTGCAGATTGACGTGTATCCATCTATCTGCTACAATCTTTACCGAATCTGCAATCTCTGTATTCTTGATCACCCGGTCTTTGTCAGTCAATACAATATTAAACCGGGAATAAAGCAGGTAGGAGATAAAATCAAAGCAAGAAGAATCATCTGCTATGACCCGTACAACATAACCATAAGTATACAGCTCATTTCTCAACTTTATATCGAATCCCACCGAGAAACCGTCCTCGGGAAAAGACAAAGAAGCCGCAGGAGTAAGATCCAGATTGGTCCGCTGATCCTGATTGGTAGAATGAGCCAGAAACGTGAGACCATAATCATAGACACTATTATCTATAACATTACTCTTGCATACCCATATATGCAATAAAAAGACTAAAGATAGAAGGTATCTACATTTCATAGTAACAATCATAAAAACCGGAATCCTTGTTCAAAAGTAAGAAACTTATGTCTAAGACCAATGCATTTGATTGCAATATTCGCAAAAAATTATAGGATATGCAAATCATCGGAAACAAAAAGACTCGCCCAAGTAAAGTATCCGAGGGATATCTTTACCTGAGCAAGTCTTTCCTTTCATAAATACGGCCCACTTAACAGCCGTATCTATATTACAATATCAAATGTATTATTGAGCTGATTCTACCAATACAACACGATTCAGAATCGGTTGACCGAACTTGTCGACACCACCACCTGCTGCAACAGACAGTCTGTCTGCAGAGATGCCATATTTCTTAACCAACAGGTCCTTAACAGCTTGTGCACGTTCCAGACTTAACTTCTGGTTGATAGAAGGAGTACCGGTTGCAGAGTCTGCATATCCGTTGATTGTATAGGTCATGTTCGGGAATTCTTTCATCTTGCTGGCAAGATATGACAAGTTCATTTCTTCTTGTGGAGACAATTTGTCTGAACCAATCTTGAAGAATACGGTACGCGGTGCAATGTTGGCATCTGTTACAACGACTTCTTCTGCTTCTTCCACTACAGGCTGCTGTGCATTGGCCAACTGTTGCTGCAACTGCATATTTGCGGCTGCCATAGCATTCATCTGATCACGCATTTGTCTCAATTCCAGTTCGGAGATAATCTGTGGAACAGGACGTTGGAATCCACGGGTCGGGAAATAATAAGTCACACCGAGAGTAGCACCTAAGATACCATCATAATCGGGTTTACCACCGTGTTCACCGTCAAATTTACCTTCCAGACCTGTTGCACTCAGTTCAAGGTTCAAATCTACAGCGTTTGACAAACGGAAACGGTTGATAATACCTGCATTGAAGGTAGCAGCGTTTGTATGAGGCTTAGAATAAGAATGAGCCCAACCGGCACCGATATACGGAATAATTTCATATACGCGATCCGGATTGTAACCACCGAAAAGTGCATTCAGATTAATCAGCAAGTCACCATGAAGATTCATATAGTCCCATCTCTGTTTGTAGGAGCCATCTTCTCTCGGACCACCGACTACATAGTTTGCAGATTCATTGGTGGTGAATCCTTTGGATTGCAGTCCGCTATATTGCATACGCAATCCGAAACCGGGTGTTACCCATTTACCAACTGACACATTCAATGTCGGAGCAATACGATCTCTGAATTTTCCGATATGGTCGTTATTACCAAATAATACCTGTGCACCGCCTCCTACAGAGAAGAACCAGTTGCTCCAGAATGGGTTAGTTATTACTTGATGTTTATCTTGTACCTGAATAACATCGTATTCAGTTACAGTCACGGTTTGCTGCGCAGAAGCGACAGACGCAACGCCGGCAAAAGCCAGCAACATTAGAATCTTTTTCATATACCTAATAGTTAAGTGGTTATTATAATCTTTTCTTTGTTGAACTATTTAAATAACACGAACTGAACTAAAAGGTTTTAAGAAATGATGATTTTATTTGTTTTATTTGAATAATTTCTCGATGTCCTCTTCCTTGATTGTTGTCAAGACTGTTTTGCCATCCGGAGTGTAATTTGGTGAAGGACAGGCAAAAAGACTGTCTACAAGACTTACCATTTCCTCATTACTCAACACCTGACCATAGACAATAGCCGCTGCACGCGCCAGTGTTAAAGCTAAGATATTCTGGATTTCCTCCTTCACATCATTCCCTTTTTCCATAGCTGTATGTAGCATATTCCGTACCAACTCAACCGGATTCAATCCTTCTATTCCCGAAGGAATGCCATTGATGGCATAACTACCGCCACCCAAATCACTCAGATCGAAACCTACCGCCGACAAATCATCCATGATTCCTTGCAGGACAGCCGCTTCTGAAGCAGGCAGCTGTAATATCTCGGGGAAAAGCACTCCCTGCGAAACACCTTGTTTTTGTTTTATCTGCACCATATACCGATCAAAAAGTACGCGGATATGCGCACGATGCTGGTCGATCAACATCAATCCGGATTTCACCGAAGTCAGAATAAAACGACCTTTGAACTGCAAATGCAGATTCCCTTTCTCAATCACCGATTCATTGGCATATAAAGTAGAGGAAGCCGATGAGAAAGTGGAGGAAGCGGCAGATACCGCCGAAATAGTTTTCTCTTCAGCAACCATCGGTTCTTCCTCGAAAGGAGAATTTTCCCAATCCATTTCCGGTTCCTGCTGAGGCTCATTCATCTTACTTGCCTTGGTCAATCCACCATACAGTCCTTCCCATTCCACCTTCGGACGGCTATATGATCCGCCGCCACTTCCACCGGAAGATACTTTGAACGGATTGAAATCCGAATTATAATGAATCTTCGGAGGTGCAGGAGGCAGGTTCTGCTCAAATGCAGGAATATCCGGCATATCTTCCGTATCGAAATCAATGGAAGGAATGGCGCTGAACTTGCCCAACGACTCCTTTACTGATGCCGAAAGTATTTGCCAAATAGCCTGTTCATTCTCAAACTTGATTTCTGTCTTAGTGGGATGAATATTCACATCGATATTAGCCGGATCCACTTCAAAATAAATAAAGTAGGAAACTTGCTCGCCAACGGGAATCAACTGTTCATAAGCCTCCATCACTGCCTTATGAAAATAAGGATGGCGCATATAACGCCCGTTGACAAAGAAATATTGGTGAGCACCTTTCTTACGGGCAGTTTCCGGCTTCGCTATGTAGCCTGAGATTTTCACCATCGTAGTATTCACCTCTATATTCAGCAACTGTTGATTCAGCTTCTTGCCGAAGATAGCAAGAATACGTTGCCGCAAAGGAGATACAGGCAGATTAAACAGTTCGGAATCATTGCTGTAAAGCGAAAAGGCTACTTCGGGATGAACCAAAGCAATACGTTCAAACTCTGCCAGAATATTACTTAGTTCTGTTGAATTTGCTTTCAGGAACTTGCGACGGGCGGGCACGTTGAAGAACAGATTCTTCACAGAGAAGTTACTTCCCTTGGAACAGGAAACAGCTTCCTGACTTTCGACTTTGGAGCCTGCAATCACCAGTTTTGTTCCCAGTTCTTCCGATTCCAACCGTGTTTTCAGTTCAACCTGCGCCACAGCTGCAATGGAAGCCAGTGCTTCTCCACGAAACCCCATCGTACGCAAAGCAAACAAATCCGCTGCTTCCCGAATCTTAGAAGTCGCATGGCGTTCAAAGGAAAGTCGCGCGTCCGTTTCGGACATTCCCTTTCCATCGTCTATAATCTGGATGCAGGTCTTACCGGCATCCGTAACTAACACATGTATATTTTGAGCATCTGCATCGATCGCATTCTCCACTAGCTCTTTAATAACAGATGCCGGACGTTGTATCACTTCACCGGCAGCAATCTGATTAGCTACCGAATCAGGCAACAAATGAATTATATCGCTCATAGTTTATTTAGTAGTTAAAATGACCAGCTTCCCGTCGCTAAATAATGCCACAAATATAAAAGGAAAGCTATGATAATCAATATGATTCCAAAAGATACAGGCTTACGGCCACTTGCCTTTCTGCGCTTCAGGTGCGTCGTACCTTCGACAAACTTACCACGGATATCTTCGGGACTGAATTCTTTATCCGGAAGCATTCCCAACTCGCGTTTCGCCTTCTCCTCCATCTTCTCAAGCTTTTCTTTCCGCTCGTTTACGTAAATGTATTGATGATTAAAGCCTCGAGGTTTTCTCATCGAATTGAAAAACATTCCCATATTACTTCATATTAATTAAACTTCGCTTATCTGTCTTTGGCTTCCGGTCGGTGGTTGGTTTCAGTGTCTCTCCTTCCTTCTTGCCTCTCCAGTTGAATATATCTTCTTTATTTAAAGGGCGGACATAGTCAAACCAGGCAAATGTAGATAGCCGCAACTTGTCGGGAGGGATCTGATCCATCGGATATAATGTTCCGTTGGACTTACCTACGAACATCCCTTTTTCCATCTTCTTCTCTTTCATATAAAGATGGAGCACACTCCCCTCCATATTATTAAATCCGGTCATCGTACTGTCTTTTTCTTCCGGGTAGAAAGCGGTCATCACATTACCTATCACTTCAATATGACGCATATCACCATTTTCGAAATAGGCTTTCATCTCTTTACCGGACACTTGGTTATAATGAACAGAATCTTTCATCTCCACCGTCAGTGCCTGATTGATAATGTGGGCCCAGTTAATGGTACTGTCATTCATATAAATCTTGATCTCCTCGCCAAGCAGTTGCTGACCTTCATTCCAAAGAATCGGATCGGTATACATGGTCAGACAAGAGTCTTTTGAATTATAAACCAGTGAGTCACAAACTCCCTGTACATCCGTCCGGTACATACGTACCTTATGATAAGCTTTCATCAGGCGGAAAACAGAGTCCGTATTCAGATTATAGGAAATAAGCTGCAACGTATCTCCATGCATAAAGAGACTGTCTCCTTGTGAATAGTCAATAGCAACTGCACGTTTGGTAGCAAAAGCAGAGTCGGCCAATTCGTTATAGAAACAATAATCGCCGGTCAACATATTCTTGTTAATGGTATCCGTCATTCGTATATTATCGAACGCTTCACCGTATCCCACTTTCCGGTCATAAAACAAACTGTCACCAATCAACTTCTTTCCCTCATTCGTCAGGATAGAACGGTCCAACAATTCAGCCTGTTCGCTGAGTGTATTATAGAAGCCTCGTTCCGAATAGATGTGATTATTGTCACTTACGATATTCGAAGGACCGAGAATGGTAGCAATCTTGGAAAAAGTATTATATTTCAGTGTATCCGACGTCAGGACAAACTTGGGATTCACCAATTTCACATCATGATTGAATACCGACTGTTTGGTAGCCGGACTGTATTCTCCCCAATCCGAGGTCAACACATTCTCTTCATCCATCAAAGTACCGCCCTCGAAATAATAACCGAGATCATAAAGACGGTCATAATTCAGACTATCGGTCAGAAGCGTCGTGTTCCGGTTGATCATCTTTACGTTCTCACGAATCTGCGCAATCTGTGTCATCCCGTCGTAGTAAAGATAATCACCGTAAATAAACAAGGTATCCCCCTGCTCCATACGTACATTGCTGAATGCTTCTACCGAATTGGTTTTCTCGTAAATCAAAGCACTGTCACAAAACATATACATACTGTCGTGACGCAGCTTTACATTCCCAATCAGTACCTGAACATCCGGTCGGGCAAGCTTGTCGGCCTGTCCCTGATTGGCATGAAGCAAATATACTTTCGTCTTCTTATTTTCGGGCTCTTTCTTGATATCTTTATCAGTTTGCTTCGTTCCATTTGGAGTTTTCGCAGCCGGAGTCTCAGCCTTTTTAGTCTGTCCGGTAGGCTTCACCTGCGCCACAAGGCATACGGCAAACAGGCATAGAAAGCCTATAAGAAGCCATCTATGCCCGTCTTGCTGTTTATCTTTTTTGTTTTGTTTCAGCATATAAAGTCAAGCTGTTTAAACATCAATCGTTCCTTACCCAACCCGGATACTTGAAGTCACACTTCTGCCAATTCGGGTCAATACGTACATACGTATGTTTTTGTTTGTTCAGAATCCACTTCTGCAACATTTCTTCCCGGCGCTTATCCATCACGATTTCTTTCAGGTCCTGATAGTCTTCTGCAATGGTAGCTTTATGACCGTTGATCTTTGCTTTCAGTTTTACAATGGCACAAACTTCTTTTCCATCCTTCTCGTTAATCATCGTAAAGGCTCTGGAAATTTCGCCTACATTCATCTTATCCACCACTTTCGCAACATCCTGAGGCAAATCCTGCATCTGGAACTTAGAAGTAGTGATACCTGTACGCTCATTCGTATTCACCATAAGACCGTGATTATTACGAGTATCCTTATCCTGTGAAATCACAGAGGCAGCCTCATCAAATGTAAACTTATTCTGACGGATATCATCGCCAATAGAATCCAGACGGGCACAAGCCTCAGTCAACTCCTTTTCAGATACTTTCGGACGCAACAGAATGTGACGGGTATTCACACGGTCGCCACGTTTCTCGATAAGCTGGATAATATGATAACCAAATTCAGATTCTACGATCTTAGAAACTTTCTTCGGATCCTGAAGACTGAATGCTACATTGGCATAAGCCGGATCCAGCATACCACGTCCCATAAAATCAAGTTCACCACCTTTGATAGCAGAAGCCTTATCTTCGGAATACAGACGTGCCAGTGTAGAAAAATCAATTTCACCCTTTGTCACACGGTCTGTATAATCACGCAGACGTCTCTTTACATCTTCAATTTCAGCAATAGGAATTTTAGGTTGCAGTGTAATAATCTGCACCTCTACCTGAGTCGGAATATAAGGGATACTGTCCTGAGGAAGATCCTTGAAATAGCGGCGTACTTCTGCCGGAGTTACCTTGATATCTCCTACCAGTTTCTGCTGCATCTTCTGTACTGTCAGTCCGTCACGGGCATTTTCGCGCAACGTTTCACGAATTTGAGTAGCAGTCTTATTGAAGTATTCCTCCATTTTCTCCTTAGAACCAATCTGCTGGATATACATATTGGTCATCATATCTACACGCTGAATGATTTCCGCTTCGGAAACTTCGATACTATCCAACTTTGCCTGGTGCAGGAATAACTTCTGCACAGCGATTTCTTCGGGTATTACACAATAAGGATCGCCTTCAAATCTGCGTCCATTGTACAAGGCATCCATACGGGCCTCTTCTACATCTGATTTCAAAATAGCTTCGTCACCTACTACCCAAACTACCTCATCAATTACATTGTCCTGTGCATAAGTTACCACGTTGGCAAATACTGCCAGGACAAGGGTAACAATAAATCTAAAGTTCACAAACTTCTTCATTCTTTGTATTTAATAATTGTATATAATCTTCTTCTTGTTTACAGCCTGCTGATACAGGTCATTCTTCACTTGTTCCATAAAGTTCACCCGTTTCTGATTGACCAGTAAATCCTTCACTTCCGACCGGGCAAACTCATACGGTTTCTCTTCACCTGCCCCGCGATAATCGCTCACATTGAGGAAATAGTAAAATGCCGTATCTTTCAGTTCCACATGTCGGTGCTTGTCTACATACTGCTCCGGTGACGCCTCTTTCAATGGAATCAAGTCCAGAACATCCGTAACCGGAACCCATTTATTGTAAAAGTATTCATACTTCACCGCATTCTGCAAACTATATTTTTCCAGACTTTCCACAGCATCCTGTTTTTCCGTCTTGTACCATCTGCGAACATTGTTCAGCTGAGGTGCCGTCAACGGTACTTTAATAAACAATCCCTTGATCAGCGGAGATTCCAATTTAAACAATTCCTTGTTTTTCTCATAATAATCCGCTATTTCCTGTTCCGAAATATCATTCGTCAGTTTTTGATTTATCAATTCCTGCTGATAGGTATGCATAATCAAAGCTTTCCTGTAATTCTCCACCAGCTTATCTACATCCACATTATCCGGAATATTATTCGCTGCTTTTTCATACAACAAAATCTCTTCCGCCCAACTACGAATGTAATGCTCAGCGAAAAGAATACTATCATCTTTTGACAATCCGACCGGTAGTACAGACATCAAATCTTCTTTATACAAAAAGTTACCATCTACCTCCACCAATGCAGTCTTGCCTTTGTGGTCGTACTGCTCTTTGCACGCTCCACAACAGAGAAGGGTAATTAGTAAGAGGACTAATATTCGCATTGTCAATTCAAATCTACTTATTTAAGGTACGAAGATAGTGAATAATCGGTTACATCAGTTATTATTAACTGTTTTTAAAACCTCTTGGTTTATTTCAACCTTACCGGACTCCCTCAATTCCCGCTCCCAATATGCGTTAAGATAGTTTCTATAATCTTTTCTCACCTGATCAATTACCTCTCTGTAATCCTCCGGTCCCTTCTGTTTTTTGCCTACAGCAATAGTAAAAGGATAAGACACTACAGGATCAAAAGCGCCCTTCTTAAAGACCAATTTATCTATATATTTATTATCTCCGTCGGCAAAAACACCCTGTTCAATTTTAATTATTTCAGCACCGGATGTATTAAATGTTTTGCGAAGCATATCCTCCCATTCATTCTCCGGAACTTTTTTCAGTAGCTTTTTAGCCTGTTTAGCAGTCTTTTTATCTGCACAATGCAACACTACTCCTTTGTATCGGGGATGCTCCCATCGGTAATCCGATGAATGAAACTTAAAATACGTAGCCAATCCCACCCGGTCGTTAACAGCCGGTAAATCTACTTTCTGATGCACGATTTCCTCAGCCAAACATTTCTCTGCATATTCCTGCAAAGTATAACGAAGTTCCGGATGCTTTCTTTCCATATGCTGACTCTCATAATCCAACAGAGATTTTGCTATAAAGCCATTCAACTGTCGTTTTACAGCCTGAGGATGGGATGCAGCAAACCGCTTAAACATTTCCCCTGTATATGCCTGCCCGTCGATGGTAAACAAAGTCCGCTCCGTTCCACCTTTCTGCAATACTTCCTCCAAAGACTCCATATTCGGAATATACTGGTATTCCTTTTTCAGTTGTTCTACGATGGCTTCCGTTCCTTTATCCAACGGCTGACGCCTTAAACGATTTAGAAGGCTGTCACTAACGACTTCATATGCAGGCACTTCTTTTCGATCTATGACTTTCAGAATATGAATCCCTTCCGGAGTAAAAAAAGGTTTGGATATTTCACCTTTTGCTAAAGAGAAAGCTGCTTCCTCAAACTCCGAGGTTGTCTGCAAACTTTCTATCCACCGACAACGTTTATCATCCGAAAACCGATCCACCAAACGGGCAAAATCCACACCCGGCTGATTTTGTATCACCTGATAAATAGAGTCCATGCGAGCCTGTTCCTCCTGTAAATGCCGGGATGTAATGGTCTGAGGCAGATATTTGTAAATTTGCTGTATCTGCACTTGTCCGCCACGTACATTTTCCTTCATCTTCTGATATAGAATACGGGCATTGCCATCCATTTCCTGATCATCCAGCAGGTATGATCTCAGCAAATTTGTCCGATAAGCCTCCTGTTGCTTGCGAAAAGCCGAAGTTGTGTCGAGTCCGGCCGCTCTGGCTGCTTCCACTTTCAACTTAGACTGAATGAAAAACTCCGCATATTCTTTAGGAGACAATTTCATACCATTACCGTCCGCATGCCGGCGATAGGAGTATTCAAACTCCGAACGAGGTATGTCTTTCCCATTAATCCGCATCACTACGGGATCTTCCTGAGCGAAAGCTAATACTCCGAAGAGACTTATCCATCCTAAAAGCAGATTTCTTTTCATCATTGATTTTTATTTAAAAACGACAAACGGTGAACAACGAACATATGCCATACAGCCTGTTCACCGTTCACCGCTAATCGTTTACCGTTTATATAAATTATTCCGGACGGCTATAGTTAGGCGATTCACTGGTAATCGTCACGTCATGCGGGTGACTTTCCATCACTCCGGCATTTGTAATACGAGTAAACTTCGCATCATGAAGTTTTTCAATATTAGCAGCACCGCAATATCCCATACCTGCACGAAGACCACCGGACAACTGATAAACTACTTCGTAAAGTGTACCTTTATAAGGAACACGAGCAGCAATACCTTCCGGAACCAATTTCTTCACATCGGCAGTTCCGCTCTGGAAATAACGGTCTTTAGAGCCATTCTCCATTGCTTCCAATGAACCCATACCGCGATATGATTTGAATTTACGTCCGTTAAAGATGATAGTATCACCCGGAGACTCTTCTGTTCCGGCAACCAATGATCCGATCATCACACAATATCCGCCGGCAGCCAATGCTTTTACCACATCACCGGAATAGCGCAAACCACCATCAGCAATCAGAGGAACACCTGTACCTTTCAGTGCCTTGGCTACATCATATACAGCCGACAACTGAGGAACACCTACACCTGCAACAACACGAGTCGTACAGATAGAACCCGGACCGATACCTACTTTCACTGCATCAGCACCAGCTTCTGCCAAAGCCTTCGCAGCTTCTCCGGTAGCAATGTTACCTACCACGATATCAATATTCGGGAAGCGTTTCTTTGCTTCTTTTAGTTTTTCAATAACGTACATAGAATGTCCGTGAGCCGTATCGATTACGATAGCATCTGCACCGGCATCCACCAATGCCTGCATACGATCCAGCGTATCAGCAGTAACGCCGACACCTGCAGCTACCCGCAGACGACCTTTGGCATCTTTACAAGCCATCGGCTTATCTTTTGCCTTTGTAATATCTTTATATGTAACAAGACCGATCAGTTTGCCATCCATTCCTACAATCGGCAACTTTTCAATCTTATGTTTTTGAAGAATCTGTGCAGCAGATTCCAGATCGGTAGACTGATTAGTAGTAACCAATCTTTCTTTAGGAGTCATAACAAGATCAATATGCTTTGTCATGTCTCTTTCGAAACGCAAATCTCTGTTAGTAACGATACCTACCAGATAACCTTCATCATCCACTACAGGAATACCACCGATTTTATATTCAGCCATAATTCCCAAAGCGTCGCTGACAGTAGAACCTCTCTTGATAGTAACAGGATCGTAAATCATACCATTTTCAGCACGCTTTACAATGGCAACTTGTCTTGCCTGCTCCTCAATAGACATATTTTTGTGAATCACACCGATACCACCTTCACGGGCAATGGCAATAGCCATTTTCGCTTCGGTAACCGTATCCATGGCAGCCGTCACAAAAGGAATTTTTAACTCAATGTTTCTTGAAAACTTTGTCGAGAGATCGACAGTGCGCGGTAAAACTTCAGAATAAGCGGGGATCAACAATACGTCATCGTAAGTTAACCCATCCATTACAATCTTATCAGCAATAAATGACATAGGGCTGTGCGTTTAAAAATTTATTGCGTGCAAATATACGGTTTTTATTCAAAACAGCATACCTGCACGCCTATTTTTTTCGCTTTTTTAATTAGCCATTTCAGAGATGAACTTGATTCTCACCAGTCGGACTTCCTCTTCGGTAAATTCATCGCCCAGTTCGTCAAGAGCATCATCAATCTTGTCTGTCGTAGATTCCTTGAAGTAATCATAGATATCGAGCATATGATCTTCATCCATAATTTCTTCCAGGAAGTAGTCGATATTCAGTTTAGTTCCGGAGTAAACGATTGCTTCCACTTCATCCAGCAGTTCACCAAACTCGATTCCTTTGGAAAGAGCGATATCGTCCAGCGCCACTTTACGGTCGATAGCCTGAATAATAGCCACTTTCATCTTTGATTTATTGGCAACCGTACGTACACGTAAATCTTCCGGACGTTCGATTTCATTCTCTTCGCAATGACGTTTGATCAGCTTACAGAACTCTTCACCATAGCGTTTCGCCTTTCCGGCACCTACGCCCGGAATATTCTGCAGTTCATCCAATGTCACCGGATAGATGGTAGCCATCGCTTCCAAAGACGGATCCTGGAAAATGACATAAGGAGGAACTTCCAGTTTCTTGGACAGCTTCTTCCGTAGGTCCTTCAGCATTGAATAAAGAGCCGGGTCTACCGCACAAGAGCCACCGCCACGTGCAGGTACTTCTTCTTCCGTTTCTTCAAAATCATTATCTTCAGTAATCTTGAACGATTTTGGCTTCTTCAGGAACTTATGCCCTTCTTCCGTCACTTTCAGGAGACCATAATTCTCCACATCTTTGCTCAAGTAACCGCCAATCAAAGCTTGTCGGATCACTGCATTCCATGTTTTGTCTTCTTCTCCCATACCCGAACCGAACACTTCGAGATCTTCGTGTAGGTGAGCCTGTACTTCCGACGTTTCTCTACCTTGTAGTATGTCTATGATATAATCTGCCTTAAAATTTTCTTTCACCGCGATAATCGCTTCAATCACGGCACATAATAACTCTTGAGCCTCCACTTGTTTTTTAGGGTTTAAACAGTTGTCACAATTTCCACAATTTTCTTCCGTATATTCTTCACCGAAATAGTGCAGCAATGTCTTACGCCGACACACGGAAGATTCGGCATAAGCAGCGGTTTCCAACAGAAGCTGCTTGCCAATTTCCTGTTCTGCCACAGGTTTTCCTTGCATGAACTTTTCCAGTTTCTGCAAGTCTTTGTTTGTATAAAAGGTCAGGCACTGGCCTTCGCCGCCGTCTCTGCCGGCACGTCCTGTCTCCTGATAATACCCTTCCAGACTCTTCGGGATATCATAATGGATCACAAACCGTACATCCGGCTTGTCAATTCCCATACCAAAAGCGATGGTAGCCACAATCACTTCCACCTTTTCCATCAGGAAATCATCCTGGTTTTTCGTTCTCGTCATTGAGTCCATACCTGCATGATAAGGACGCGCGTTTATTCCGTTTGCCTGAAGAATTTCAGCAAGTTCCTCTACTTTCTTCCGGCTCAGGCAATAGATAATGCCCGACTTTTCCGAATTGTTCTTGATGAACTTGATAATATCTTTATCAATATTATTGGTCTTTGCGCGTACCTCATAATAAAGATTCGGACGGTTGAACGAGGATTTGAAAACCTGTGCATCCACCATCCCCAGATTTTTCTGGATATCGTGCTGTACCTTCGGTGTTGCTGTTGCAGTAAGCGCAATCAAGGGAGCTTTCCCTATTTCGTTAATGATCGGACGAATTCGCCGATACTCCGGACGGAAGTCATGCCCCCATTCGGAAATACAATGAGCTTCGTCTACCGCATAGAACGAAATTTTCACCGAACGCAAAAAATCTACGTTTTCTTCCTTTGTCAATGACTCAGGAGCCACATATAGCAATTTTGTTTTTCCGGCAAGGATGTCAGACCTTACTTGGTCTATTGCGCCTTTATTTAATGAAGAATTTATAAAATGGGCGATGCCATCCTCTTCACTGAAATTACGCATTGCATCCACCTGATTCTTCATCAACGCAATGAGCGGAGAAATAACAATTGCCGTACCTTCCATCAAGAGCGAAGGTAACTGATAGCATAAAGATTTTCCGCCACCGGTAGGCATTAGCACAAAGGTATCTTTACCATCAAGCAAGTTCTGAATGATTGCTTCCTGGTTTCCCTTGAACTTATTAAATCCGAAATACTTTTTCAGTTCATCTGTTAAATTAATCTTCCCTGCCATCTTAACTTAGGTTGTTTTATTCAGTTCATGGTTTAACTTTAAGTAAAGCCCTCCATTGCAAGAGAGCCAAACAAAGTTATAAACAACTTCGTAATTACCAAGCAAAATACGACTAATATTTTCAAGAAAAAACAGAAACAATCATTTTCAGTAGCCTTACTATTTGATATTAAGCAATTTGCAGCCTTGCCATATTCGCTTTTTCCAGCTGTTGTTTTGCATAATCCAGCGTTACCTTATACTCTTTTTTGCTCTCTGAAGGGATTTCAAACATGACATCCATCATGATTGTTTCCACAATAGAACGCAATCCACGGGCACCTAACTTATATTCTACAGCCTTGTCAACGATATATTCGAAAACAGAATCTTCAAATGTCAGCTTGATACCATCCATTTCAAACAACTTGATATATTGCTTGATGATAGAGTTTTTCGGCTCGGTAAGAATAGCACGGAGTGCATTGCGGTCCAGCGGATTCAGATAAGTCAGCACCGGAAGACGACCGATTATTTCGGGAATCAGGCCGAATGACTTCAAATCCTGAGGAGCAATGTACTGCATCATATTATTCTTATCGATCACTGCTGTTTTCTGCGATGCGGTATATCCTACCACATGCGTATTCAGCCGTTGGGCGATTTTCTTTTCAATACCATCGAAAGCACCACCACAGATAAAGAGAATATTCTTGGTATTCACCGGAATCATTTTCTGGTCGGGATGCTTACGGCCTCCCTGGGGAGGAACGTTCACCACCGATCCCTCAAGCAATTTCAGCAAACCTTGCTGCACACCCTCTCCACTTACGTCGCGGGTGATAGAAGGATTGTCTCCTTTGCGGGCAATCTTGTCTATCTCATCGATAAACACAATTCCTTGCTCAGCCTCCGGCACATTATAATCTGCCACCTGAAGCAAACGGGTCAGAATACTTTCAATATCTTCACCGACATAACCGGCTTCCGTCAATACCGTAGCGTCTACAATCGTAAACGGGACATGAAGCAACTTGGCAATAGTACGTGCCAGCAATGTTTTTCCGGTTCCGGTACTACCCACCATGATAATGTTTGATTTTTCAATTTCCACATCATCACCGCTGTCTTTCTGCAAAAGACGCTTGTAATGGTTGTAAACTGATACAGAAAGAAAGCGTTTCGCATCGTCCTGTCCGATTACGTACTGGTCGAGGAATTTCTTTATTTCTACCGGTTTGGGCAGTTCTTTTAAGTTGAGTTTGGTAGCTCCCGCCCTTTTTCTGCCTTCGCCCAGGGCTTCCTGAGTAATCTCATAAGCCTGAGTAGCGCAGCTGTCGCAGATATAGCCGTTCATTCCTGTGATCAGGAATCCTACTTCATTCTCCGACCGACCACAGAAGCTACACTTTTTCTTTGTCTTTGAATCAGCCATTTTTATTTTTTAATCAATACTTCATCAATCATTCCGTATTCTTTCGCTTCCTGAGCTGTCATCCAGTAATCACGGTCCGAATCGGCCCATACCTTATCAAAGTCAGTGTGCGAATGATCGGCGATGATCGTATAAAGTTCTTTCTTCAATTTCTGAATTTCACGGGCTGTGATTTCAATATCCGAAGCCTGTCCCTGCGCACCGCCCATCGGTTGGTGAATCATCACGCGTGAATGCGGCAATGCAGAGCGTTTGCCTTCGGCACCGGCTACCAGCAATACGGCAGCCATCGAAGCAGCCATACCTGTACAGATAGTAGCAACATCACTTGAAATAAACTGCATGGTATCGTAAATACCCAGTCCGGCATACACACTACCGCCCGGAGAATTGATATAGATAGAGATATCCTTGCCCGGGTCTACAGAGTCCAGATAGAGCAGCTGCGCCTGAAGCGTGTTTGCCGTATAGTCATCTACTTGTGTACCCAGAAAAATAATGCGATCCATCATCAGTCGGGAGAATACATCGAGCTGAGTTACATTCAGCTGTCTCTCTTCGAGAATATAGGGATTCAAATACCCGGCTTGCGATTTAATCACATCGTCCAGCACCATGCCATTCATTCCTAAATGCTTGGTTGCGTATTTTCTAAAATCATCCATGTTATTGTTCCTTTCTAATTAAATTTATAATAAACGTAAGTGCAAAGAAACGAAAAAGAACACAGAGACACAAAAAAACACAGAGTTATAATTTTATAAAAACTCTGTGTTTCTGTGACTTTATGTTCTATTCAACCGAACGATTATTCAAACATTTTATTGAATTCTTCCATAGAAACGTTCTTGTTCTCCAAAGTTACCTGAGCTTTCAAAGCTGCAGCCAGCTTCACTTCCACTACGCGGCTTACCAGGTTGTTGATAGTATCTTTCTTCTTCAACATTTCCTGTGCATAGTTATCAAGCACATCTTCGGGTACAGACAACATTCCGTATTGAGCGAACTGTGCTTTGGTAGTTTCTTTCGCCATCTTCAGCACATCTTCCTGCTCTACCTTAATATCGTTTGCCTCTACCAGCTGTTCCTTGATCAGGTGCCAAGTCAGTTCTTCAATGCTCTTATCGTAGTTTTCGGCTACATATTCTTCGCCTTTTTCTTCGTTGTTCAGCAACATGATACGTTTCAGCAATGCATCAGAGAATTCCAGCTTACCTACTTTGTCCATCATCACTTTACGAATGTCGATCAGGAATTTATAATCGCTGTCAGCAACAAATCTTGCTGCGATTTCTTCTTTGATCTTAGCGCGGAATTCTTCTTCAGTCTTCACTACACCTTCACCAAATGCCTGGTCAAATACTTCCTGAGTCAGTTCACCCGGTACGAAACGAGTGATTTCTTCTACCTGGAAGCTGAAGTCAGACTTCACATCCTTAGCGATTTCCTTGTCGATCTTCAACAGAGAGCCGAGTTCAGCAGCGTGTCCGTCGTAAGCAACATTCGGGTTGAATACCAATACGTCATTTACTTTTGCATTAGCAAAGATAGCTTTCTGATCGTCGTTCTTCATATAAGAAGGCATTAATACAGCACCTTCTACCTGAATACCGCCTTCTTTCGTATTACCTTCTTCGTCCAGCTGAGCCAACAGACCTTTCAGCATGTCGTTATCTTCGTAAACGTCTACTTTGTCGTATTTACCGGTGCGCTGAGTATACATCTTCACCTGGTTTTCGATCATTTCATCCGATACTTCGATCGTATAGTAATCTACTTTATCTTTAGCGCTTACTTCAGCTTTGAATTCAGGTGCCAGAGCGATATCGAACACAAACTCGAATTCTTCCATTGTATCGAAGTCGATAACCTGCTGTTTTTCTTCGTTAGGCAACGGTTCGCCCAGCATGTTCACCTTATTTTCTTTAATATAGTTGTAAACAGCTTCTTGCAGTACCTTATTCACTTCTTCTGCAATCACTGATTTACCATACATCTTCTTAACCAGGCTCATCGGAACCATTCCTTTACGGAATCCCGGCATCTGTGCCTTCTGACGGAATGATTTCAACGATTTGTCTACTTTTTCCTGATAGTCGGCTTTCTCAAGCTTCACAGTAAGCTGTGCGCTTACTTTGTCAATGTTTTGTAATGAAACGTTCATTCTGACAATTATTTATTTGATTTATACTTTGTTCTAACTCAAACGAGGGTGCAAAATTAGTGCTAATCTTTCAATTTTCAAAAGACATTGCAGATTTATTTCGCATCTATTTTGGAATATACAAATGACAATTGCATGACAGGCAGCGGTTCACTAGCCACGCATCCTTGTTTTTTTCTCGTTGCCTGCAAATAAAAGTAAGAAAAAGATGGTCAATCCAAAAATTATTCTTTTCTTTGCTGCGGATTGATGGACCATTAGTTTCTCGATTTGATTACAAGGTTTTTACTTCTGTTTCGAAAACGCATTTGTAAACTCTCTGTCGTTTTAATCTTTTTATTAGTAACCATCTATCCAGAGAGTTTTATTCATTTATTTATTTTTTTATCATTTTCATTATGAACATTTATGTTGGAAACCTTAACTACCGTGTTAAGGAAGGAGATCTGCAACAAGTGATGGAAGATTACGGAGCAGTATCATCAGTTAAAGTAGTTATGGATCGTGAAACCGGTAAATCCAAAGGATTTGCTTTCATCGAAATGGAAGACGATGCAGCAGCTGCTAAAGCAATCGCAGAATTGAACGGTGCAGAGTACATGGGCCGTACAATGGTAGTTAAAGAAGCTAGACCCAGAGCTTAATTGCCGACGCTAATATAGCTAAGAAAAAAAAGAAACTTCTGCCACCTGATGACAGAAGTTTTTTTATGTCCTTCTATTTACTTTTCCGTCAGCCTTCCATATTCTGCACTTCCATATCCTTCACTTTACGAAGCAGGTCCGAAGCAAAGATAAAGTTATTCAGCCGTTCATTGGTAGAAGTGAAAATATCATCTTTCGTCCCTTCCCATTCCTTATGTCCTTCATAAATATAAATCACTTTCTCACCGATTCCCAGCACAGAGTTCATGTCATGGGTATTGATAATAGTCGTCATATTATACTCCTGAGTGATGTCATGAATCAGGTCATCAATAACTAATGACGTTTTGGGGTCCAGCCCGGAGTTCGGTTCATCACAGAACAGGTACTGCGGATTCAATGCGATAGCACGGGCAATAGCCACACGCTTCTGCATACCGCCACTGATTTCACCCGGAAATTTATCTTTCGCCTCAGTCAGATTCACACGTTCCAGACAGAACATGGCACGCTTGGTACGGTCACGCAGTGTATCGTTGCTAAACATATTCAGCGGGAACATTACATTATCCAGCACCGACATGGAGTCAAAAAGCGCCGCACTCTGGAAAATCATCCCCATCTCCTTGCGAAGCATCTTTTTCTCCTTCTTCCCCATCAAGACAAGGTTACGTCCGTCATACAGCACTTCTCCTTTTTCGGGAGTAAGCAAGCCTACGATACATTTCATCAAGACCGTTTTACCAGAGCCGCTCTGACCGATAATCAGGTTTGTCTTTCCATTCTCAAAAGACGCATTGATATTACTCAATACCGTTTTATCTTCAAATGATTTATAAAGTCCTCTAATATCAATCATCCCATCAAAAGTTTAGTTAATACCAAATCTGCAAACAGAATCAACACACTACTGCTTACCACAGCATCCGTAGAAGCCTTTCCTACAGCAATGGAACCACCATCTACCGTATAGCCGAAAAAGGCAGAAACACTTGCAATAATAAAGGCAAAGAAAAGGGATTTTATGATACCCGCCCAGATAAACCATTCGACAAACATATACTGCAGTCCATATTCCAGATCGACCGCATTCATCACACCGGCAAACCAACAGGTACAAAAAGCACCGATAATACCGGCAAAAATACTAAACGTCACCAACACAGGGATCACAGTTACCATGGCCGTTATTTTGGGTAGTATCAGATAATTGGCGGAATTAATACCCATTATTTCGAGTGCGTCAATCTGCTGCGTCACCCGCATTGTTCCCAGTTCCGAAGCAATGTTCGAGCCGACCTTTCCCGCCAGAATCAAACACATAATAGAAGAGGAGAACTCCAGCAACATAATTTCACGTGTCACATATCCCACTGTCCAGCGAGGCATCCATGGACTTTCAATATTCAATTTAATCTGAATAGTAATCACCGCGCCGATGAAAAACGAAATCAACAACACGATGCCGATGGAGTTCACACCCAGTTGCTCCATCTCGTTAAGGTATTGCCGGAAAAACATACGCATACGCTCGGGACGGGAAAAAGTACGTCCCATCAGTATGATATATCGTCCGACAGTTCTCAATGCTTTTATCATAACTCACACTATTTGTCTGCAAATGTACATTATTTCAGCTTATTTTTACTACATTTGCCGCAAAATAACTAGAATATGGAAGAAAGCAAGATGGTGCTTCGCACGGAAGACCTGGTTAAAAAGTACGGTAAACGAACCGTTGTAAGCCATGTATCCATCGACGTGAAGCAAGGTGAAATTGTGGGTTTGCTGGGACCGAACGGTGCCGGTAAGACGACTTCATTCTATATGACCGTAGGACTGATTACTCCTAATGAAGGACGAATCTTTCTCGACGACCTTGAGATAACCAAGTTTCCAGTATACAAACGGGCGCAGACAGGTATCGGATACCTTGCACAGGAAGCCTCCGTATTCCGTCAGATGAGTGTAGAAGACAATATCGCTTCCGTACTCGAAATGACCAATAAGCCCAAAGATTATCAAAAAGACAAGCTCGAAAGTCTGATTGCCGAGTTCCGCCTTCAGAAGGTACGCAAGAACAAGGGTAACCAGTTGTCCGGAGGTGAACGCCGTCGTACTGAAATCGCCCGTTGTCTTGCCATCGACCCGAAGTTCATTATGCTCGATGAACCGTTTGCCGGAGTCGACCCTATCGCAGTAGAAGATATTCAGCAGATTGTGTGGAAGCTGAAGGATAAAAACATCGGTATCCTGATTACCGACCACAATGTGCAGGAAACATTAAGTATCACTGACCGCGCTTATCTGCTGTTCGAAGGCAAGATCCTGTTTCAGGGAACACCGGAAGAATTGGCAGAAAACAAGATTGTGCGTGAAAAATACCTGAGTAACAGTTTCGTTTTGCGCCGTAAGGACTTCCAGTTAAATAAAGACGAATAATCCTCTTAAATAAAAAGAAATCGCCCGGCAATGGAATATTGCCGGGCGATTTCTTTTTATTCATACGAATATACCTTTTACTTCTGTCGGATATAAATATTGATCGGTGTACCGGTCAGGTTCCACTTCTCACGCATTTTGTTTTCCAGGAAACGTTTGTACGGTTCCTTCACATACTGCGGCAAATTGGCGAAGTACACAAATGAAGGCACTTGTGTATTCGGCAACTGCGTGATATATTTAATCTTGATATATTTACCTTTATTGGATGGAGGCGGATATGCCTCAATCAGCGGAAGCATCTCTTCGTTCAGACGGGCAGTCGGTATCTTCGTCGTACGGTTTTCATACACGTTGCGGGCTTCTTCAAGCACTTTCAGGATACGCTGTTTGGTCAATGCAGAAGCAAATATAATCGGGAAATCCACAAAGGGAGCAAAACGTGAACGGATAGTCGCTTCAAACTCCTTCATCATTTTCGCTGTTTTATCCTCTATCAGGTCCCACTTATTAATCACGACTACCAGTCCCTTCTGATTTTTCTGAATCAAAGAAAGAATATTCAAATCCTGACTTTCAACGCCTCTTGTAGCATCGAGCATCAAAATACAGACATCCGCATTTTCAATCGAACGAATCGAACGGACTACCGAATAGTATTCCAGATCCTCGTTCACCTTATTCTTTTTACGGATACCGGCTGTATCTACCAGATAAAAATCAAATCCGAATTTATTGTAACGAGTATAAATAGAGTCACGGGTTGTTCCGGCGATCTCCGTTACAATGTTACGGTCTTCTCCGATAAACGCGTTTACGATAGAGGATTTTCCCGCATTCGGGCGTCCTACCACAGCAAAGCGGGGAATATCATCATCCAGAATTTCCGAAGTCTCTTTATTGAATTTGCTGACGATCAAGTCCATCAAATCACCTGTACCACTTCCGGTGATAGCAGAGATACAATACGGATCGCCCAATCCTAATTTATAAAACTCAGGAGCGTTATATTGTAATTCATTATTATCTGTCTTATTGGCAACCATAATCACCGGGCTGTTAGCACGTCGCAAGATAGTCGCAACCTGCATATCCAGGTCAGTCACTCCGTTCATCACATCCACTACAAACAGAATAACGTCTGCTTCCTCCACAGCCAGCAATACTTGCTTCCGGATTTCCTCTTCAAAGATATCGTCAGAGTTCACTACCCATCCGCCGGTATCTACCACGGAGAACTCACGGCCCAGCCATTCGGACTTGCCATACTGTCTGTCACGGGTTGTACCCGC
Source organism: Bacteroides sp. MSK.20.82 (assembly GCF_019052485.1). Classification (NCBI taxonomy): domain Bacteria; kingdom Pseudomonadati; phylum Bacteroidota; class Bacteroidia; order Bacteroidales; family Bacteroidaceae; genus Bacteroides; species Bacteroides sp. MSK.20.82. Next base: position 98,628 of record NZ_JAHQUN010000019.1, read on the forward strand.
TTCTTCATTCACAATTGCCTGACGAGTTTTCGTCAGACGGTTAAATAAGGTAGACTTGCCCACATTAGGGCGTCCTACAATTGCAACTAAATTATTCATAGCTCAATACCTTGTTTTTTCACGACTATCCCAGTCGCATGAATACTCTTAATCTAACTGATAACCAAAGTTCCGCAGTTCCTTATCCGAACTACGCCAATCTTTATCAACCTTCACATAAGTTTCCAGGAAAATCGTCTTTCCAAAGAAACGTTCCAATTCCCGGCGTGCTTCGGTAGCTACTTTTTTCAATGCTTTTCCCTGCTTGCCGATAATGATTCCTTTTTGTGAATCACGTTCCACATAAATCACTGCCCGGATATGTATTTTTTTCGCTTCCTCTTTAAATTCTTCCACTACTACTTCCACCGAATAGGGGATTTCCTTATCATAATATAGCAGAATCTTTTCACGGATAATCTCATTCACAAAGAAGCGGGCAGGCTTATCCGTCCACTGATCTTTGCCGAAATAAGGAGGAGAATCAGGCAACAGTTCCTGAATACGCTTCATCACATAGTCTACATTAAACTTAGATGCGGCAGAAATAGGAATAATCTCAGCCTGCGGAAGCAGTTCCTTCCACTCTTCGACCAGTTTGATCAGCTTCTCCTGATCCGTAAGGTCTATTTTGTTGATAAGCAACAGGACAGGAACCGTCATCTGACGCACCTTTCCCATAAACTCATTATTCTTATCGGGCGTCTCCACCACGTCAGTCACATAAAGCAGTACATCCGCATCTGTCAGTGCAGAAGTTGAGAAGTTCAGCATCGACTCCTGCAACTTATAGTTAGGTTTCAATACTCCCGGAGTGTCAGAAAAAACAATCTGCATATCATCCGTATTATAAATTCCCATAATTCGGTGACGGGTAGTCTGCGCTTTGAAGGTAGCAATTGATATACGTTCTCCCACCAAAGCATTCATCAATGTCGACTTTCCGACATTCGGATTCCCTACGATGTTTACAAAACCTGCTTTATGCATTTCTCTTTATTTTATTGGTTGAGACAAAAAAACGCATCGAATCGAAATAGGATGCGTTTTTTGTGTTATAATTCAGTAACTTACGTTACGATTCCTTTTTTCCGTCATAACCCCATTTTACATAAACCGCACCCCATGTAAATCCGGCGCCGAATGCTGTAAATATAATGTTATCACCTTTCTTTAGTTTATCTTCAAAATCCCAGATACACAGAGGAAGCGTAGCGGCACTTGTGTTACCATAATGTTCAATGTTCACCAGCACTTTATCCATCGGGAGTTCCATGCGATGAGCCACAGCTTCAATGATACGTACATTTGCCTGGTGGGGAACCACCCAGTTAATAGTATCTTTGGTCAGACCATTCTTTTCTGCAATTGCAGCCGATACATCCGACATACTTGAAACCGCGTATTTGAACACTGTTCTTCCTTCCTGGTGCAGATAGTGCATTTTATTGTCTACAGTGAAATAAGACGGAGGACAAACCGAACCACCAGCTTTCATATGGAGGAAAGGCAAGCCTTTACCATCAGTTCTCAGTATCGAATCCATAACACCTAAATCTTCCGTAGTGGGCTCCATCATAAAAGCAGCGGCGCCGTCACCAAAGATAGGGCATGTAGCACGATCTGTATAGTTAACCATTGACGACATCTTATCGGCACCGACAATGATAATTTTCTTATATCTTCCCGAACGAATGAAATTAGCAGCTGTTTCCATCAAATACAGGAAACCGCAACAAGCGGCCTGCAAATCGAAAGCAAATGCGTTTTTCAGTCCGAGTTTATCGCAAAGAATAGAAGCTGTAGAAGGGAAGTGATAGTCAGGAGTAGTAGTAGCAACAATAACCAAATCGATATCGTCAGGATTGGCTCCAGTCTTCTTCATCAACTGCTTGGCAGCTTTGCGTGCCATGTATGAGCTACCTAATCCTTCCTCATTCAGAATATGTCTTTCCTTTACTCCAATACGAGTCATAATCCATTCATCGTTGGTATCTACCATTTTTGATATCTCTTCATTAGTCAAGATATAATCGGGTACATATCCTCCAACTCCTGTGATTACTGCATTTATTTTTTCCATCAAACCTATTTTAAATTAGCGATACTATAATACTTAAAGCAGCCGGAGAGTTTTCCCCCTCGGCTGTCTTGAGTATACTGTACTAATTATACAGCTGCTTCTTTTTCGATAGCGAGCTTACCTCTGTAGTAACCACATGCGCCACATACAGTGTGATAAACATGCCATTCTCCGCAATTCGGACAAATAGCCAATGTAGGAGCTACTGCCTTATCATGAGTTCTTCTCTTTGCTGTTCTTGTTTTTGATTGTCTTCTCTTAGGATGTGCCATTTTCTTAAAACTTTAATTATTATCTAATATTTTTTTTAATTCATTCCAACGGGGATCAATTTGTTCCTCCATTTCCTCCGCAACTACGATATCATCTCCACCTGTGTCGAAGACTTCATCGCTATCTTCATTAGCATCTGTTTTGAGATGCTTGCTCAACTTGCTAGTAACAGCTTTGTTGCACTTACCCGGAGCGTGTACATGCTTCATTGGGATAGAGAGTGCAACGAATTCATACATGAACCATGCAACATTGATTTCTCCCTCTTCTTCAGGGATCACAATCAGGTTGTCGCCTTCCTCTGCATATTCATGTCCAAACTTCACCATCAGTTTGTCAGACGAAGTGATCTGTAGCTCCATTTCGTCCAGGCAACGGTCGCATGGTACCCATACTATACCGTCTGTCTGAAAGCTCAGTTCGAAAGCACGAGAGGTTCTTTTCACAGTCAAAGTAACATTTACTTTTCCTTTCTGAACTTCAGGACCATCAATGTGGGCGAAGTAAAGGTTATCCAAAACAAACTCATACTTAGCAGAGTCTGTTTGCATGCCTTTCAAATCAATTTTGTATTTATCAAACTTTCCCAAAGCTTCTCTCTTTTTTAAATCGTTAGATTACAATTCGGGCGACAAAGATACAAATAAATATCCTCATAACATACAAATTACCAGTAAATATTCACTTTTTTAATAGGTATTATGAGGATTATTGCTGTTAAAAATGATGTCACAAATTTCAGAAGGACAAAAAACAATAAAGCCCTTCTGGTATTTCTACCTGAAGGGCTTCTCTAAAAACGGCGGCTACCTACTCTCCCACTGTTACGCAGTACCATCGGCGTGACGAGGCTTAA
>NZ_JAHQUN010000143.1:0-539 GCF_019052485.1 Bacteroides sp. MSK.20.82
CGGTTATAGCCCACTATAACTACACGCTCCGCTTTCGTAGTTGTGGGCTCTCCCGAGGGGATTAGGGCTTTGCCCTAATGACCCACTCAGGGCGTTTCACCCCTGAGAACCCCGAACAAAGAGTGACCCTCTCTTTGCAATCTCCGCTTATGGGTTACCCCTAAGAACCCCTCTGCGAAAGCAAGCAGAATAATCAATTGCAAACAAAGAAAAGAAGCTATGGCAACAAAATCAAGCATACATATCAAGCCTTGCAGAATCGCATCGAGCGAGGCGCACAACCGAAGGACTGCCGAGTATATGCGTAATATCGGGGAGTCCAGAATCTATGTCGTTCCCGAACTTTCCACCGATAACGAACAGTGGATAAACCCCGACTTCGGCACTCCCGAACTGCAAACTCATTATAACAATATCAAGCAAATGGTCAAGGAAAAGACCGGACGTGCCATGCAGGAAAAGGAAAGGGAACGCAAGGGAAAGAATGGAAAGATTATCAAGGTGGCGGGATGTTCACCCATCCGTGAAGGAGTATTGCT
>NZ_JAHQUN010000144.1:0-531 GCF_019052485.1 Bacteroides sp. MSK.20.82
TTTCGGGAAAACTTAACCGAGCAGGGAGTGTAGCATGTCGGAAAAGTCATAAGTCAGTTAGTTACCAAACTGCGACTGAATGGCGAGATGAAAAGATAGATATGAGGATAAAGTCCGAATTGATTGAACGATAGTCCGAGTGGTCACCCTTGAGGCTATGGCGTAAGGTAACTATCAATCGCCATATCGTGATACTACTTCAGTGTATAGGAATGAACGTAGCAAGAACTTATCACGACACAACCGCAGTAAGCGAGTAAAGGACGGAAGTCGTATCCGACAATCTATCATGCCAACAGTTACGATGTAATAAACGGGGATTACCTATCCCGAAGTGCCGAAAGGCTATTAGGTTCGACCTATGAAAATTCGGAGTGGTAACGGAGCTTCCATAGTAGTTTGAGCAAGGTAACGCCTTGTACATGGCGAAGGGAAGTAGCTAATTATTAATACAATTAATGGAAAATGTGAGAGACATTATGAGAAGTCCAGAAAGAGTATTAAACAGTCTATCAGAACACAGTAAGGATG
>NZ_JAHQUN010000145.1:0-506 GCF_019052485.1 Bacteroides sp. MSK.20.82
CCAAGTTCTCGTAGGACTAGTCAACACTCTGACCACCGTTCTTGCTCTTGTGATCATCGACAGGGTCGGCCGCAAGCAACTGGTCTATTACGGAGTTTCGGGGATGGTTGTCTCCCTCCTGCTGATCGGCATTTACTTCCTCTTCGGTGATTCCTGGGGAGTCTCCAGCCTCTTCCTGCTTGTTTTCTTCCTGTTCTATGTATTCTGCTGTGCCGTCTCCATCTGTGCCGTGGTGTTCGTGCTCCTCTCGGAGATGTACCCCACCAAGGTGCGCGGACTGGCGATGTCCATTGCAGGATTCGCCCTGTGGATAGGAACGTACCTGATCGGACAGCTAACCCCCTGGATGCTCCAGAATCTCACCCCCGCCGGAACATTCTTCCTGTTCGCAGTCATGTGCGTGCCGTATATGCTCATCGTATGGAAACTCGTGCCGGAGACCACAGGAAAGTCACTGGAAGAGATTGAAAGATACTGGACCCGGTCGGAACAGTAGAAGAAAGAAA
>NZ_JAHQUN010000020.1:0-100533 GCF_019052485.1 Bacteroides sp. MSK.20.82
AAAAAGTTTTTCATGTTAAATAATTTTTTAAGTTGAATAATAAAATAAATATTTTCATAAAAATATTGATACTGTAATATTTTATATAAGAATAATAGTTATGCAATCATCTACATTCATTTTAATTTGTATCGAACCATCCGCATTCTTCTTCGGAATGAATGTTTTTTTGTTCAATTTCCAACGATATGCTTCAGCGTTTGGAAGACGAAGAATGAATTCTGTTGCAGCGGTAGCCTTGAATACCGTATTTTCTATCCGGGCGTTTTTCCAGCTTGCGTCTATTTCGATACCTCCACGCGCACAAAGTCCTTTGAAACTTCCGTTTTTCCATTCTTCCGGCAGACAAGACAATAATTCGATGCAATTATCATGACTTTGCAATAACATTTCTGCCATACCTGCTGCTCCGGCTGTATTTCCGTCGAAGGCGAAAATATCTTCACCTGCTCCGGCGATTCCGGCCGGGGAAACAGTGAACATATTTTCACGTGATAGTTTCCCAAGTAATTGTTTCACACTGCTATAAGCTTTTTCAGAATCTTTCAATCGGGCATAGAAGCAAATCATATTGGCACGGCTCCATTCTGTGTCTTCCCAGTCTTTGGCGGCCAGACGTTTTTCGATTGTTTTGGCGGCAGCTTGTGCCAGCTCGGGTGTCTTGTCCAATGTAATTTGGGAATAGGGATAAAGGGATAATAAATGTGTAGTATGACGATGATTGGGATGTGCCTCTTCGTAATCTTCAAACCATTCCTGTACTCCTCCGTTTGTGCTGATACGGAAAGGAGGGAGTTTGCTGATAGCGGTACGGAGGCTGTCGGCAAATGAGGCATCGACATTTAATATTTCCGTAGATTGCAGGCATGCCGAGAATATCTCATAAGCCAGTACACGGTCGCAAGTCGGCATCATAGATGCGCAAAATTCTTGTCCTTGATGGCGAAAACTGTTTTCCGGCGAGATACTAGGACCTGTTACCAAATAGTTATTTCGTGGGTCTATTACCATATAATCTAATAGAAATTCAGCATTACTTTTTAATAATGGATATGCGGTATTCTTTAAAAAATATTTATCTTGTGTGTAATCATATTGTGTCCATAAATGAGAGGCAAGCCAAGAAGATGCAGTCGGGAATAATCCCCAAAGAATACTACCTGATACAGCTGTATATCCCCATGGATTGGCTGTAGTATGTGCAGTCCATCCTTTACAACCATATAAATCTTTTGCTGTTTTTGCACCATGAATTGATAGATCTTTAATATAGTCAAAAAGAGGGAGATGACATTCTGCTAAATTACCTACATTAGCAATCCAATAATTTTGTTCAGTATTGATATCCAAATGATAATCGTTAGTCCATCCCATATGGCAAGCGAGATTATCGTTAAAAAAACCTTGTAAAGCTACAGGTAGAGGAGAATTAGGACGTGAAGAAGCGATCAACAGATAGCGAGCATATTGGAAAAATAATGCATCTAATCCAGGATCAGATTCTCCTTTCTTTACCCGTGCCCAACGTTCATCGTTTGGTAGGTGATCAAACTTTGCGTGATGCTCAAACGAAAGTCCTACCCGGGAGAAAAGTGGAGAATAGTCTTCTATATGTTTTTTCTTCAGAGTCTTAAAATCTTTCTTTGATGCTAATTCAATTGTTTTCTCACATTTTATTTTGTAGTTGTAACCAGAGAACGTATTGTTTTTAAAATTGGTACGTACATCAGATAATAAAGTGACTTCAGTAGCTTTCTCAATATAAAGTTTTTTCCCTTCAGCCTTTATTGTTCCTCCTTTTATTTGTACAGCAATACGTCCTTCAAAATGTACTCCTCCTTTACCATGTTTTTCAAATTCTGCATTACCGGTATAAATAAGTTGGTTACCGGATGCTACTACATTTGCCTGTCTGAGTAATTTCAATTCAAGTTCTATCGTTATTGCTTTTGGACGACTAGCTTTTATATGCATGGCAACTACGTCATCTGGATTAGAAGCGATACATTGGCGTATATATTCAGTATTACCTACTTTATAGCTAACTGTGTTTATAGCAGTATGTAAATCCAGTTCATGGCGATAATCTGATATTTCTCCTTGAGGATATGAAAAATTTATTTTCAAGTCACCTATGGGAAGATGTGTTCCTACTGAATGTGGGCTACCTGCCATCATATTTCCTGCGACGTGATTACCTTCTGACAAGTTATTTTCAAAAAATAGCTTTCTTACTTGATTGAGTTTTTCTCTTCCGAATGGACGTTGCTGATGTTCATCATATTCCCCTGACCACATTGTTGATTCGTTTAGAGCGAGTGTTTCTGTTTCTATGCCACCATAGATCATTACACCAAGACGACCGTTCCCCAAAGGAAGAGACTTCATCCATTCATCTGCAGGTTTATCATACCATAATTTCATTTTATTCTCGGTTGCCTTCAGTGACAGACTACCACTAACTAGAAGTGCGGCCCCTATTATCAGGCCTAATGTTACGTTTCTCATGTTATAAAATAGTTTATTTCAAAATGATATTGCAAAGGTATAGGAGAAGGGAAAAGTAAAAATGAACAAATGCGGCTATTACTGAAACAAATGCGTCAACTCCTTTTTATATACTGTTTTTTAGTGTATATTTGCGCGCACAGCCAAATATAACCACTATATAATTTATGAAGAAACACCTACTACGATTAGCTTTCATAAATGGATTGCTATTCTTATCTATTTGTATTTTTGCTCAGGAATATTCTGATTTTTATTTCACCCGTGTTAATGGAGAAAATGGTTTATCAGAGAGTAATGTAAAAGCAATCTTGCAGGATAGCTATGGATTTATGTGGTTTGGGACAAAAAATGGGCTCAACCGCTATGATGGAACTTCTATTCTCCAATTCGATTGCGATGATTTGGAGGAGGGTACAGGTAATCATAATATTGGTGCTCTTTTTGAGGATAAAGAAAGGAATTTATGGGTTGGAACAGACAGGGGTGTTTATATATATAATCCGGCGGTTGATGTATTTAAACGTTTCAAAATAGCTTCATCAGAAGGAATAACTCTTGATAACTGGGTAGCGGAAATTCTGTCTGATTCACTAGATAATATTTGGGTGTTGATTCCTGATCAGGGACTTTTTCGTTATAAAGACGGAAAGGTACATCATTATTCATTGATAGATAAAGACAATTTAAAAAATAATAATCCGGAATGTATTTGTATCAATGAGCAGGGCGAAGTATGGGTAGGTACATCAGGAATAGGTTTATTCAAGTACAATTATCGGGATGATAATTTTGAACAATATTTGACAGACCGAATGGGACGTTCGTTAATTGACAAAACAATTATAAGTATTTGTTTTCAGAAAGAAAATGCTATTTTGGGAATACATGAAGGAGATTTGCTGAAATATAATACTCGAACAGATGAGTTGAGTGAAGTTTCGTTCCTTGGTGAGAAAAAAACATTTTTGCGAGATGTAATGTGTTTTGGAGATGAAATTTGGGTAGGTTCTCTTCATGGAATTTTCATTATTAATGAGAAAGAAAATAATGTTATTCATTTGAAAGAAGACCTGATGCGTTCATTTAGTTTATCGGATAATAGTATTTATTCTATTTATAAAGATTATGAAGGAGGAATTTGGATTGGAACAATGTTTGGAGGTGTCAACTATCTGCCTAATCGTATCTTGACTTTTGCTAAATATGTACCGGGAAGCGATCCATATTCTTTAAATACCAAACGTATCCGTGGATTGGCAGAAGATAATAATGGGTGTATTTGGATAGGTACTGAAGATAATGGTGTTAATGTATTGGATCCTCGAACAGGTAAAGTACATCAGATATATGATAATGTTCCAGGTCGTCTCATTACACTATCAGTAAAACATTATGAAAATCATATATATGTTGGATTATTTAAACAAGGAATGAATGATATTAGTATACCTGGTGAACATCTTAAATACGTCAGTGATAAGGATTTGGGTATTGAAGAAGGAAGTGTATATAGTTTTTTAAAAGATAGTAAAGGTCGTACTTGGATAGGACCTGGGTGGGGATTATATGTATCACAACCTAAGGAAAGGAAATTTCACCGTGTGGAAGAAGTAGGATATAACTGGGTTTTCGATATAATGGAGGCTAGAGATGGTACAATTTGGCTTGCTACTATGGGAAATGGTGTTTGGAAATGTGATCCTAAGAATAATTCTTATAAGAATTATTCTTATAAGGAAGGAGTTGACAACTCTCTAAGCTCCAACTCCGTCAGCTCCATCATGCAGGACAGTAAAGGGAATATATGGTTCTCTACCGACCGTGGCGGTATATGCAGATATAATGAAGCGCAGGACAACTTTACCACTTTCAGTATCGAAGATGGACTACCGGATGACGTAGCTTACAACATATTGGAAGATGATGCCGGAAATCTGTGGTTTGGAACCAATAAAGGATTGGTCAAGTTCAATCCCGAGAGTGGAGATGTACGTGTCTTTACCAATAAGGACGGATTACTGGGTAATCAGTTCAATTATCAATCGGCATTGAAAGCTCAGGATGGAAGGTTCTATTTCGGTGGGGTGGACGGATTGATCGCATTTGACCCTACTGTTCAAGAGGAGGAAAAGCCGCTTCCGCCTGTCTACATTTCCAAGTTCAGTATATATAATAAGGAGGTGACGGTGCATACTCCCGAATCACCCCTGAAACAATGTATCGTACATACGGATGAAATCGTCCTGCCTTACGACCAGGCCAATATCAGCTTTGATGTGGCATTGCTCAGCTACTCTACGGCCGAGTCCAACCAATATTATTATCGTATGGAACCTCTTGACAGGGATTGGGTACGGGCTGCCAGCAACCAGAACATCTCGTATGCCAAACTTCCGCCGGGAAAATACACCTTCCGTGTGCAGGCTACTCACGGCAGCAAGTCCGAGTCGTCCACACGCTCTCTGTCTATTATCATTCTTCCTCCGTGGTGGCAGTCTATCATTGCTTACATTGTATATACCGTATGTATTATCCTGATCGTGGTTGGCACCATCTTATGGTACAAACGCCGCAAGGAGAAACAATTGGAAGAACGGCAAAAGCTGTTTGAGATCGAAAAAGAGAAGGAACTGTACGAATCCAAAGTGGACTTCTTCACAGAGATAGCGCACGAAGTGCGTACCCCTCTGACGCTGATCAACGGTCCTCTCGAAGCCATTGAGGAAATGGGGATACAGGAACCCAAGATGAAGAAGTATATCAGTGTGATGGTTCAGAACACCAAACGCCTGCTGGAACTTACCGGACAACTGCTGGACTTCCAGAAGATCGGTGCCAACAAGCTGACCATGAAATTTGAGAGCGTGGACATTACCGAACTTCTTGCCGGAATCGTGGCACGCTTTGAAGTGACATTTAGCCTGAACCGGAAAGAATTGCAATTAAAATCTACAGAAGAGCAGGTGTGGGCAGCCGTAGATAAAGAAGCAATCACCAAGATACTGAGCAACCTGCTTAATAATGCGCTGAAATACGCCAGCCAGAATGTACTGGTAGAACTGGAAAAGGGAGAAGACAGCTTTACGATTCGCGTCACCAGTGACGGAAACAAGATTCCGGCGGAAGTCAGCCAATATATATTCGAACCGTTCTATCAGGTGGACAGAAAGGAGAAGCCCCGTAATGGAGTAGGCATCGGCTTGTCTCTGGCACGTTCGCTGGCATCCCTGCATAAAGGCACGATCTATCTGGACACCCGTCAGGAAAACAATATGTTTGTACTGACCATTCCTTTGAATATGGAGGGCATTAAACAGGAGAACAACAAAGCCATACAGAAAGACATTGTCGAGCTGGACGAACATACGCCCGTCACGGCCGATATGTATGGATATACCCTCCTGCTGGTAGAAGACAATGAAAGTATGCTGACCTTTATTCTCGAACGCTTGCAGGAAAACTTCACCGTAGAGACAGCGATGAACGGGGTAGAAGCACTGGAAATATTGAGAAGCAGCCATATCGACTTGATCATCAGTGATATCATGATGCCTGTAATGGACGGATACCAACTCTGCAAGGAAGTAAAATCGGATATGGAACTTTCTCATATTCCTATTATCTTCCTGACAGCCAAGAATGACATCGACAGTAAAATCAACGGTCTGAAATATGGTGCGGAAGCATACGTTGAGAAACCTTTCTCTTTCAATTATCTGAAAGAACAAGTCCTGTCCTTGCTTGACAACAGACGCAGGGAAAGAGAAGCCTTTGCAAAACGCCCCTTCTTTTCTGTCAACAATATGCAGATGAACAAGGCGGACGAAGAATTTATGAATAAGGTGATCAAGGTCATTGAAGATAACATAACCGATGATAATTTCGGTGTAGAACGAATGGCGGATATACTCTGCATGAGCCGTTCCAGTTTGTTAAGGAAAATCAAGACACTGTTCAACTTGTCTCCGCTCGATTTTATCCGGTTGATCAAGCTGAAGAAGGCAGCCGAGTTTATTCAGGAAGGTAAATACCGGATCGGAGATATCTGCTATATGGTCGGCATCAATTCGCCGTCTTATTTCAGTAAGTTATTCCTGAAACAATTCGGCATGACACCCAAAGATTTTGAGAAACAATATCAATCCGGCAAGCAGATCATTATCACGCAGGAGATAAAGAATGTCGAGGCAGGAGAGGGCACAAAATAGATAAAATACCTCTCTTAGCCCCCATTGGAGCTTATTTGCCGTATTTTTATCATTTTTTGAATCGTTTGTATATAGTAAAGGAGATGCCAATCCTTACCTTTGTGGCATACCTCAATAAGAGAAAAAGGTTTCTTATTCGGGTATGCTTCATTTTTTTACATAAGAACATTGTACCATATGAAAAACCAAAAGCTACTATTAAAAAAAATGTCGGGAGTATCCCTGATGCTTCTTCTGTTTCTTTTCTTTTCCAACTGTGCCAGTGGAGACAAGATTTTCTCTACCGATGTATGGAATATCACTTACGATGATCAGCAAGGGGGGATAGCACTCACCTATAAGTCAAAAAATATTTGTAACGGAATGTATGCTTCCTATCAATGGGAAGGGAAGGAGATCAAGACGAGTGACTATGCCCGCCATAAAATCAGTACGGGCAAAGTTTCCGATTCTTTCGGGAAAGGACATATATATAAGGTGGAGTATACGGATAAGGAACTTCCGAAGCTGACTCAGTATTTCTATCTTTATCCGGGTAAGGAATATATACTGACCGATTTTACAGTCGAAGCGAAAGAAGAAATCAGTTCCGGCAGAATGGCTCCTGTCAATGTCGATTCTATATCCGGATTCTTGCAGGCAAGTGATAACCGTGCCCTTTTTGTTCCGTTCGACAATGACAAATGGATCAGATATCAGTCTCATCCGCTTGGTTTCGATACATTGGTGAGTTATGAAGTGACAGCCATATTCAATAATGAAAGCCGGAACGGTCTGGTGATCGGCTCCGTAGAACATGATAACTGGAAAACAGGTATTTCAATAGGTAAGGGGGATCGTGATAACATTGGTTCGCTGGTATGTTATGGGGGCATAGCAGATGAGCAGACTCGTGACGTAAAGGCTCACGGTGCATTAGCAGGTAAAAAGATTAAATCCCCTAAAGTCTTTTTGGGTTTCTTTGAAAATTGGTGCGATGGACTTGAAGCGTATGCAAAAGCCAACGCTGTAATTGCCCCTCCCAAAGCATGGGAGAAAGCTGTTCCATTTGGTTGGAACAGCTGGGGGGCATTACAATTCAATCTGACTTATGAGAAAGCGATGGAAGTCTCTGATTATTTCAAGGAGAATCTGCAGAACAATCATTTTGTAAACCCTGATCAGACTGTCTATATCGGTCTGGATTCCGGTTGGGACTGTATGAATGAGGAGCAACTGAAGTCATTTATCGAAAAGTGTAAGTCGAACGGACAGATCGGTGGTATCTACTGGACTCCGTTCACCGACTGGGCACGCGATCCGGAACGGACGGTAGATGCCGCACCGGAATATAAATACAAAGATATCTATCTCTATGCCAACGGAAAGCCGCAGGAACTGGACGGCGCCTATGCAGTCGATCCAACACATCCGGCAGTGGAAGCTATGATGAAGAAGACTTCCGGTTTGTTCCACCGTGCAGGATTCGAGTATGTGAAGATGGACTTCATGACACACGGTGCGATGGAAGCGGACAAATGGTATAATCCTGAGATTACCACAGGTATACAGGGATATAATTATGGCATGAAACTGCTCAATCAATATTTTGGAGATATGTATATCAATCTCTCCATTTCTCCTGTTTTTCCCGCTCAGTATGCGCAGTCACGCAGAATAGCCTGTGATGCGTGGAACCAGATCAAGGATACCGAATATACATTGAACGCTCTTTCATACGGCTGGTGGCAGAAGTATATCTACCAATATAATGATGCCGATCATATTGTACTGAGAGATGCTACCGACGGAGAAAACCGTGCCCGTATTACTTCGGGTGTCATTACGGGTATTTACATTACAGGAGACGATTTCAGTGTGGGAGGAGGAAAAGACGCCAAAGAGAAGTCACAGAAATATCTGACCAATGCGGCAGTGAATGCGGTGGCGACAGGAGAAGTGTTCCGTCCTGTGGAAGGAAACGGAGAGAAGTCGGAACATATCTTTGTAAGAAAGACACCCGATGGTCGTTTCCATTGTGCGGTATTCAACTACTCGGACCAGGAACAGACAACTGTGCTTTCGTTGGAAAGAATAGGATTGGACAAGGCACGCAACTATCAGGTGAAGGAGTTGTGGAGCGGCAACGAGACTTCTGCCACAGGACAGCTTGAAGTGACCGTACCCTCCAAAGACGTGCAATTACTTGAATTTAAATAACCGAAGAAATGAAAAAATATCAATTAACACTCTTATCGTTATGTGTGGCAGCCTTTGCGCAAGCGAAGGTCACATTGCCGTCATTCTTTACCGATAATATGGTTATTCAGCAAAACAGTCAGCTGACGTTACCGGGAAAAGCGAAAGCCGGTAAACAAGTGACTGTGAAGGTGAGCTGGAATCATGAGAAATATACGGCTAAAGCGTCAGCTGATGGTCATTTTAGTATAGAAGTCCCGACTCCGCCTGCCGGAGGACCTTATCAGATCACTGTTTCGGATGGTGAGAAACTGGTGCTGAACAACGTCCTATCGGGAGAAGTCTGGATCTGTTCCGGTCAGTCGAATATGGAAATGCCCGTTGCCGGATGGGGAAAAGTGATGAATTACGAACAGGAGGTTGCCGATGCCAATTATCCTTCCATCCGTCTGTTGCAGGTAAAGAAGACCGTCGCTTTCTCTCCGCAGGATAACGTAGAAATGAATATGAACGGTTGGCAGGAATGTAGTTCCGCTACTGTATCGGAGTTTTCTTCCGTCGCTTATTTCTATGCCCGTAAGTTGTGGAAAGAACTGAATGTGCCCGTTGGGGTGATTGACTGTACTTGGGGCGGCACACCTGCCGAATCGTGGACAAGCCATCAGACATTGAAGCGAGTCATGGGATTCCAGAAAAAGATGGCCGAAATGGAAAGCGCAGGCTTCCAAAGAGAGAAACTTGTCGAACTTTACCATCGGGAAATGGACGAGTGGCTTCAGCAGTTCGATGCCAGGGATGCCGGATTCAAAGACGGAGCTCCCCAATGGATATCAGCTCTTCAGACAGGGAATGAATGGAAACCGATGGAACTGCCCGCCTACTGGGAAACTCGCGGACTGAATTTTGACGGTACTGTCTGGTTCCAGAAAGAAGTGGAAATACCTGCCGACTGGAGCGGCAAGGAAATCTCTTTCCATCTGGCTATGATCGACGACGACGATATCACTTACTTTAACGGAAAAGAGATAGGAAGAACTTCGGGATGTAATACGATGCGTACCTATAAGATTCCCGCAACCTTGGCAAAGGCAGGTAAAGGGGTTATCACCATTCGTGCCATAGATTATGGAGGTGAAGGTGGTATCCATGGAGAACCTCAGCAGATGTATATGGAAGCGAACGGCAAGAAGATTTCCTTGGCGGGCAACTGGAACTATCACACTGGAGTATCGATGACCGGTGCACCTTCCAGACCATTGTCTCCCGAAGGAACCGGCTGGCCGACATCCTGTTACCCGACCGTACTTTACAATGCAATGATACATCCTTTTACTGTTTTTCCTATCAAGGGTGCTATCTGGTATCAGGGAGAAAATAATGTAGGATTCGACGAGCAGTACAGAGTACTTTTCCAATCAATGATTACAGATTGGAGAAGGGCATGGAAACAGGATTTTCCTTTCTACTTTGTGCAGTTGGCCAATTATCTGAAGCCGGAAGAAGTGCAGCCGGACTCCAAATGGGCGGCTCTCCGTGATGCACAAGCACATGCGCTGCATCTGCCTAATACAGGTATGGCATGTGCCATCGACCTCGGCGAAGCTTATGATATCCACCCGAAAAACAAACAGGAAGTAGGAAAGCGACTGGCGCAAGCGGCATTGGCGAAGACCTATAACAAAAGTACATACGAAGTGCCTGCATTCCTTGGATACCGCATTTCGGGACGTACGCTGATTCTTAGTTTCGATCAGGAAGTAGTAGCCAAAGAAGGGGCTCCGAAAGGCTTTATACTGGCGGGACCGGACGGGAAATACGTTCCGGCACAGGCTACCATCCGGGGAAAAGAAGTCATTCTGCAATCCGACCGGATAGAAATACCGACGGCGGCTTGCTATGCGTGGGCAGACAATCCTGTTTGTAATCTATATGGCAAGAGCGGGCTTCCCGTACCCCCGTTCCGCACCAGAGAATAAATATCAACCATAACAATGTAAACCATGAAATTAAAAGCATTCTTACTTTTTTTTCTATTAAGTTCTTTTTCTCTTTTGCAGGCTGCCGACAAGCCGCTGATCAAAATAGAAACCGAACGGACCAGCCTTATCTATCAAGTAGCTGACAACGGACGTCTGTATCAGAAATACTTGGGCAAAAAGCTTAACCATGATTCCGATATCCAGTATCTGCCACAAGGGACTGAAGCTTATCTGACTCACGGTATGGAGGACTACTTTGAACCGGCTATTCACATACGTCATAATGATAATAACTCTTCATTGCTGCTGAAATACATAGATCATTCGAGCAATGTCATCGATAACGGGGTCAACGAAACCGTAATTACCCTTAAGGATGATAAATACCCTGTGACCGTGAAGCTGCATTATGTGGCTTACGGCAAAGAGAACATTATCCGTACGTTTAGTGAGATCAGCCATGAAGAGAAGAAGCCTGTGATACTTTGCAAGTATGCTTCATCAATGCTTCACTTGAACAGCAGCAAGTATTTCCTGACTGAATTTTCCGGTGACTGGGCACACGAAGCCAACGTGACCGAAAGAGAACTGGCTTTCGGTAAAAAGGTGATCGATACGAAGTTGGGCGCACGTGCCAATATGTTTGTATCTCCTTTCTTCCAGCTGGCTCTTGACAATCCTTCGCAGGAGAATGCAGGCGAAGTGCTGGTAGGAACTATCGGGTGGACGGGTAATTTCCGTTTTACTTTCGAAGTGGACAATAAAAACGAACTGCGCATTATCAGCGGTATCAACCCGTACGACTCCGAATACAGCCTGCCCGCCAAAGAAGTGTTTCGTACTCCGGACTTCTATTTCACTTACAGCACGCAGGGGAAAGGTGAGGCCAGCCGCAGCTTCCATGACTGGGCGCGCAATCATCAGGTGAAAAACGGTAATGATACCCGTATGACTTTGCTCAACAACTGGGAGTCTACCTATTTTGACTTTGATGAAAACAAACTGATCGGCTTGATGGATGAGGCTACCAAGCTGGGCGTAGATATGTTCCTGCTGGACGATGGTTGGTTTGCCAACAAATATCCCCGTAGCAGTGACCATCAGGGTTTGGGCGACTGGGAAGAGACTGCCGGCAAACTTCCGAACGGAGTAGGGCGTCTTGTTGAAGAAGCACAAAAGAAAGGTATCAAGTTCGGTATATGGATAGAGCCGGAAATGGTGAATCCCAAAAGCGAGCTTTACGAAAAGCATAAGGACTGGGTGATTCATCTGCCTAACCGTGATGAATACTACTTCCGCAACCAGATGGTTCTCGACCTTAGCAATCCGAAAGTACAGGATCATGTATTCGGCGTGGTGGACAACCTGATGACCAAATATCCCGGCATCGATTTCTTTAAATGGGACTGCAACAGCCCGATTACGAATATCTATTCGGTGTATCTGAAAGATAAACAGTCTCATCTGTACGTTGATTATGTGCGCGGACTTTACAAGGTGCTGGACAGAATCAAGGCTAAATATCCTAATCTTCCGATGATGCTGTGTGCCGGTGGCGGCGGACGCTCCGACTATGAAGCATTGAAGTACTTCACAGAGTTCTGGCCAAGCGACAATACCGATCCTATCGAACGTCTGTTTATCCAATGGGGCTATTCGCAGATCTTCCCGAGTAAGACACTGTGTGCCCACGTCACTACCTGGAACCGTGGAACCAGTATCAAGTTCCGTACCGATGTAGCCATGATGTGCAAATTAGGATTCGACATCAAACTGGAAGACATGAATCAGAATGAGCACTTGTACTGTGATCTGGCAGTCAAGAACTACAACCGTCTGAAACCTGTTATCCTTGAAGGTGATATGTATCGCCTTGTTTCTCCTTACGGAAGCAACCATACTTCTTCCATGTTTGTAGGCAAGGACAAGAAAACAGCTGCGGTATTCGCCTTCGATATCCATCCGCGCTATGCGGAAAAGACACTGCCTGTCCGCCTGCAAGGACTGGATGCCGACAAGAAGTACCGTGTGAAGGAAATCAATATGATGCCCGGCAACGGTTCCTCATTGAAGGGTAACGACCAGGTTTTCTCCGGAGAATATCTGATGAACGTCGGACTGGATCTTTTCACAACGCAGCAGCTCAACAGCCGGCTTATTGAAATAACAGCAGAATAAAAAGCTATAGACATAAGAAACATATCTTATAAAAACACTACGAACCATGAAGAAATTACTTTTAAGTGTATGTGCATTTTCATTGACTCTTGCTACGTTGCAGGCAGGGGAAATCACTAAATATGTAAATCCGTTTATTGGAACGGGGGCCATCGATGGGGGACTTTCGGGTAATAATTACCCGGGGGCAACCTCACCGTTCGGTATGATACAGCTTTCTCCGGACACCAGCGAAGCTCCCAACTGGGGGGACGCTTCCGGCTACGACTATAACCGGAATACAATCTTCGGTTTCAGCCATACCCGCCTGAGCGGGACAGGAGCTTCGGACCTGATCGACATTACATTGATGCCGACCAGCAGCGGACGCACTTCTTCCGCATTCACGCACGACGAAGAGAAAGCCCGTCCCGGCTATTATCAGGTAATGCTGAAAGATGAAGGTATTAATGCAGAGCTTACCACTACTCAGAGAAACGGTATCCACCGCTATCAATATCCCGCCGGTAAAGATGCGGAGATTATACTGGATATGGACCACTCGGCAGATAAGGGCAGTTGGGGACGCCGGATCATTAACTCTCAGATCCGCATTCTGAATGACCATGCAGTGGAAGGTTACCGTATCATTACGGGATGGGCGAAACTGCGCAAGATTTATTTCTATATGGAGTTTTCCAGTCCTATCCTTACTTCTACGCTGAGAGACGGCGGTCGTGTTCATGAAAACACAGCCGTGATCAACGGTACGAATCTTCATGGCTGTTTCCGTTTCGGCCAACTGAATGGCAAGCCACTGACATGTAAGGTAGCCCTTTCGTCCGTCTCTATGGAGAATGCTCGTCAGAACATGGAACAGGAAGCACCGCACTGGGACTTCGACCGCTATGTGGCTGCTGCGGACGCTGATTGGGAAAAACAACTGGGAAAGATCGAAGTGAAAGGTACGGAAGTGCAGAAAGAGATATTCTATACGGCTCTTTACCACACTATGATACAGCCTAACACCATGTCCGACGTGAATGGCGAATACATGGCTGCCGACTATACGACCCGCAAGGTGGCGAACAATGAAACTCATTACACCACTTTCTCCCTGTGGGATACTTTCCGTGCCTCTCATCCTCTCTACACGTTGCTGGAACCCGAACGGGTGACTGACTTCGTGAAGAGCATGATACGCCAGTATGAATATTACGGCTACCTGCCTATCTGGCAATTATGGGGACAGGACAATTACTGTATGATCGGTAACCACTCCATCCCTGTGATTACTGATGCCATCCTGAAAGGTATTCCCGGAATTGATGTGGAGAAGGCCTATGAAGCAGTCTATAACAGTTCGGTAACCTCACACCCCAACTCTCCTTTTGAGGTATGGGAGAAATACGGCTTTATGCCCGAAAACATTCAGACTCAATCTGTCTCCATCACTCTGGAGCAGGCTTTTGATGACTGGTGTGTTGCCCAACTGGCTGCAAAATTGAACAAGGATGCCGATTATCAGCGATTCCACAAACGCTCCGAATATTACCGGAACCTTTTCCATCCGAAAACGAAGTTCTTCCAGTCCAAGAATGACAAAGGAGAATGGATCGAGCCTTTCGACCCGTATCAATACGGTGGAAACGGCGGGCATCCGTTTACCGAAGGAAACGCATGGCAATACTTTTGGTATGTTCCGCACAACATCCAAGCTTTGATGGAACTGACAGGAGGAACGAAAGCCTTTGAACAAAAGCTGGATACTTTCTTTACCTCTACCTATAAGAGTGAGCAGATGAATCATAACGCTTCGGGATTTGTGGGACAGTATGCACATGGTAATGAGCCCAGTCATCACGTAGCTTATCTCTATAATTTTGCAGGTCAGCCGTGGAAGACGCAGAAGTATGTCAGCCATATTCTGAACACGCTGTATAACAACACTTCTTCGGGATATGCCGGAAATGATGACTGCGGTCAGATGTCTGCCTGGTATGTATTCAGTGCGATGGGATTCTATCCGGTCAATCCTGCCGACGGCCGGTATATCATCGGTTCCCCGCTTTTGGATGAGTGTACTTTGAAACTGGCAGGTAATAAGGAATTCCGTATCCGGACCATCCGCAAGTCTCCCGAAGATATCTACATTCAGTCGGTGACTTTGAACGGGAAGAAACACAAAGATTTCTTCATCACTCATCAGGACATCATGAACGGTGGTACGATGGTGTTCAAGATGGGTAAGAAACCATCCGGATGGGGAAAGTAAACAGTATGAATTCAGATATTGTATCTAATAGAAACATGGATGAGTTATATCATTAGGGCAATAAATATTATAGCCTTGTTTCTATATAATAAGAGACTGTCTACCTTCTGACAGTCTCTTATTATTATTTTCTTATTTAACCTCTTCGGAAGTCTGTAACATCTGGAATAGCTTGTCCAGCTTTGGAGCCATGATAATCTCCGTACGGCGGTTCTTGCTTCTGCCTTCCGCAGTTTCATTGTCGTCAACAGGCATATATTCGCCGCGACCGCTGGGCTGTATCTGCAAAGGATTTACACCGTAGTTCTTAATCAGGATACGTACGACGGAGGTAGCACGAATCACGCTCAAATCCCAGTTGTCTTTGAACTGTACGGTGTTGATCGGTTTATTGTCAGTGTGACCTTCGATGAATACGTCGATGTCGGTCTGCTTGTTCAGGACTTCCGCCAATTTGCCGAGAGCTTCCTCTCCGCGTTTATCCAGACGGGCGCTTCCTGACTGGAACAGCAATTTGTCCGACATTGCCACATACACCTTTCCATCCTTTTCACGAACCGTCAGTTCGTCTGTGCTAAAGCCCAGTAACGCGTCTTTCACACTGTTCAGCAGTTGTTTCACTTTCTCGTTCTGAGCGTTGATCATGTCCTGCAACTCGTTGATGGTGCGTTCTCTTTCGCTAAGTTCGTTTTTCTTCTGACTCAACAAGGCATTCAGTTTTTCCTGTTCCGTCATGTTAGTACTAAGCATGCTCTGATACTGACGGATACTGTTTCCCATCTGGGTGGTATCACGCAGGAGCTTCTTGATTTGTGCTGACAGCTGGTCGCCCGTGTTGCGGCAATCAGTCAATAAACTTTGCAAGCTGTCGATACTTGCAATACGTGCGGCTTCTGTCATCATGAACTTCTTTTTCGTTACACATGAAGTACATAATAACAATGTAAGGAAAGTAAATAATGCAATTTTCTTCATTACGCTTTATTTTTTTTGCAAAGAAATAATTTTCTTCTGAAGATTACAAAAATTCTTTTATTAAACTCTGTGTCATATAGTTAAGAAATGGCCTGAGAGAATTTTACTGCTGGCACTTCGTTGATGTCAAGACAGGCTGTTGTGCGGAATATGCTAAAGAATCAGCGTTGCAGAAACTCGCAAAGTTTCTGTACAGCCAGTGCACGGTGACTGATCTTGTTCTTTGTTTCGTTTCCCAGTTCGGCAAAAGTCTGTTCGTACCCTTCGGGCTTGAATATCGGGTCATAACCGAAGCCGGAATCTCCGCGCTTCTCT
Source organism: Bacteroides sp. MSK.20.82 (assembly GCF_019052485.1). NCBI lineage: Bacteria > Pseudomonadati > Bacteroidota > Bacteroidia > Bacteroidales > Bacteroidaceae > Bacteroides > Bacteroides sp. MSK.20.82. The sequence continues at coordinate 16,599 of NZ_JAHQUN010000020.1, forward strand.
TTGATGATTTCCCCTTTGATCACACCTTCAAAGAGATATTCCTTTCCGTCGAGAATCAGCGAAATGGCAGTGCGGAATTGCGCTTTCCGATTCTCTTTTCCTTCCAGTTCGTGGAGCAGCTTGCGCATATTCGCCTGAGCATCGTGGCCTTCGCCTTCGGCATAACGGGCGGAGTACACGCCGGGCGCTCCGTTCAGAGCTTCCACTTCCAGTCCGGTGTCATCGGCAAAGCAGTCCAACTGATAGTTCCGGTAGATAAAAGAAGATTTCAGCAAGGCATTTCCTTCCAGCGTTTCGGCTGTTTCGGGGATGTCCGTGTGGCAGTCAATGTCATTCAGACTGAGCAGTTCTACCTTATCCCCAAGGATAGCGGCTACTTCTTCGAGCTTATGAGCATTGTTAGTGGCAAATACAAGTTTGCGTTTCATGGTCTTATTCTTGTTTTTTAGTGGAATTATCCAGATTCATTCACCTGTTTATTTCACTTTCAACTGATCGAACCCTTCGCCATACACCCCGATGACGGAACTTTGCGAGATGAAAGCGTTCGGATCGATACGTTTTACCAGTCGGAAGATATCCAGCGACTGACGCCTTTTGGCCAGTACGACCAATACTTTTACATCGTTTTTGCTGTACCATCCGGTGCCGTTGAGCACGGTCACCCCACGGTCAGTATCTTTGATGATGCGGTCGGCTATCTCATCATACTTCTTGGAGAAGATGAAGAACTGTACGGACTGACGGGCGCTGTTGATAATCCAGTCGAGCACGACACCAATGATGAACAGGGTGACGAAACCGAAGATTACCCGACGCCAGTCGTGAAACACAAAGTAACAGGAACTGATGATGAACACATCACAAATCATGATCATCCTTCCAAGTGATACGTCTTTGTATTTGTTGACAATAGCAGCGATGATGTCCGTTCCTCCGGTACTGCCGTTATAATTGAAAGTAATGCCCAGACCTACACCGCACATAGCCGCACCGATGATACAAGCCATAAAGTCCTGTCCGCTGCCGAGCAGCAGAGGCTTTCCGTCGGCCGACATATCGGGCGTTTGTATGTAGTTGTTTACCAACACTTGGAATATCCATAGCAGGAAAGTCAGCATGAAAATTGCATAAGTAGTCTTTATGCTGAATCGCGGACCTAATATCTTGATGGCAAATGTCATCAGAACCGCATTGATGATGAAGTACGACCACTGGATAGGAAATCCCGTTGCGTAATAAATGATAGCCCCGATACCGGTAGTACCCCCTGTCGTTATCTGGTAAGGCAGCAGAAATGCCGCCCATCCCAAAGCATAACTGATCAATCCGAGAGTGATGTAGATATAATCCTTCACTTCTCTCATTATTTCCGCTTTTGCTGGTTTGCGCATTTAATTAATAGGTAATAAGTATTAAGTAATAGGTAATAAGTCGTAGTCGATAGGTACAGGTAATAAGTATTAAGTATTAGGTATTAACCTTGCGGATATGCTCGGAAAGCAGCTACGGTTATTACCTATTACTTATTACCTGTTACTTATTTTAAACTACCACATTTACAATCTTCTTCGGCACCACGATGATCTTCTTCGGTGTTTTGCCTTCGATCCACTTCTGCGAACGTTCGTCGGCTAATACGGCAGCCTGGATGGCATCCGAAGCGGCATCAGCGTCAAACTCCATGTTGAAGCGTGCTTTTCCGTTGAAGGAGATGGTATAGTTGATCGTATCTTCTTTCAGATATTCTTCGTTGTATGCGGGCCATGCGGCGTCACATACGGAAGTTTCGTGTCCCAGTGTATCCCACAGTTCTTCGCAAACGTGCGGAGCGAAAGGAGCGAGGGTGATAACGAGCTGTTCCAGTATCTCTTTCTTGTTGCATTTCAAGTTGGAGAGTTCGTTGACACAGATCATGAATGCGCTGACAGACGTATTGTAAGAGAACTGTTCGATATCTCCCGTTACTTTCTTGATCAGTTTGTGCAGGCTCTTCAACTCTTCCTTCGTTGCAGGCTCGTCTTTCACCAGATATTCGTCGGTACGGTTGTAGAACAATGACCAGAACTTACGGATAAAGCGGTGTACACCGTCGATACCGTTCGTATCCCAAGGCTTGGACTGCTCAACCGGACCGAGGAACATTTCGTACATACGAAGGGTGTCTGCACCGTATTTTTCCACAATCATATCCGGATTGACTACGTTGAACATTGATTTACTCATCTTCTCAACCGCCCATCCGCAGATGTATTTTCCGTCTTCGAGGATAAACTCTGCTTCCGCATATTCGGGACGCCATGCCTTGAATGCTTCCAGGTCGAGGATATCATTGGATACGATGTTTACATCCACATGAAGTGGAGTCACTTCGTATTGGTCTTTCAGGTTCAGTGAAACGAAGGTGTGAGTATCTTTGATGCGATATACAAAGTTGCTGCGGCCTTGAATCATGCCTTGGTTTACTAACTTCTGGAACGGTTCTTCTACTACCGATGCACCTACATCGTGCAGGAACTTATTCCAGAAACGGGAGTAGATCAAGTGTCCGGTAGCGTGTTCCGTTCCTCCTACATAAAGGTCTACGTTTTTCCAGTATTCGTCCACTTTCGGGTCCACCAATGCTTTGTTGTTGTGCGGGTCCATGTAGCGCAGATAGTATGCGGAAGAACCGGCGAATCCCGGCATGGTGTTCAGTTCCAGCGGGAAGATGGTAACGTTGTCGATCTTTTCGTTTTCTACTGTGCACTTGTTTACCGTGTCCCACGCCCATTCCTTGGCGTGTCCCAATGGAGGTTCGCCTGTTTCGGTGGGGAGGAACTTGTCTACTTCCGGAAGTTCCAGCGGCAGACAGTCTTCGTCGATCATGTACGGCATTCCGTCTTTGTAGTATACAGGGAACGGTTCCCCCCAGTAGCGCTGGCGTGAGAAAATGGCGTCGCGAAGACGGTAGTTCACTTTCACACGTCCCAGATTATGTTCTTTCACATATTGCTTGGTCTTTTCGATGGCTTCCTTGATGGTCAGTCCGTTCAGAGACAGGTCACAGTACGGAGTTACATCCGGACGCGGAGAGTTGCAGACGATACCTTCCTTGGCATCGAAGCTTTCTTCGCTTACGTCACAACCTTCTACCAACGGGCGGATTTCGAGTCCGAAATGCTTGGCGAAAGCATAGTCGCGGCTATCGTGGGCGGGTACGGCCATGATGGCTCCTGTTCCGTATCCTGCCAATACGTAATCGCTGATCCAGATGGGCACTGCTTCACCTGTAAACGGATTGATAGCATACGAACCGCTGAAAACACCGGTCACGCTGCGGTCGGCGATGCGTTCGCGTTCCGTACGTTTCTTGGTGCGGTCAAGGTAGGCGTCTACTTCTGCTTTCTGGGCGGGAGTGGTCAGCTGGGCTACCAGATCACTTTCCGGAGCCAGAACCATGAAGGTCACACCGAACATGGTATCTGCACGGGTAGTAAAGATGGTAAATTCGAGATCGCTGTCTTTTACCTTGAACTGTACTTCGGCACCTTCGGAGCGTCCGATCCAGTTCTTTTGAGTTTCTTTCAGTGATTCGGTCCAGTCGATGGTATCCAGTCCGTCGAGCAGACGCTGAGCGTAAGCGGATACACGCAGACACCACTGGCGCATCTTCTTCTGGACTACGGGGAAGCCGCCGCGTTCGCTGACGCCGTCTATGACTTCGTCATTTGCCAATACGGTTCCCAGTGCCTGGCACCAGTTCACCATCGTTTCGCCGAGGTAGGCGATGCGGTAGTTCATCAGGATTTCCTGCTGTTCCTTTTCGCTTTTGGCTTTCCATTCTTCGGCGGTAAAGCTGATTTCTTCGCTGCAAGCGGCGTTGAGTCCTTGGTTTCCGTAGATTGCGAATGCGTCGATCAGTTCCTGGATAGGGCGTGCCTGCTGTTCGTCGTTGCAGTAGTAGCTGTTGAACATCTTTTGGAAAGCCCATTGGGTCCAGTGATAATATTCGGGTTCGCACGTACGGATTTCACGGCTCCAGTCGAAAGAGAAGCCTATTTTGTCGAGTTGCTCGCGATAGCGGTCGATATTAGCTTTAGTAGTAATTGCGGGATGCTGTCCGGTCTGAATAGCGTATTGTTCCGCCGGCAAACCGTATGCGTCATATCCCATCGGATTGAGTACATTGAAGCCACGCAGTCGTTTGTAACGGGCGTAAATGTCCGAAGCGATGTATCCCAGCGGATGCCCTACGTGCAGTCCGGCCCCTGACGGGTAAGGGAACATATTCAATACATAGAATTTCTGCTTCGATTCGTCTTCCGTAACCTGGTAGGTTTTCTCTTCCACCCACCTTTGCTGCCACTTCTTTTCAATCTCCCTGAAATTGTACTCCATAGTGATAAAGTTTTTATTTATAGTGATTTATACTGTTATTTCAATTTGAGCCAGCAAATTTACGTGTTTATTTTCAGATAACCACGTAGTGAGTGAAAAAAACCTTTCTTTTATAATAAGGTATTGCCCGAATAACAAGGTAATACCTGATAAATGAAGAAATATCACGGCAAATACCGTCCGGCTATTGACTTTCTTGTTTTTATTTCGTATATTTGGAGGAATATAAAACGGAATAGTAATGATAGGATATATAAAAATTATAACATAAGTTCAATAGGTGGATGTGCAGAATTGCATAGCCAGGATAACGAATGGGCAAGAAACTGCGAAGGTTCTTGCCCATTTTTGTTATAATAATTCTATTGAGGCCGCTGGAAACGCCTAAAAATAGTTTATAATAAACTTGGGGACCGTTTATAATAAACTCTCTCGTTATTTATTAAAAACGATGAAGGAGTTTATTCGATTCCGGGGGTGTAGTGTAAGAAAGGGAGAAAACTTTTTTTTGAGTAAAGTTCTCTTCCTTTCTTTATGCGGTAAAAATGTGATATATTAATAGGACTGTTTTGATAGTGGTGATTTGTTTACAAACGGGCGCTTCTATCTGTAAGACTCTCTTTTTCGTTAGACTTTTGGATAATATGTTTCTTTCATTTGGTATTATTATATACGTATTAATGTGAGTATATTTGGGGAGGATTGTTTGATCGTTTATAATACAAAGAATATGGATAAAATGTGAGTGTATACTGGTTATAGTTGAAGTCCTGTCGGGATAATCTTTTTAGAGTGTTAGCTGAAAAAGCCTTTAAATAAACGTTAAACTAGCCTGGATACCGACTAAAAAGTATTTTTTCCAACCTATATCCTTTATTTTCTCCTCGAATTAATTGCAAATTAATTACTAAATTAACTAGCGGGACTTACATTTGTGTCAGTTATCATAAAATTCTAATAAATGAAAAAGTTGCTGGTACTATTAACAATGCTTCTTACATCCTTCTTTGCTGAAACGCAAAAAAGGAGAGACTATTGGAATAACAAGCTAAAGCTTATCTCATTCCGACTACCTCTTCCGGTAGGATATATTCCGAAGATTGGCCAATCCTGTTGTAACTAACCGAATAAATAAATTAAATATATATGAAATATCTTATCAGCTTTTTATTCTTAGCTCTTGCATTTTCAATGAAAAGTGAGGCTAAAGTGACATTACCTTCCATACTTGGAGATAATATGGTATTACAGCAGCAAGCAGAAGTCAAACTATGGGGAAAAGCCCGTCCCAATGCTACTGTAACGGTGAAGACTTCGTGGAACGGGCAGACATATAAATCCTCATCGGATGGCAAGGGAGGCTGGTCGTTAACAGTATCTACCCCTGTTGCGGGAGGCCCTTACAAGATCATCTTCAATGACGGCGAATTACTGACGTTGCAGAATGTACTGATCGGTGAAGTCTGGTTCTGTTCGGGACAATCGAATATGGAGATGCCGATGGGCGGTTTCGACCGGCAACCGGTCAGAGGGACGAACGACATTATTGCCAAAGCCAAACCATCCACGCCTATCCGAATGTATACTACAGATTCAAAGGATGGGAGATGGGTACGCCAGTTTAGTAAAACGCCTGTGGAGGACTGCCAGGGCGAATGGCTGGAAAATACGCCGGTAAACGTTTCCCATATCAGCGCCGTGTCTTATTATTTTGCGCGTTATATACAGGAAGTGCTGGAAGTTCCGGTCGGCATCGTCGTTTCTACGTGGGGAGGATCAAAAGTAGAGGCATGGATGAGCAGAGAATCCATAAAGCCTTTTAGTAGCATCGATCTTTCCATCCTCGATAACGATGCTGAAGTGAAGAATCCTACCGCCACTCCGTGTGTACTCTACAATGGCAAGATAGCTCCTTTGACTAATTTTGCAGTGAGAGGCTTCTTGTGGTATCAGGGCGAAAGCAACCGTGACAATACCGATCTTTACCTGAACCTTATGCCCGCCTTTGTGGCTGACTTGCGTGCGAAATGGGGCAGGGGCGAACTTCCTTTCTACTTTGTGCAGATAGCGCCTTTCAATTACGAAGGAGCCGACGGTACATCGGCTGCCCGCCTGCGTGAAGTCCAGTTGCAGAATATGAAGGATATACCGAATAGCGGCATGGTTACGACGATGGATGTCGGCCACCCTGTTTTCATCCATCCCGTAGACAAGGAGACGGTAGGGAACCGACTGGCGTATTGGGCATTGGCGCAGACCTACGGCATGAAAGGATTCGGATACGCTCCTCCTGTTTATAAATCGATGGAGATACAGGAGAACAAAATCTATATAAACTTCGACAATGCCCAACGCGGCCTAAGTCCGATGTGGACATCTCTTAAAGGATTTGAGATTGCGGGCGAGGATAAAGTATTCTATCCGGCTTTTGCCGAAATAGAAACCACGACTGCCCGACTGGCGGTTTCGAGTGACAAAGTCCCTCATCCCGTTGCCGTGCGGTATGCGTATAAGAATTATGTGGAAGCAAGTATTTTCAGTATTCATGGCATCCCCGCGGCACCTTTCCGGACGGATAACTGGTAAAAGCAGATGATTACCTGAATAGATACGGCTATTTTATCAGACATCCGGATATTCGCTTTCTTGTTATATCCGGATGTATAACCGGTTCTCTTTCGGCGAAATTTTGTTGAAAATATATCTATCAAAGTCAGTGGGTATATCCATGAATCCCTGTATCTTTGCATTCTCATTAAAACCATAATTATGGAACTAAAGCATGGGTACTATCATCTGATTGCCATACTAACAGTAGCTATCTGGGGACTGACATTCATTTCGACTAAAGTATTGATAAATCACGGGCTGACACCTCAGGAAATCTTCTTTTACCGTTTTCTGATTGCATACCTTGGCATTTGGGTAATTTCTCCCAAACGTCTGTTCACCAATAACTGGAAGGATGAACTGTGGCTGGTAGCAGGCGGTATATTCGGAGGCTCCCTTTATTTCTTTACAGAGAATACCGCTTTAGGCATCACTCAGGCGTCGAATGTATCGTTTATCATCTGCACGGCTCCCTTGCTGACTACTATCCTTTCTCTGCTTTTTTATAAAAGTGAGAAGGCATCGAAAGGACTGATATACGGTTCCCTGCTGGCATTGATGGGAGTAGGGCTGATTGTCTTTAACGGCAGTTTTGTGCTCAAAATATCTCCGATAGGCGACCTGCTGACCTTGCTTGCCGCATTATCATGGGCATTCTATAGTCTGATTATTAAAAAGATGGCCGGGCGTTATCCTACCGTATTTATCACCCGCAAGATTTTCTTTTACGGAGTGCTGACGATTCTGCCTGCCTTCCTCCTGCATCCCCTGCATCCCGATACCGTTGTACTTCTTCAACCTGCCGTGCTGTTCAACCTTCTGTTTCTGGCCGTATTGGCTTCGCTGATCTGCTATGTACTCTGGAATGTGGTGTTAAAACAGTTGGGAACGGTACGGGCATCCAATTATATTTATCTCAATCCTCTGGTCACGATGATTGCATCGTTCCTTATTCTGGATGAGAAGATTACGTTAGTCGCTTTAGGCGGCGCAGCTTGTATTGTCTGCGGGGTATATTGGGCTGAAAAGAAATAGAGTAGATAAGAAATAGAGTAGATTATGAGAAAAATGATGAATGAGCAGCTTCCTATATCGAAGTCATCTCCTCTGAAAGCTCGTTTTTATGATTATCCTTATTTTACTTACCCGTGGCATTTTCATACGGAGTATGAGATTATCTATGTCAAGGAGGGCACAGGAATGCGTTTTGTAGGAAATAACGCGGAGAAATATGCTGATGGTGATATTCTTCTGCTAGGCTCCGATTTGCCTCATTATATGAAGAGCGATGAGGTGTATCGGCAAGAAGGCAGTACGCTTCGGACAACAGGGACCATCATTCAGTTTGAAAAGGACTTCATGCACCACGCTTTCAATTATTATCCCCATTTTATGAAGATAAAGAACCTGCTTGAAGAGGCGCAACGGGGGATTTACTTTCCCGCGGGATGCTCCCCGCGGCTGGTTGATTTGCTTGAATCGATTCCGGTGGAGACAGGAGTCGATCAGATTACTTCTTTCCTGCAACTCCTGAAGGAAATGGCAAACGTCGCTTCACGGTCTGTGCTATCGACTTCCGACTTTGAAAATGATATTATCTACGACGGGTCGAGAATAGACAAAATCATAGCTTACCTGAATAAGAACTATACACGGCAGATTGATCTGAATGAAATATCTTCTCTGGCAGCTATGAATCCTGCTGCATTCTGCCGCTTCTTCAAGAGCAAAACGGGGAAATCATTCAAGAATTACATATTGGAGATGCGGATAGGATATGCGTGTAAACTCCTGCTCATGGGCGATATGAATATCTCACAGGTCAGTGTAGAGTGCGGATTTGATACGATTTCTCATTTTAATAAGTCGTTCAAGAAGCATACCGGATTCACTCCGTCTTACTATAAAAAGATGATGCTGGCTGAATAGAAATGAATGAAGGAAAGAGGCAAACGGGGCGTATGGGCATAAAAAAAGGGTCAACGCCTTGACCCAACCTTTGTTAACCTTAAATCTAATACTATGAAAAACACATTGCAAAGATACGGACTATTGGGAAATTAGCAAATTATCCAAGTAAAATAGTATGTTTTATAACACGTTTTAATAGTTATCCTTTACTTGTTAAGAAATATACCCTTCTTTTTTAAAAGGATGCAACACTAATTGTGAAAATTGAAACGGGAAATTCCGTTGATTCTCTGACGAAAAACTGTTATCTTTGCAAGGTTAATTTCATTACTCACTCAACAAAAAAGAAAAGGAGCGAACCGTGAACGAGGAAGAAATCGTGCTTACCCCTATGATGAAACAGTTTCTGGATTTGAAAGCCAAACATCCGGATGCAGTGATGCTGTTTCGTTGCGGTGACTTTTACGAAACATATTCTACAGATGCCATTGTTGCATCCGAAATCTTAGGAATCACACTGACAAAACGCGCCAATGGAAAAGGAAAGACCGTTGAGATGGCAGGATTTCCCCATCATGCGCTCGATACATATCTTCCGAAACTGATTCGTGCCGGAAAGCGTGTAGCTATCTGCGACCAGCTGGAAGACCCGAAACTGACGAAGAAACTGGTGAAAAGAGGTATTACCGAGTTGGTTACCCCCGGTGTATCTATCAATGATAACGTTCTGAATTATAAGGAGAATAACTTTCTGGCTGCCGTCCATTTCGGAAAGGCTTCCTGTGGAGTTGCCTTTCTTGATATATCTACCGGTGAGTTCCTCACCGCCGAAGGTCCCTTTGATTATGTAGACAAATTGCTGAATAACTTCGGACCGAAAGAGATTCTTTTCGAACGGGGCAAACGCCTGATGTTTGAAGGTAACTTCGGCAGCAAGTTCTTCACATTCGAACTGGACGATTGGGTATTTACCGAATCCACCGCCCGTGAGAAACTACTGAAACACTTTGAGACAAAGAATCTGAAAGGATTCGGGGTAGAGCACCTGAAGAATGGTATCATTGCTTCCGGTGCTATCCTGCAATACCTGACGATGACACAGCATACGCAGATCGGTCACATTACTTCCCTTGCCCGTATCGAGGAGGATAAGTATGTGCGTCTGGATAAGTTTACAGTCCGTAGCCTGGAGCTGATCGGCAGCATGAATGACGGTGGCAGCAGTTTGCTGAACGTGATCGACCGGACCATCAGTCCGATGGGAGCCCGCCTGCTGAAACGCTGGATGGTTTTCCCGTTGAAAGATGAGAAGCCGATCAACGACCGACTGAATGTGGTGGAATACTTCTTCCGCCAGCCGGATTTTAAAGAGCTGATCGAGGAGCAGTTGCATCTGATAGGAGACTTGGAACGTATCATTTCTAAAGTAGCCGTAGGACGTGTGTCGCCACGTGAGGTGGTGCAGCTGAAAGTTGCCTTGCAGGCCATTGAGCCGATCAAGCAGGCTTGTCTTGAAGCGGATAACGCAAGTTTGAACCGGATAGGTGAACAGCTGAATCTTTGTATTTCTATTCGCGACCGGATTGCCAAAGAAATCAATAATGACCCTCCTTTATTGATCAACAAAGGGGGCGTGATTAAAGATGGTGTGAATGAGGAACTGGACGAATTACGCCGTATTTCATACTCCGGCAAAGACTATCTGTTGCAGATACAGCAGCGTGAAAGTGAGCAGACAGGCATTCCGAGTCTGAAGGTAGCTTACAATAATGTATTTGGTTATTATATTGAAGTCCGCAATATACATAAGGATAAAGTTCCGCAGGAATGGATTCGCAAGCAGACACTAGTCAATGCGGAACGTTATATTACGCAGGAACTGAAGGTTTACGAAGAAAAGATTCTGGGAGCCGAAGATAAGATTCTCGTGTTGGAGACTCAGTTATATACCGATTTGGTGCAGGCATTGACGGAGTTTATTCCGCAGATACAGATTAATGCGAATCAGATTGCCCGTCTGGACTGTCTGTTGTCTTTCGCTAATGTGGCGCGTGAGAATAATTATATCCGTCCGGTTATTGAGGACAATGATGTACTGGATATCCGTCAGGGACGTCACCCTGTGATTGAAAAGCAGCTTCCGATTGGTGAGAAGTATATTGCCAATGACGTGATGTTGGACAGCGCGTCACAGCAGATTATCATCATCACCGGTCCCAATATGGCCGGTAAGTCCGCGCTCTTGCGTCAGACGGCACTGATTACGCTGTTGGCGCAAATCGGTTCGTTTGTTCCTGCGGAGAGTGCCCATATCGGTCTGGTGGATAAGATTTTCACCCGTGTAGGTGCCAGCGATAATATCTCGGTGGGCGAATCTACTTTTATGGTGGAAATGAATGAGGCTGCGGATATTCTGAATAATGTCTCTTCCAGAAGTCTGGTGTTATTTGATGAGTTGGGACGTGGTACGTCCACCTATGACGGTATTTCCATTGCCTGGGCAATCGTCGAGTATATCCACGAACATCCGAAAGCGAAAGCCCGTACACTGTTTGCTACGCATTACCATGAGTTGAACGAGATGGAGAAATCCTTCAAACGTATCAAGAACTATAACGTGTCTGTGAAGGAAGTGGACAATAAAGTGATTTTTCTCCGTAAGCTGGAGCGTGGGGGAAGCGAACACTCCTTCGGTATTCATGTAGCAAAGATGGCAGGTATGCCGAAGAGTATTGTGAAGCGTGCAAATACTATATTGAAGCAACTGGAATCGGACAACCGCCAGCAAGGTATTTCCGGCAAACCATTGACGGAAGTCAGTGAAAACAGAAGCGGTATGCAGCTCAGCTTCTTCCAGTTGGACGACCCGATCCTTTGCCAGATTCGGGATGAGATACTGAATCTGGATGTGAATAACCTTACTCCGATTGAGGCGTTGAATAAGCTGAACGATATAAAGAAGATAGTCAGAGGCAAATAAAAACTGATATAACTTATGCGGGGGCTGACTAAAAAGTCGTTAGTAACTTTAAACTCTCCTCCTTCCGGAAGGAGGAGAATGGAGATACTAACGACTTTTAGTCAGCCCCAACGAAGATACTATAGACTTCTTATGTTGTAAGTTATAGGGTTACTTGCCGTGCCAATGGTATGGCCTTATGCTTATACCTTCTTTGTATAGAAAGAGAGGCCGGTTGGCTTCCATGTGCCTTTGTTTCCGTAGGTATCCTTTTCTTCCGTGGTATAGGCAAAGTTTTTTCCGTCTGATATTTCGTAGATACAGTTTAAGTCATTGCTCTTCTTTTCATAGACATACCCTATGATTGTTCCGTCTCCGTTCGGTGCCGGTTCTAATGTCAAACGGTGATTCTTTCCGTCGGAAGACAGGTAAAGCGGTACTGTACCCGGTTCGTGTCTGACAAATACGCTTCCTATCACACCTTGACAGATATCGGCCTTTGCGGTTAACTCCTTATAAGAGGTATAGTAGCGGTGATAGTGCCCGTCACTTGCCTGAAAGATGGGAGCCGTTTGTTGTAAGGACAGTTGGTGCCTTTTGATATGGGCTATTACCGCTTCTTTTATTTGCTGTTTCTTTATGGGGTCGGCTATTACCTCATAGATGGGGATAAGGTCTTCACCGGTCAGAGTAGTTAAGGCGCGATTCTTTTCATTGGCAGATTGTATCCAGGGGCTGATATCCATCGGATCGCCTGTCAGCTGATCAAAGACTTTGTAATCAGCTCCTTGCAATGACACTACAATTGTTCCCCCATAGTTCTTTTTTACTGTTTCTTCGGGATAAGTGATGGAAACATTGGGATGCTTAATAATGCTGCTCTGATGTGCGCCCATCCCTGTATTTGCGGTTCTCAATAAGTTCTCTTCATCATCCGCTACGATGCTGCGATAGAGGGTTTTGCTTATATAACCTAAATGAGTGTTCACCAATATATGAGTACCAAATAGTTCTATGATTGTTTCAGGTGACGCATCTTCCAGCTCTTGCCGGAAATCATCGGCCAGCCAGTTGGACCAATCCGCATTCAGAGTGAGTAATCTTTGAATCACTCCGTTAGCTCCTGAACTGCCAAAGGCAAATGTGTATTGGGATGAATAATCATAAGGTTTCTGAAAATATTTATGACCGGTAATGGTAGCGGTAAACAGCAAATCATCTTTGTTTTCCGCCGGCACCACAAATTTCTTATATTTTGTGATTGACCGAAGAAACTCTTTCATATCACGACCAATGAAGCTGTCTCCTACTCCGCTCGAACCTACCAGATTGCTAATCCTTTCATTATCTATTTTGCTCAGATCAAGCACTGGTTCTTTTACCGAATTATTGTCTATGTAGCTGCCCATAATATCATATCCGGCACCCAGAAAAGGCTGTGTAAGTGACATGGAGGCTTCAGGCCAGCTATTACCTTGTGGTACGGCAGGGCTTATGTAACTGTCATTCGTTTCTTCCGGAGGAGTGTAAAGTAATTCTTCTTTGTCACTGCAACTTGCGAATACGGATGTGACGAAAGGCACCCATAGTAGTTTGAATAGTGTTTTTGTGCTCATATTTTTATCATTTAGTCGCGCTAAAGGTAGATAAAAGGAATGAGAAAATACTATTTGAACAGCACTATTATTTCAGAAAGTCTTCCACCTTTTTATAAAACAAGGAAAGATGATGCCCGTCAATAAATCCGTGATGAATCGTCATCGCGATAGGCATCACCAGTCTGCCTTCCCTTATGATGGCTTTTCCGGCATTCAGCAACGGGTAGTTATTGCCGCTTCTCTTCTCCTGTGTGCCGGTGATGGAAGTAAAATACAGGTCGGGAGTCGCACTTAACAGAATCAGTCCGTAATCTCCGTCGGCTACTTGTCCGTTTTCTGCCGCGTACGGATCACCGTCTTCGGGGATGGCGTCGATAATTAGCCTTGCTTCCTGATAGAAAGTGTCGAAATCGCCGTGGTAGGGGAAACGGGTGGTGAAGAACTTGCCGTTCTCTTTTATCTTGATGGGAGACAGCATATCTATGGTGTCATAGAGCACTACACGCCCGTCCGGATCGATGCGGTAACGAAACTCCGGTATTTCATTGGCTGCACGCAGCACTGCATAAAGATAATGGAGAAAGAAAGACTGTCCGGCCGCTTTGGCACGTTGCTTGGCTCCTCCGCACTCTACTTCGGAGGTAATGGATAATTGGGGATTCTGGAAGTGGCGGAAGAAGTTGAAATTCTCCTTCCGCTCCCAGTTTTCTATATCTATGATTTGTTTCATTTCTTTGCTACCTTCTTCCGGTCATAGAAGAACATAAAGTAGAAACCGATGATGATGAAAGGAACGCTCAGCCATTGTCCCATGTTGAACATCATGTTGTCTTCGAATGCTTCCTGGTTCTGCTTCACAAATTCGATAAAGAAACGGAAGGTAAAGATATAAGCCAGACAGAGTCCGAAGAAGAATCCGCGATGCAGTTTCTTGCTGTAATTCTTATAAAGATAGATCATGATGAAGAACAGGATCAGATAAGCTATCGCTTCATAGAGCTGTCCCGGATGGCGGGGGAGCATGTCTACCCGTTCGAATACGAACGCCCAGGGTACATTGGTCGGGTTACCGATAATTTCGGAGTTCATCAGATTCGCCAGACGGATGAAACAGGCAGTGATCGGAGTAGCGACGGCAATCATGTCCACCACATCCATATAATGAAGTTTCGTCTTGCGACAATACAGCCAAAGGGCGATCATCAATCCGAGCGTACCTCCGTGACTGGCAAGTCCTTCATAACCGGTGAATTTCCATCCGCCGCCTGCCAGGAACTTGATCGGCAGAAGCATTTCCACAAATCCCTTTCCGCTGGTCAGGTACTGTCCCGGATCGTAGAACAGGCAGTGCCCCAGACGTGCTCCAATCAGAATACCGAAGAAACAATAAAAGAAGAGGGGATCGAATTTCTTCTCGTCTATTTTTTTGTCGCGAAACTGGTAATGGACAATGATGTAAGCAAAGAAGATTCCTACTGCCCACAATAATCCATAATAACGGATAGAAATGCCGAACAGGTTGAATAGTTCGGGATTCGGATTCCAGTTGATTGATAATAAAAGGGTATTCATGTTGGATAACGGTTTACGGTTTGTAATTAGTGTTTTGTGAATTTTTCGGCAACCATCCGGTAAGTTGGTATGTCGATACCTTGCTCCTCGGCTGCTGCAATCATGTCAAACAGCAAACCTTGTATTTCCGATTCATGTCCCCGTGCCAAGTCCTTTTGCATGGATGCGGTACTGTCGGGATCGAGTTTATCAATGACTTTCAAATTGTAGCTGACAGGGTCTTCGGGAAATTCGACTCCCAGCTTACGCCCCAGTGCGGCACTCTCGGTAGAAAGGCCGATGAACGTATCACGTACTTTCCCCGGCTTCTGAACTTCACCCATCGGCACGTCATAGTAAGCACCGGTGACGGCCATTGCCGAGATGAACGACCATTTGACGAATGTATCCCGATTGATGTCCGGAGAAATCTCTGCTTTGATTCCACTTTCCTGAAGGTCTTTCTGAATGGCTTCCATAATGCCCGGAGCCACCTGTGTCCCTTTGTGGGCGCCATACACCAGACGGAAGATTTTCCCCATCTGAGTGATCTCTCCCGTGCCGGAAACAAAGCCTACGATGTAGATGCAACCATCGAGCACCGTTACACCCGGAACGAGACGCTGAATGCGTGGTCCTGTCCCGTAAACATTCAGGATAGGGATGACGACTGTCTTCTCATGCGATGCTCTTTTGATGAGTTCGGTAATCGAATCGACGGAATATCCTTTCACGCAGACGAAGATCACATCCGCTTTCCCGTTAAATTCCTCCGCATTCATGGTAGGGATAACCAGCGTATGCTCTCCCTTTAAATCTGATTTCAGTTTCAGACCGTCTTTCTGTATAGCCTGCAGATGAGCTCCGCGGGCAATACAAGTAACATCTTTTCCGGCTAGCGACAAGAATCCTGCGATACTGCCACCGACGCCTCCGGTTCCTGCAATAAGATATTTCATACTGTTTGAGTTTAAACGTTGAATCGGAAGTGCATGATGTCGCCGTCCTGCACCACATATTCTTTTCCTTCCACACCGAGTTTTCCGGCTTCCTTGACAGCCGCTTCGGAGCCGTACTGGATATAATCATCGTATTTGATTACTTCCGCGCGGATAAATCCTTTCTCGAAATCGGTATGGATGACGCCTGCGCATTGCGGAGCTTTCCATCCTTTCTCGTAAGTCCATGCACGTACTTCCTGTACACCGGCTGTGAAGTAAGTTTCGAGGTTCAGCAGCTTGTAAGCTGACTTGATAAGACGTGCGACGCCCGATTCTTCCAGCCCTACTTCGGCAAGGAACATCTGACGGTCTTCGTATGTTTCCAGTTCGGCGATGTCTGCTTCGGTTTTTGCGGCGACAACGAGGATTTCTGCGTTTTCGTCTTTCACGGCTTCACGCACCATGTCTACGTATTTGTTGCCGTTTACCGCACTTGCTTCGTCTACGTTGCAGACGTACATCACGGGTTTGCTGGTCAACAGGAAGAGTTCGTGAGCGATCTTTTGTTCGTCTTTCGTTTCGAAAGTGACGGTGCGGGCGGATTTGCCTTGTTCCAGTGCATCCTTGTATTGAATGAGTACGTCATAAGCCTGCTTTGCAGCCTTGTCGCCACCGGTCTGAGCCTGTTTCTGTACTTTCTGGATACGGCTTTCGATGGTTTCCAGGTCTTTCAGCTGAAGTTCGTAGTCGATGATTTCTTTGTCACGGACGGGGTTTACGCTTCCGTCTACGTGGGTCACGTTATCATCGTCGAAGCAGCGGAGTACATGGATGATTGCGTCTGTTTCGCGGATATTGGCAAGGAATTTGTTTCCCAGTCCTTCGCCTTTGCTTGCACCTTTCACCAGTCCGGCGATGTCTACGATTTCTACAGTCGTGGGGACAATCCGTTGGGGATGTACCAGTTCTGCCAGTGCGTTCAGGCGTTCGTCGGGAACGGTGATTACGCCTACATTCGGTTCGATTGTACAGAAGGGGAAGTTTGCCGCTTGCGCTTTTGCGTTTGACAAACAGTTGAAAAGTGTCGATTTACCTACGTTCGGAAGTCCGACAATACCACATTGCAATGCCATATTAATCTATTATTTCTTTTATTATCAATGAATCATATCATGTGAGCAGCGACTTGGCGCTAATCTCCCGATAAAAACAGTTTTGATTGCCAGCCTGCTCATTTTAGTTTGCAAAGATAATCATTTTTTGAGCTAATGAGGGAAACTTGGTGCACTTTCTGTCTTTTTCTGATAATTGTGCTGGCTGGAAAAAGGTTTTGAGCAAATTGACAAAATGAATTTTTAGTCTCTTCAGAATGCCGTTTTCCTGCCCGACGGCGGGAGTGGGGGAAAATATGCGAATGAAAATCTGTATTTTGTTCATAAATAGGGCGGTATCTGAATCTTTACAAGGCTAATAATTGGGCAACCATGCCCTTCTTGTCAAATATGAAGGCTTGATGCTTTGGATAAGGTTGACTGACACGTTGGATATATATGACCAACACGTTGGATAAGGTTAGCTGACATATCAGCTATTAATGTTCTGTAGGTTGGATATATATATTCTGCGTGTCAAGTAACGACTCCTTTGCATAATCTTCCAATAAAACGGAAATGATATGCAAATAGTCTGCATATTGATACATCCTATTCTTTCTCTGAGAGCTGACTGGCGTTCTTTTCAAAATGTATCTGTCAGCAGAAACGGCAATATGGTGCCATTAATACTTTGAATTGATTTTATTCTGTCACTATGATAATTTCATCTTTAGTGAGTTCTTAAAAAATCCCCTTATTCTCTGGCTTTACTTTCTATTTGAGAGTAATTAAGAATAAGGGGGATTTCAGTATTCGTTATTCGCAAGGCGGTACTTCCGAAATACTGCCATACCGGTGATACTCAAAGGCGATGCTTTGCTCCTTGATATAGTGTATCAGCTCGATGCGCCCTTGCTTCACAGGCGGTGCTGTCGCAATGTATTTATTGGTTTCCGCTGCCCGTTCGTACATGACATCGGGTATATCCGGCGAACAGGTACGTACTCTTTCATATTCGGGCAATTCTTTCAGGAAGTCCTCTAATGATTCTTTCCGGAGTGTGCAGCCGAGTCCGGCAAGTCTGCTGCTACGATCATCTGTCGGGCCAAAACTGATGGTGAGCGGAGTTCTGCATATACGGGCGGCGTGTGCAATCATCGTCGCTTCTTCGTCTGTATCTTTCGGGAAGAGGCGTAGAATCATGTTCTTCAAAGGCAGATAGCGGAAGAGGTTTTGTTCTCCATATAGCCGGTTGACGTCTCTCGGTTTTGAGAACTCTTCCTGATAGGCTTTGGCATAACTCTGTCGGTAGTCGGTCCGGCTGTCCGGTTTGTCGGTGATTTCGAGGAAACAGGTACAGTAGTTGGGGCCACCTGCTTTGATACCACCACCGAAGGCGGATAGTTTCATTCCTCCGAATGGTTGCCGGTTGACGATGGCTCCGGTAATTCCCCGGTTGATATACAGGTTTCCTGCCATTACGGAGTTCTTCCACAGCTTCTGCTCCTTTTCATCCAGACTTTGCAGGCCGGAGGTCAATCCGTAATCCAACCCGTTCACCAGCCTGATTCCTTCTTCAAGGTTCTCGATACAGGCCACGCTCAGCAGGGGACCGAACAATTCGGTGCGGAATGAGAAACTTTCCGGTTTTACTCCCCATTTGACAGTTGGTGCAAGGATGTACTCTCTGCGGTCGATGAAACGCGGGGGAACCAGCCATGACTCACCCGGTTCGAGGTTGAAGGCTTGCAGTAACTTATCGTTCTTGTTGGTAATCATCGGACCGACGATATTTCCGGCATTCCACACACTGCCGGTTTTCAGGCTTGTCGCCGCATCTTTCAGCTTGCTACGGAAGTTTTCGTCTTCGTATACGGAACGTTCGACTAACAACAGCGAACAGGCGGAACACTTCTGTCCGGCATTGCCGAAGGCAGAAGTGACGATGTTCATGATGGCGTGGTCACGGTCGCCCGACGCTGTGAGGATAATAACGTTTTTACCTCCCGTTTCTGCCGATAACGGAGTGGTCGGATTGGCTTTTGCGATATTCTGTGCGGTGTCCGTTCCTCCTGTCAGAATGATATGTTTGATGGCGGGGGCGGTAGTCAGTACTTTCAGTGCTTCCCGGCGGGTGATGATGACTTGCAGCGCTTCCTTCGGCACACCGGCATCCCAGAATGCCTTGGCAAACATCCACGCAACAGGGGCGGCTACGGTGGCAGGTTTCAGTATAACGGTATTTCCTCCCGCCAGTCCGGCTACTATGCCGCCCACAGGGATGGCACAGGGGAAGTTCCACGGGGAGATGACCAGTATGGTGCCTTTCGGTTTCATTTCTACGTCATCCAGCGCGGCAAACTTCTTCATCGCTGTCGTATAGAAACGGGCATAGTCTACCGCTTCCGATACTTCTACATCACCTTCAATGACGGTTTTACCCGTCACGGCACACATACAGCCTATCAGATCGCCCCGCATATCGGCGAGCCGGTTGGCTGCTTCGTACATGATCCGGTGGCGTTCTTCGAGTGTGGTCTTTCTCCATCCGGCAGGGTCTGCCTCTGCAATTTCGATGATTTTCTCCACTTGTGCGCTGTCCGCCTGCGACATTTCACAGATACAGACTTCATCGTCCTGACAACGGTCTGTATATGGGTAGCGGCTTTCGCATACCACCGTTTCCGCACCTATTTGCAGCGGAATGATTTCCGGCTGTTCCGTTCCGTCTTTCTTCCATTTGGAGAAGATAGAACGCACCCATTCCTGATTCTGTGGCAGGTCGAAGTCCGTGTCCGGTTCATTCTTCAGGACGTCTGCCGGTGGGACGGGCGTGTAAGGAAGATTGCGATTCTGTGTGCGTGGGGACACATGACTCAGTTGATCTTTCATGGCGTAGGCATCTTCGAACTGCTTAGCCAGGAAATCCCACTCTTTTGTGTTCGGTCTCAGATTGAAAGAGTGAGTCAGGAAGTTATCAGGTGCCGTATTCTCATCCATCCGGCGGACGAGATATGAGACGGCATTCAGAAAATGTTCGTTTTTCACTACGGGAGTATAAAGAATCACCCGGTTGCCGAGCATGGATTGGGCTCTCCATAGGTGGTTCGCCATCCCTTCCAGCATTTCGAAGGTCATGTATTCGGCTGTACCATATTTCTGAGCCAGCAGATAGGCGTAGGCGATGGAGAACAGGTTATGGGAAGCTACTCCAAGATGCAATACCCTTGCGTTTTCGGGCATCAGTGCCCGTTCCAGCAGATGCAGGTAGTTGGCGTCTACTTCTTCTTTGGAAGGGCGGATCGGATTGGGCCAGCCTCTCAGCGAAGAGATGACGGTTTCCATTTCCAGGTTGCAGCCTTTCACCAGACGCATCTTGATCGGAGCACCGCCTTCTGCCACACGTGCTTTGGCAAATTCGATCAGTTCGGTCTGAAAGTCGTATGCGTCCGGCAGATATGCCTGAACGACGATTCCGGCGGAATAGTTCTTGAACTGCGGCAGGCTGAGCACTGTCTTGAAGAGGCGTAATGTGAAATGGGTATCTTTGTACTCCTCCATATCCAGATTGATAAACTTGGATCGTCTGACTCCTTCTTCGTCCGTATAGGGGAAATCAATCGCTTTCTGATAAAGCGCGGACATTCGCGAAATGAGTTCCGGAAAACTTTCTTCATAATTCAAGGCGTGTGTCTGCGCATAGATTCCCGATATTTTCACTGATATGTAGTTGATGTCGGGTGATTCGAGCGCTTTCAGATAATGGTGGTAACGATGGTCGGCTTCTCCGTTGCCGAGCACCACTTCGCCCAGCAGGTTGACGTTCTGCCCGATTTTCTCCTTTGCACGGATGGCCAGATGCTTCGTGAGTTGCGGACGCGCTTCGTTGATGATGACCTGCGAGGTGTTCATGCGCAGGCGCTTCTTGATGATGGGGATGGCGATAAAGTCGAAATGATGGCCGAATGCCTGATACATTTTGAACAGGAAGCTGTCCCGCTTGTTCAGAAATTCGGGAACGCCGTATTGGTCGAGAAGGGTTTTGATACGTTTGGCAAGTATCCTTCGGTCACGGATTTGCGAAGATTCATCCAGCATCTTCACGAGGAATTTCTTGTCCTGCGGACGTTGTACCATGACAGCGTATTTATGCTGTTCGCGGCGTTCGGCTTCTGTGATGGTTTGTTCACAGGTATTGTACAGTTTGAGTACCCAATCCTGTACTTCGGTAAGGGTCGGTTGATATTGTTTGTCCATACTAATCTGATCTATGTAGATTATGGAAATTAAGAAAATAAGAATCTCAAATGCAATTTACATAGGGTGGCAGGTGGGACTGAACATAACAGCACGGTAGCGATGCAGGGTTTGCAACGCTTGCTGCGAGAAGCGGTCGAACAGATACTGTTGTGTCATATTCGTCGTTTTTTAAAGTGATTAGGTACAAAAGGCTCACACTTCTCGCAAATATAAAAATATCTTGTTGATTTTCAAGCAAAAGGAGAGAAAATATTCTCTCCTTTCAGAATTATTTTTTCTTGCAATAACTACCCGATTGCTTTATAGCTATTACTGATTCGCATTATCTATCCTTACTTAAAAGAATAAAGTTGCAAAACAACTTGCGGGCTACATCAGCCGCAGCCGCAGGATTATTCAGGTTATCAACCAAATCTAAGGTTGAATAATAGATTTTCCCTTTTCCGCAAGAGATGATTCCGACAGCAGAGCCAAGATTAAACGGAGCACTGCCGTATGAGCCTGCCACTAATTCTTCATTATCTATATGTAGCCCTAAACGCCGGTCGCCGTTACGCACCAGGGCTTGATAAGGCCATCCCATTGCTACATTGACCGGAAGACCGTTGAAAAGAGGATGTTCTTTCACGAAATGAACGCCGCCTACCCAGTTCTTTCCTACGGAATAATAGCCATGATAAGCCGAACCTGTATATGCGCTCACAGCATCCATCCATGACTCGGCCGATTTTAACAAGAGCAATGAAGTACCGTCTTCCTTTACGCGATCCAATAACTCTTGGGGAGCAATCGCCGCATGGTCCGGAAGAGACCAGACTAATTGTACGCTTCCCGTGGGATTGCGTTGACTGTATTCCACACGGACAGCGACCTCATCACCTGCTTTCAACAAGAAAGGGCGAACGACGGTCAATTCTTTATTATTTCTCCATTCATCAACAATACGCTGTCCGTTGACGGAAAGACGCATTCCCTGATCGGAAGTAACCCCAATCATATAGGTGCCGGACTGAGGGGCTTTTAATTTCCCATCCCAGATAGCTGAAAAAGATTGGTTGGCAGGAAGCAAGGGGTCCGGTTGGGCACCGTCTGCGAAAGTACGGTCTATCTTGTTGTCTTGGGTCACCCCCGCCAATGTACGTAAGTCATCGTCTTTATAAAGAGAGAGTTCCAAAACCGATTTGCCTTCTTTCTGACAAAATGCTTCAACAGGAACAGGCTGCGGCGCATCCAGGGATGAACGTGTCACTACAATCCAGTCCAGTTTCTCTATATCCGAATGGAAAGCAGGAAGCTCGCATCCGGTTGCTTTCTGGTAAAAGGTAGCAACAGGATCATCGGGAGTACCATATAAAGCACCTTTTCCTTTCAATTGCTTCTTATCCCAGTAAATGCCAAGTACTTCATCTTTCCCTTCGGCGCACAGGTGTCCCGACGCATTCCGTAATTGCGCCTTGACTTGATATAAACCGGAAACTCCTTCTATTTCCAACTGGCAGTGCTCCAATAATAGCTGTCCGAAACAGTCTCCTCCGGTAATGTGCACCTCTTTTTCGATGTGTTTTCCTTCCTTCCCGTCGGGTGTGCAGACAAATACTGATAAACGGTATTTTCCGGAAAGATTTTTTTCATTAACGATGTAGAAATCGACCGGTACTTTTCCCGGCAGGTGTACAAACTGTGTGCGGGGAGAGACCGCTACATAGAGCGGTTGGGTATAGTAAGTAAAGGTGGAAGGATTTCCTTTGCAGTTCCGGTAGATGTCTACAATGCCGGAATGGTTGTCATACGGCATCGCTTCCCAGCCGTTCACTGCATAAACGTCTCCTGTATTCTGCATACGCATTCCTTGAATGCGCCGTCCTTGATGGTCGAAAGAGACATCTCCCATGGCGCGTGTCAGCGAGTCAATGGAGCCGAAGTAAGGTGCCAGGTTCTTCTCATGGAAAAACTGCTGAAATGCCTCATATTGATTCTTCCAGAATAATCCGTCCCACCCCTTGATTCCGGTCTGTTCTATTTCTTTGGCAATTTCGGCAATGCGGGGAGGAGTTGAAAGAGCACCTTCTTCGCCCCGTATATAGATTTCGGTCCGGTTGTCCGTATACATCAGATTGTCTTTCGGACCTCTATAGTAATCTTCCTCCCAAGTGGCAGGCCCTGCGGCGCGATGATTGTCGAACCATCCCTTCCGGTGCAGTACCGAATCGAAAGGTAACAGATTTGCCTTGGCATCCTCTTCCGAATGTTCGGCAGAAGCCCATCCGGAAGTAAAAGTCATCACCCGGCTCGGATCAATGGCATGCGCCTTTTTCATGTCTTCCATACGCAGGGCAGTCAGTTCTTTATCTCTGGCACGAGGACCTCCCCATTCATTTATCAGATTATAAATGACGAGACTTGGATGACTTCTGTCCCGCAAGATCATTCGTTGCAGTTTGGTATTGACTATGGTCCGGATGAAGGGATCGTGTCCTGCGGAGTGAAAAGCTCCCGGCTCTTCCAGATATAGCAGTCCCAGTTCATCTGCTTTTTCGAGCACTACCGGTGAACCGATGGAACGATGGAAATTCAGCATATTCAGTCCTAAAGCCTTGGCTGTAAGTATCTGTTTTTCGGCCATTTCCGGAGTGGCATACAAGCCGCCCACAGGCCAATATCCCCAACTGATGGCGGTAAGCAGCATCACCCGCTGCCCGTTCAGTCTCAACTGGGCATCTTTTCCAATCCCTGTCGGTTCAAACCAGCGGAAACCGAAAGTCCGGGAATCTGCATCCCATATTCTTTTAGCCGATTTGAGTTCGACCCGGCAAACGTACAGATGCGGGGAATCCAGATTCCAGAGTTTCGCATTCGGGCAGTTCAGGTCCATGGTTATCGTATTTTCTCCCTTTTGCAAGATAACGTTCTTCAAATCCCTGCGAGCTATAATTCTCGATGGGTTTTCCTTTTCTGCAACTGTGAACATGAGCTGCCCCTTTTCTGTATTCATCAGGGTATTGTTCACTGTCAGAATCGCTTTCACTTTGGTATATTCCGGTTGGTTCTGCATATAGATGTCTGATATGAACAAAGGAGAGACTGCATCCAGACGTACCCGCCCTATGATTCCTCCGAATGACCTTCCGGGCGGTATCTGATAGCTGCCCCAATTCATCTCCGTGAAGTCCTGCCAATGGAAATTACCTCCCGGATGTGTCACCCGCACTGCCAGAAGTTGCTCTTCACCGGGTTTCACCGCTTCTGTAATATCCACGTCAAAGGGGGATTCTCCAATCATATCATATCCCACCAGCTTCCTGTCCAGATAAATCTCGGCACGCATACGGACCGATTCAAAATGAATCAGCACCCGTCTGCCTTTCAGTGTTGCCGGGAGTTTGATAGTTCTAAACCACCAGCTGACTCCTGCTCCATCGTCCGGACTTGGGCGACTGGAAACTGTACAATATTCCTCCACGGTTCCCGGCACCTGCACGGCTGTGGCATTGGCCGGATTCAGTTGTTCCCAGCCTCCTGTCGGAACATTCACAGGAAGGAGTGACAAATCCGTAGCATCTTCCGGCAGAAACAGTTTATCGTTTTTCCATTCCGCCTGCTTGTCCTGCCATAAATGCCATTCTCCACCATCCAGAGAAAGAGTGTATCTTCCCGCTGTTTTATCGTCCTGTTTTGCATCTACCGACACACTTGTCCATCCACATAGTATGCACAAGTATAACATCCAACTTTTTTTTAAAGCATTCATTGTTTTTCATCTGTTTATTGAGAAAGTACGTCAGATGCAAAATTATAGGGGAGGCATTAATAAAATAGTGTGATGGCGATTAATACAGAGTTAATTTGCAATTAAAACCCATTAATCTGCGTTTGGCGGCAGAAAAGTATGTTTTGTTTGGGGTATTACGGTATTACTTGGGGTGATTTATTTTTCTTTGGATTAAGTTATTTACCAGTGGCTTGCTTTGACTCAAAGTTTAGTATTTGGCTTGATACTTCTTATAAAAGATCAGGAAAAGGATGAAGCCGATCAATGCGAACGGAACACCCGTCAGGGCGGGATAACGGTAGCCGCCGCTGATTGCCAGTCCTCCTGCATAAGCTCCGATGGCATTTCCCAGATTGAACGCTACCTGTACACAGGCAGCTCCGAGCATTTCGCCTCCTTTGGCTACACGGATAATCAATATCTGTTCCGGACTGGATACGGCAAACAGTCCTGCGGTGCAGAGGCACATCAATAGCGCAGCCGCCCATTTGTAGGGAGAAAGGAAGAAGATAAGCAATAGCATCAGGCAGATCAGTGCTTGTGCGGCAGTTCCTACCTTTCCGGGAGTGTAGCGGTCGGAGAGCCGCCCGCTGATCAGATTTCCCATGACCATACCGAATCCGGCAAGAATCATCAGCGGGGTGATACTTTCGGCAGAGAAACCGGAGATATGAGTGAGCATTGGATTGATATAGCTATACCAGCAGAATACGCCGCCATTACCTAATGCCGTAGCACCCAGAATGAGCCAGGGAGCCGGAGTTTTGAGAAAGCGGAACTGTCCTTTGAAACCGGTATCTTTCAGCCCTTCTACCTGAGGAACCCAACGCCAGATGTAATACAGAATGACGATTCCCCAAAGACCTACCAGCAGGAAGGTAGCCCGCCACGAAAGCATGGTGCTTAAAGAAGTTCCCAGCGGTACGCCGAACAGGTTGGCGATGGTCATTCCGGCTATCATGATGGAGACAGCTTCTGAACTCTTGCCTTTATCGGCGAGCCTTTCCGCGACGATAGAACCGACCCCGAAATAGGCTCCGTGAGGAAGTCCGGAGATGAAGCGGGAGATAAGCAGCATCCAGTAGTTAGGTGATAATGCCGCACAGATATTACCTACCATAATCAGCGTGACTAATACCAGCAATATATGTTTTAGTGGATATTTACGTGCTAATGTCAATACAGGGGCGCCGACACAAACGCCTAGTGCGTAGGCGGAAATGAAATGTCCGGCAGCAGGGATGCTAATCTTTAAATCTCTGGCTACATCGGGCAGTATACCCATCATTACAAACTCGGCGATACCCAATCCGAGGGTACCGAATGCCAATGCAATAAGACTCTTCTTCATACGAAACTCAACCTGATACCTGTTACTTTTTACCTTCTTTATTTAGCGTATTTTTACGGGGTGCAAAGGTAAAACAAAATCTCTCAGAATGAGTTCGTCATGAACGATTTTGATTTAAATCAATTTGCACAATGTCTGTGTATGTTTAAAGTAATAGGTTTGATGTGGCATTGTGCTTTATAGTTAGTTGCCTTTCTTTCCAATCCTTTCCAATCCTTTCCAATTCTTGCAAATTCTTCAAACATTTGCAAGAATTGGAAAAAAAAGAATGTGATATTAAGAAATACTGCCCCCAAAGTATATCATTAGTAAACTTATTGCTGCTTCTTTATCCACTCAGTCATGTCTTTCAAGACTTCCGGATTTATCGTCTCTTCCAGTTGTCCGTATTCGGCTAAAGTTCCTTTCTCACAAGTCTGAAACAAGTGGTTTAGATTTGGATAGGCTTTGATTGTTACATTCTTGTTTCCGTTCTCGCTGATGTGCTGCTTGATAGCAGTCAGATTCATATCGGCATCTACTTGAATGTCTTTTTCTCCGTTTAATGCGAGGACCGGACACTTTATTTTTTTCAGACTTGCAGTCGGATCGTATCTCATAAAGTGGAGATACCACGGCGAGGTCATGGAGTTTATTTGGGCAGATAGTTGTTGTACGGTATTCAGGTTTTTCAACTGTTCGGCAGACATGGTTCTGGTAACATCAGCGTACACCTCTTTTCTGATTTCATCCGACGACTTGGCCGTTTGCTGTAATAAAGAGTATCTGTGGCGAACGGATGGTTTCATTGTCTGCCACACCGGATCGGGCATCCCTTGCGACTTGGAAATCAATTCCACTTGTTTAAGCATCAAGCTGTCACCTCGCACGGCAGCTCCTGCCAATGATATGATAAATGAGATGTTGGGGTCTTTGGCGGCAATATCAAATGCGATTGTTCCACCGCAGCTATGTCCGATAATGCCGATTTTCCGGGTATTAATTTCTTTTCTGCTGCGTAGATAGTTCAGCGCTGCTTCCGTATCTTTTGCAAAATCTTCATTGGTAGCACTTGCATAATCTCCTTGTGAAGCAGCTGTGCCACGGTCATCGCATCTTAGTACGGCAATTCCGTTACGTGTCAGATAATCGGCGATAACAAGAAAAGGTTTATGCCCCATGATTTCTTCATCTCTGTTTTGAGCACCACTTCCTGTAACCAATACTACAGCCGGAAATTTACTCCCTTTCTCCGGAAGGGTTAATGTGCCTGCCAGAGTGATTCCGTCCTGCGTATTCTTTACGCTGACTTCCTCGACCTTATAAGGAAAAGGTGGCTGAGGCTCCTGCGGGCGTTTAGGTCCGCTAAACTCTCCTTTCGTCAGATTCAATGGGAGGGGCATTCCTTGTGTGAATGTGCCGGTAATGGTTTGGTCCGCATTCAGTTTCCCTTTATAAGAGGCATGGATAATCGGTATCTGAACAGTCAGTGTAGAGTCTTGAAAAGAAGTTGTTTCTGTTTTTATATCTTTGGTTCCCTGATCGGGGCTGTCAAGAGTTGCCACATAAGTTCCCTGTTCCGTATGCTTGATATGGAATACAATGGTTAACGAGCCGGCAGGAAGGGAGAGTTTACCATGCCAAGTGCCCGAAATGTCTTGTGCAAGCAAGGAAGAAGATAATGTCAGTCCTGTCAGTAACATAGCGACAGCTGCAATCTTAGTTTTAAATGTTGTTGTTCTCATATTATAAATAATGGTTGGGAGAATTAGAATTCATTCTTTACGTAGTAGTCAAAATATTTGCATTCGTGCACAGCTTGCTTGAAGAACTGCGTGTCGGAATAGGATTTTGCCAGTTGGTAGAAATAGCTGTCCACCTTCTTTTCTTCATCCGACCGTTTAAAATCAGGGTCGAGGATGTTGTTCCAGTTATCCCACCAGTTTTGGGCATAAAGGTCCATTGTACAGGAGGATGCCATAAACAATGCGCGTGCTTTCCATTCACGATCGGTAAAGTAAGTGGCAGCCTGTTCGTAGAGGGCAAGGGCGTTCTCCATGTTGTTGATAGTCATGTATTCTTGGGTGAAGTCCCTGTAATTGTACTCTTTGCTGTAATCGGGAATACGGTTTGAAACTGCCGAGCCGTATGATCCATACGCAGACCAACAGTAGGAATTATCTCTGAAGTACGTGGGAATATTCCTGTAGTAACCGGTAGGGGATATGTTATAATAATAGTTGGCCAGCATATAGGCAGCTCGTGCGCTTTCTTCCGTCATCATCTGGCTTTCTTTTTCCAGTTGCATCAGGGCAGCGGTCAATGTAGCCTTATCGTGTTCTTGGTTCAGGTAGGGATACTGTTCGTACATCGTATCTGTCAGCTGCGAATCGGCAGGTACACTAAACAGTCTCTTGAATCCATTACTGAATATCAATGGGGAGATTTTTGAATAGCCGTTGAACTCGTTCGGCAGGATTTCTACAGGAATATATTTCTCTGTTTCATAATCGTAATCATAGTGAGTGATACTGTAAGATGGCGGAACTTTGGCAAACCATTTCGCAGCTTCTTCAAAGTTATTCATGCGCAGGAAGTAAGTTCCTTCCAATTCGTAAAGCTGGGTTAACAGTGCTTGGTCATTTTCTTTCTCAGCATTACTCATGAGTGAGTTGATAATATTCGGATCCGGATTCTGGCGTAAGTCCTCTATACGGTTGTGAGTAAGGAATGCTTTGCCGTAGTCCTTCTGCATCTTATAGAGATGACCGACAATTTCGTTGATGAAATCTTCATCGGCATTACTCGTTTGCAGGTATTGGCGGATCGTTTTTTCTTCGTCTGTACCGATAAACTTCAGTTGTGCCAGATAGAGGCTGAATTGTGTACGGCTTTTTTGTTTCAGCAATTCGGGTTTCGTGGTTCGGACGGAGTCGATGAGTGCGGCTGCTTGTTGGTAGTCTTTGCAGAGGAACGACAGGTGTGCCAGGTAGAGAGCCCAAAAGTCTTTGTCGCTCACTTTGGGGTGATTCATCACTGCTTTGATAACCTTCTGTCCGCGTTCATACTCTGCAAGTACTTTTCCGGAAGGCTGCATGAATGAGCTTGTGTCATCTGTGGCATTCGAATGATTGTAGCGGGTCAGCACATTCCTTTCCATCTTGTTGATATAACGGATGGCGAGCAGCTTGATATAGGGGGATTCGGGATATATTTCGAGAATATTTTCCACCTCTTCCAGTTCGTTGGAGAAGGTATTATACCCTCGGAGCGCGTACATGGCCGCTTTCTCCCGATTGTCTTTACACCAGGTCATCGCTTCGTTCCAGTCTACTTCGCTTTGGATTCTGAAACTGGAATAGGCTATTTTCTTTCTGTTGTCCGAATGGTCGAACACACGGGAGTAGAGGTAGTTGGCATTTGCCAGTTTGCCTATGTTGTAGAGGGCGCCGGCTGTTTGTTCAAGGGCGGCGTAGTAGATATAATGTTCCTGTTTGAGAGGTTTCACGTATAGGTTATACATTCGGATGGCTTCATTGTTCTTGTTGCGCATATAGTGCGCCAAGCGTACGAGCTGGTAGCCGTATCTTAATTTTAGTTCATGATATGGGCAGTGCTGGTAGAGTTCCAGCCCTTTGTTTTTGTAGTGGGCGTACGTCTCTTCCGAAGGGGAGGCGGCACGTTTCATGTCCCACCAGCCATCGTTTTCTGATAGTTGCGCGTAGGGTTCCAGTTCCTTTGCATATTGTAGGTAAGTGAGGGTCTGCTTTCCTGCGTCTGTCTTGTTCAGGGCGATGACGTATGGGGAAGAAGGTTGCTTTAACGACTGGTAAGAAGCGGAATAGAGCAATGTTTTGAACTGTGCTGTATCCATCTCTTGCAGGGTGTTGTTTTTCTTGAAGAATGTCATCCACGCATTCAGGTTCTCGTCGGGCTGCTGTTCGGCGTCCGGATTCGTGTCTTCTCCATAGAATGCGTAGTCTGTGGTCAGGAGGAAAGGTTGCAGACCTTTGTTCTCTAAAAGAAGTTGGTCGAAAAGATTATAGTAGTTCATATAATCGTAGTAATCGCCTCCGCATCCGTTGACGTAGGAGTGGAAGGGAATCACCGCTATGGCGAGTGTGAGGATAGAACGTTTCAGGTATTTCATGAGAAAGCGTTTATGATGTTAGTTAATTGTTGTGTGGAATATTGTTTGAGAATCTCTTTGTCCAGATGGTAGAAGATGATTTCCCTGTTCTCTTTTCGTAGTTTCCTTTGTAGGAGTTGGGCCGCTTCGAGCAAGGTTTCCGGGCTGACCTCTTCTACTTTGAGTTCGTAGTCTTTGTTCACCCATACTCCGCCCAGATAGTGCGATTGGAGTATGTTGTAGACACCTTCTTTCGTTTGTTTATAATATTCGGGATGTGCGCCGATAGTAGCTTGGCGGATTCCGTTAATCAGTTTAATCTGTCCGAACGGATTTCTCACTATTCCCCAACTGTAGAGCGGCAGGGCGATGTCCAGATGCAGCGGATAGGAGCCGACGTCTTTGATATATGAAGCAGCGTCTTTATTGTTTAATATGGTGTTTTTGTTTTCGAAGTCCGTAGGTTCCGATGAAGCGTAATACATCAGCGTTCCCTTGTCCACAGGAGGTATTCCGGTTTTGTCCTTGAACTTGATTTGATGAAGGCGGATGGTGCAACTTACCAGGGCTCCTTTCCTTAGTTTCCGGATGTGTTTCAGGAAGTTGAAGTAGTTTTCTTTTGTCTTTACCGTCCAGTCGCAGTCGAACTGATATTCATTTGGGAGCTTGTTGAAATGCGAACGGTAAACGGTATCTATCCGGTCGGCGCAATTGCGGGCAAGCTTTTCTATATCTGCGGCAGGACATTGCAGGATGGTTTGGTTGGTGATAAATATAACGGGGACTACCTCTTGCTGAAAGTCGGGATTGCCGGAAGAAGGCGAATAGTCTGCCGTAGGGAATGCCCCATTTCCTTTATTGTCTACATCGAACATACGGGCATATATCTTTTGGACTCCGAGTGTATTCAGATAAGCAGTATCCGCGTCTTCTGCACTCAATTTGCTTTTCCAGACATAAAATGCGGGAGTATTCGTATGTCTATCGATGCATCCGGACAGGCAAATGAGTAAAACAGCTAGTTGTAGTAGTCGAATCTGCATATGTTATGAAGTATCCCGGATCATTAAGTTATATTCCGACAGAAAAAGACAATAAGGATACAGAGGACAAAGTTATGAAAAAAAGATGCTTTTACAATTGAAACGCAAAAGTAAAAGTGAATAAAATTACTAACTTAGAACAATAACCAGCAAAGGATGGTGGTTGTAAAACAGTCACCCTCCAATTTTTTAATTTGGTCTTTGATATATGGGGTACTTCAAATAGCGTAAGGGAGTTAAATTGGGGTGATGTGAAGTTAGGTTTGTATATTAAGATAGTGCATTTATAGATATGGATGGACATTACTCCCTATTATTAAACATATGTTCTATTTAAATAAATAAGCACTGACTAAATTTGCATCATTATAAACTATATAATATTATGAAAAAAATAATCTATCTTGTTCCTGCGTTATCTTTAGCAGGTTGCACTTCACAGCAGGTAGAAGAAAAGCCGAATGTGATTGTCATTCTTGCTGATGATCTGGGGTTCGGTGATGTCAGTGCTTATGGTTCAACTACTATTCATACACCGAATATTGACAGTCTTGCCCGTGGGGGAGTTTGTTTCACAAATGGATATGCTACTTCGGCTACTTCTACCCCCAGTCGTTATGCCCTAATGACCGGAATGTATCCATGGAAGAATAAAGATGCAAAAATCCTTCCGGGTGATGCTCCTCTTATTATCAACGAGAGCCAATACACTTTACCAAAGATGATGCGAGAGTGTGGTTATGTGACCGGAGCTATCGGAAAATGGCATTTGGGCATGGGAAATGGAAATGTCAATTGGAATGAGACAGTCAAGCCGGGAGCAAAAGAGATTGGCTTTGATTACTCTTGTCTGATTGCGGCAACAAATGACCGCGTTCCGACTGTTTATGTAGAAAATGGGGATGTGGTAGGTCGTGATCCGTCAGATCCTATTGAGGTGAGTTATGAACAGAACTTTGAGGGGGAGCCGACTGCTATATCCAATCCCGAAATGCTGAAAATGCAATGGGCGCACGGACATAATAATTCGATTGTAAATGGAATACCCCGTATCGGTTATATGAAAGGTGGGAAGAAAGCCCGTTGGAAAGACGAAGATATGGCTGATTATTTTGTAGACAAGGTAAAGAACTTTATTACTGAACACAGAGACTCTTCATTCTTTCTTTATTATGGTTTGCATGAACCTCATGTGCCACGCGCGCCTCATCAACGTTTTGTTGGGAAAACGACTATGGGACCTCGTGGAGATGCAATTGTGGAAGCAGACTGGTGTGTGGGTGAATTACTAACTTATTTGAAGAAAGAAGGACTTCTGGAAAAGACTCTGATTATTTTTTCAAGTGACAATGGTCCGGTTTTGAATGATGGATATAAAGATGGTGCTCCCGAACTGGCTGGCAAGCACGCTCCTGCCGGAGGATTACGTGGTGGTAAATATAGTTTGTTCGATGGAGGTACACATATTCCTTTATTCGTTTATTGGAAAGGAAAGATTCAGCCTGTAAAATCGGATGCACTAGTCTGCCAGATGGACTTGTTGGCGTCTTTAGGAAGCATGGTGGGAGCCACTCTGCCGGATGGACTGGATAGTCGCAACTATTTAAATGCATTCATGGGAACAGAACTGAAAGCTCGTGAAAATTTGATTATTGAAGCTCAAGGCAGACTGGGTTACCGCAGTGGTGACTGGATTATGATGCCACCTTATAAAGGTTCGCAAAGAAACCTGACCGGAAATGAATTGGGGAACTTGGATGAATTCAGTCTGTTTGATGTAAAATCAGACAAGGGACAGAAATCTAATGTAGCTGGCAGACATCCGGAACTGCTTGAGCGGTTAAAGCAGGAATTTTTTGTGCAAACAGATGGATTTTATCGTAGTGAGGTGGAAGAAGAACCATTAAAATAAGCCCGATAACCCCTTCTGGAAAGCATTTGATTGATTAGGTATTAGATTGTTTTGCAGGAATTGGTGTAGAAGGATAGTTTCTGAACATGTGTGCTCATAATAAAACATATTTTCTATCGTCTACACCTTTTTTCTTTTACTTTTGCTGCATCACAATCATACATAAATAACGTTTAACTTTTTAGAATCATATGAAAACACTCATCCAATTTTTATTGGCGACATTCACCATTTTAGCTTGTGTATGTTGCAAGACTGCAAAAGAAGAAAAAACAGACGATAAATTGAATGAAATTACCTTTGCAGATCCGACTATATTTGTAGAAAATGGCAAGTATTATCTCACAGGTACGCGCAATAGAGAACCTAATGGATTTGCTATATTCGAATCTACAGATTTGAAGGAATGGAAGACTGCTAATGGAGATACTCTTCAGTTGATACTACGCAAGGGAGATTCCGCTTATGGTGAAAGAGGATTCTGGGCTCCGCAATTATTTAAGGAAGGAAATAGGTATTATCTGACATATACGGCTAATGAACATACTGCACTGGCATCCTCCAACTCTGTATATGGTCCATTCAGACAAGACTCCATACGTCCTATTGACGAGACGGCCAAAAATATCGATTCATTTTTATTCAAAGATTCAGATGGAAAGTACTACTTGTATCATGTACGTTTCAACAAAGGAAATTATCTGTGGGTAGCTGAATTTGACTTGCAGAAAGGCTGTATTAAGCCCGAAACTCTGAAAAAGTGTTTCGATAATACGGAGGCATGGGAAAGAACGCCTAATTATAAATCGGCACCAGTAATGGAAGGTCCTACTGTTGTCAAACTCGATGATTTATATTATTTGTTCTATTCTGCCAATCATTTCAAGAATATAGATTATGCTGTGGGATATGCTACGTCTACGTCTCCTTACGGTCCGTGGAAGAAGCATGCAAACAATCCTATTATTCACCGAAGCATCGTCCACGAAAACGGCTCCGGACATGGGGATTTGTTTAAAGGTTTGGACGGAAGATATTACTATGTATATCATGTTCATCATTCAGATTCAATTGTGCAGCCGCGTAAGACACGCATTGTTCCGTTAATCTTAAAAAAGGAAAATGACGTATATAGTATAACGATTGATAAAGAAAATGTTATCAAGCCAATGTGGAAATAATAGAAGTATATAAAACAATATGTATTATGATGGATGGTAATTTTATATCTCGAAAAAGAATAGGAGGCATAGTTGCTTTATCCTTTTTACAGTTTGGAAATCTCTCGGGACAAGAGCGTCCGAACATAGTTATGATATTGGCAGATGATATGGGTTATTCCGATATCGGATGTTATGGTAGCGAGATAGAAACCCCGCATATTGATAGTTTGGCGTTACAGGGAATCCGGCTGACTCAATTTTATAATACTTCTCGTTCCTGCCCAACCCGGGCAAGTCTTATGACTGGTTTGTATCAACATCAAGCTGGGATAGGATGGATGTCAGAAGATCCTTTTAAAAATGTCGATAAAGATCCGAAAGACTGGGGTGTTGCTGAATATAGGGGGGCTTTGAACCGTAATTGTGTGACTATTGCCGAAGTTCTTAAAAGTTCAGGTTACCATACCTATATGACGGGCAAATGGCATTTAGGGATGCATGGCATGGAAAAATGGCCTTTGCAGCGTGGTTTTGAACGTTTTTATGGTATATTGGCAGGGGCTTGCAGTTATCTGAGGCCAGAAGGTGAAAGAGGATTGGTCCTAGACAACGAAAAGTTACCTGCACCCGAGGCACCTTATTATACTACCGATGCGTTTACAGACTATGCCGTTAATTTTATAAATGAACAAAAAGATAATACTCCCTTTTTCTTATATTTAGCATATAATGCTCCGCATTGGCCTTTACAAGCTAAAGAAGCAGATATAGAGAAATATTATGAACTGTATCGTACGAAAGGCTGGGACCAGATTCGTAAAGAACGCCATAAACGTATGGCCGATTTAGGAATAATCGACTCAGAGATCGGTTTTGCTGAATGGGAGAATCGTCAGTGGGAAGAGCTCTCTGAAGCAGAAAAAGATCATACAGCTTATAGAATGGCTGTTTATGCTGCACAAGTGCATTGTATGGATTATAACATAGGAAAACTGATTGAGAGCCTGAAAAAGAGTGGAAAGTTGGATAATACTTTGATCTTTTTCATGTCTGATAACGGGGCATGTGCCGAACCGCATAATGAACTTGGTGGTGGCAAGCAAAAAGATATCAATAATCCGGCGGTAAGCGGCCATCCTTCGTATGGCAAAGCTTGGGCTCAGACCTCAAATACTCCATTCAGAAAGTACAAACAACGTGCATACGAAGGGGGAATATCTACTCCGTTGATAATTACATGGAAAAATCGTTTGAAAGGTTTTGAAAATACATGGTGCCACGTTCCCGGATATCTTCCGGATATCATGCCGACCATACTGAATGTAACTGGTGCCACATATCCTTCTACCTTTCACAATGGTAATAAGATACATCCTTTAGTGGGCACTGATCTTATGCCGGCTATAAAAGGAAAAGTTTCTTCCATTCATGAATATATGTATTGGGAACATCAGGGTAATAGAGCTGTCCGTTGGAAAAACTGGAAAGCGGTATGGGATCAGGAAGGAAAAGTTTGGGAATTATATGATATCGGGAAAGACCGCGTGGAGGCTTGTGATTTGTCAGCCGTTCATCCGGATATCCTTAAACAGTTATCGGACAAATGGGCCGTATGGGCAGCTGAGACAAAAGTTTTAATTCCATTTCCTAATAATAAAAAATAATATATAGCCATGAAAAGAATAGATTATACTTTTATGTTGACCCTTGGTGCGTCAATAGGTGCTTGTCCTGTATTGGCCCAGCAGAATGTATCAAAACCTAATATTGTCCTTATATTATTGGATGATGTCGGATATTCCGATTTCGGATGTTATGGTTCGGAAATAAATACTCCTAATATAGATCGGCTTGCTGAAAATGGTATTAGACTACGTCATTTTTATAACCAGGCTCGGAGTGCGCCAACCAGGGCTTCGTTGATTACTGGTTTATATCCTCATCAAGTTGGGAATGGTGCTTTAGGGAAAGTTCCGGGTTATCCGGCATATCAGGGATATCCAAATGAGAATAATGTTTTCTTGCCTGAAGCATTGAAAACAGCTGGATATTTTAAT
This sequence comes from Bacteroides sp. MSK.20.82, assembly GCF_019052485.1. Lineage (NCBI taxonomy): Bacteria > Pseudomonadati > Bacteroidota > Bacteroidia > Bacteroidales > Bacteroidaceae > Bacteroides > Bacteroides sp. MSK.20.82. The sequence goes on from NZ_JAHQUN010000020.1 coordinate 53,306, forward strand.
GTCATGACAGGTAAATGGCATTTAGGATATTTTCAAGGTGTTACTCCAATAAGCAGAGGATTTGACCGTTCACTGAACGCTCCGTTTGGCGGCTATTATTTTTCTTCTGACAAATCATTGAAGAAGAATAAAAAAGAAAGAACCAACCAACGAAATCTTTATTTGAATGATGAAGAAATTGGATTCGATGATGATCGTTTACCTGAAAATTGGTATTCTACTCATTTGTGGACAGATTTTGGATTAAAGTTTATTGATGAAGCTATTGAAGAAAAACAGCCCTTCTTTTGGTATCTGGCACATAATGCTGCACATTTTCCCTTGCAGGCTCCTGTAGAAACCATCAATAAATATAAGGGAAAATATATGAAGGGATGGGAAGATGTGCGTAATGCACGATTCAAAAAGCAATTAGAATTAGGGTTATTCGAGCGTCCTGACCAGTTAACACCTCGTAATCCCAAGGTTCCGGAATGGGATTCACTGACTCAGGAAGAAAAGGAGCGCTATGACATGCAGATGGCTATTTATGCAGCTGTTATTGAGGAAGTAGATCGGAGTATCGGGCGTGTGGTAGAACATTTAAAAGAAAAAGGTGTGCTGGATAATACCCTGATTATCCTCCTTTCGGACAATGGTGGAAATGGAGAACCGGGCATAGAAGGACGCTTTGCTGGAAAGAATCCCGGTTCAGCGGGGAGTACAGTTTTTCTGGGTGCTGCCTGGGCAGACGTTGCTAATGCACCATTCTTCTTGTACAAACATCACGGTCATGAAGGAGGTTGCAACACACCGTTTATTGTTTCCTATCCGAATGGAATTGATAAAAGTCTGAACGGCACTATTCAAAAAGACAATTACGGACATATAGTAGATATCATGCCTACTTTGGTGAAACTTACAGGCGCTACTTATCCCTCTTCGCGTGGCGGCCATAAAGTACCTCCAATGGAAGGTATATCCTTACTGCCTTTATTAAAGGGAGAACTGGTAAAGCAAACCAAACCGACCATTGTGGAACACGAAGGCAACAAAATGCTGCGTGACGGAGAATGGAAAATAGTGCAGGAATATAAAGAGCCGAAATGGAGGCTATACAACTTGAAGAATGATCCTACTGAAATGCGGAATCTCGCAGATAGGGAGCCTGAAATACTGAACCGAATGATTCATGATTACCAAAAAATGGCAGATCATATCGGAGTAGAAAGTGAGATCGAATTCAAGGTTGGCAAATGGTATACTCCTGTAGAAGAATATCTCAAATAAGAAGTATCGGAATTATAATCTTTAATTTATAACATATGAAAAATAAGTATCGTAAACTAGCCGTCATCATGCTGACTGCTGTATGTTTCGCGGGGTGTCAACAAGAAGATATTGTATATCCCGAACCGGATGCAAAGGTCGCTGAAACTTATTTGACCTTAAACGAGCTCACTCAGTCCCCTCTACAAGTACCGGGACCAGAGGGAACCTATATATTGAAAGTGATATCTGATGATAAATGGACGTTAAGTAGTTCACAAGCATGGTGCAGCGTATCAGAAACAGAAGGGTTCAAATATTCCCAAGTGCCTGTTTCGTATTCTGAGAATCCATGGAATGAACCTCGTACGGCAGAACTGACTTTTCTTATCAATGAATCGCAGGAGATAAAGATAGTAACTGTGGAGCAAGAAGCCAGCGAAACTTCTTTGGCTGCGGACTCTAAAGAACTGCAATATAACATTGGAGGAGGTGAAAAGGATATTACTCTACAAACCAATGCGGTAGAATGGAATGTCGAAGTAGTGGATGAACCGACCCATACTCCGGTTAAATGGTGTACAGTAACTCCTGTTACAGGAAAAGGAACAGCCACTTTGAAAGTCACTACCGAGAGTAATACGACAGAAGTGGTACGTAAAGCCAGTTTGGTTTTTACAGCTGCCGACAAGAGTCTGAGTATTCCTGTCATTCAGGCCGACAAACTGGAAGCTCCTGTCATTACTTTGGATGATCACAACGATTTCCTGCTTTCATGGAATGAAATTACCGGTGTGGACGGCTATAAGCTGAAAGTCATTGCAGACCAGAACGAAAACACAATCGATATTCCTTCGGGAACGGCATCTTACAATCTGGATGTTATTGACTGGAAAGGATATGTAGGAATGGTTTCTATTCAGTTATTCTCTTACGCAAACATTGGCGGAGGAACTGTAGCTCAGATGGGAAGTGAAATTATAGAGGCACACAATCTGTTTGACGAGACCAGTGGAGACGGAGAAAAAGGATCTGAATATATTATCACGAAGCCCCGTCATTTGAGGAACGTCAGCAAGTATCTTGATAAGAACTACAAACAGACTGTAGATATTGACCTTACAGGCATAGATATGGCACCTATCAGTACAGAACTGGTCAATAACACTTATAACGGTAATTTCACCGGAGTATACGAAGCAACTAAGGGAGATATTATCGATACCGGTACAGGACGTTCTTCCGAACAATATAAGATAAAGAACTGGACGCTGAATAAAAGTTCCAATACTAATTGCGGTTTGTTCGCTTCTATCGGTGCAGAAGGTATCGTACGTAATGTATGTATCGAGAATGTTGTTATCAAGGCCAAAGCCAAAGTTGGTGCGATTGCCGGTAACTGTTCTGGTAAAATTATCTCTTGCCACACAACAGGTAATGAGGGAAGCATCAGTACGGCTGCAACTACGGATGCTGAAATCTATCTCGGAGGAATTGTCGGTTATCTCACCGAGAAAGGCGAAGTTTCCTATTGCTCTAATACAGCGGCTATTGAAGGGACAGCCGGTTGTGTCGGTGGGGTTGTAGGAATCATAATGCGTGATGCTAACAATGCTCCTGCCGTTGCATATTGTACCAATAAAGCGAATGTAGTTTGCAGCAGCAAATCACCGGTTGGAGGTGTGGTCGGTTCAATAGCGGGAGCAGCAGGAAATGACCTGATCAAAGTGACTGGTTGTGCAAATTCAGGAGAAATTTCTGGAACTCAGGCTAACAATCAAGTAGGAGGAATTGTCGGTCGTGCAACTATTGATACCGAAATATCCCAGTCTTACAATACTGGTTCTATCACTGCGATGGGCTCGGCAAGTGGTATCATCGCACGTATGGGTGGAACCAATGCTATAGTCAGAGATTGCTACAATACAGGTGCGATAAAGAGCACAGGTACAGCTACCAATGGCAACAGCAATGCCGCAGGAATTGTAGCGACATGTACTATAGCAGCAGGAGGTGGCATGACAATCGAAAACTGTCATAACGTAGGAGACATGACAACTGCGAACGGGGCTTCTTTCGGAAACGGACTGTTCCATCGTACTGATGGCAAGATTTCTCAAATAACAATGAAAAGCTGTTTCTCTTTGAACGAAGACGGAAAGTCACAGAGTAGCGGAAGTGACTCATACATATCAGGTGGTTCTTCCAGTTATAAGAACCTGTCTGCAAGTGAAATGAAGAACACATCTTCATTCACAAACTGGAATTTCAGTACGGTTTGGGAAATGGGAAGTGAATACCCGACATTACAGGGCTTATTAAAATAAGGTTTAACAATCAATGAATAACGAATATAATATTATGAAACAGAAGATTCGATTTAAGTTGACGGATAGATACTTAGTCCTACTAATATGCTTTTTAGGATATATATCAACCGTATCAGCACAGTCTCATAAAATTTCCGGTGTGGTAGTTGATGAAGGAAAGTCTCCTATCATTGGAGCTACAATCCAAGTGAAGGGTGCTAACAACGGAACCATTACAGACATTGACGGTAACTTCTCGCTGGAAGTAAAAAATCCCAAGGCCCAGTTACAGATATCGTATATCGGATTTACTACTATAACTGTTCCGGTACAGTTAAAAGGGAAGATGACGATTACAATGCAGGAAGCATCACGCAATTTGGACGAGGTGGTGGTCATCGGCTATGGAACTGTTCGTAAATCCGACCTTTCCGGTTCGGTAAGTGCTGTCAGTATGAAGAATGAAGCTGAGATTATGCCTATCACAAGTGCCGACCAGTTTTTGCAGGGACGTATAGCGGGCGTCAGTATCGCAGCTAACAGTGGTGCACCCGGAGCGGGCATGAATATTCAAATACGTGGTGTCTCTACACTGTCAGGCAATACAGACCCGCTTTATGTAGTCGACGGTTTCCCGATAGAGGCTGCAACAGCAAGTGTAAATGGTGGCACCAGTGAGTTGAGCCAACAGCCGGCGATGAATCCGCTAGCTTCCATCAATCCCAATGATATTGAATCTATCCAGGTTCTGAAAGATGCTTCCGCAACGGCTATTTATGGTTCACGTGCTACGAACGGAGTTATTCTGATCACAACCAAACAGGGAAAAGAAGGAAAAGTCAATGTGAATTACAATGCCCGTGTAGATATTTCCAACATTTCCAAACGCTATAATTTACTGAATGCTCATGACTATGCGCTTTTTGAGAATGAATTGGATCGAACCTCTAACGGCTACGATATGCAAGGAAACGTCATTCCAAGTACAAAAGTCCCCAGACATACAGATGATGCCTTGGAAAGATATAAGATTTATTCAACTGACTGGCAGGACTTAATGTACCAGACGGCAGTATCTCAGGACCACCAGTTGGCTGTCAATGGTGGTAACAAGATGACTCAATATAATATTACTGCCGGCTACACCGATCAAGAAGGTATTATTATGAATACTGGACTCGAACGTTATTCTTTCCGTCTGAATCTTAAATCTGAGCTTGCCAAGCGTTTAGTTTTGCAACTGAACACAAGTTATTCACAGACTGAGCAGAAGCAAACGTCGCACTCTCAATCTTCAAGTATGAACCAAATGGTAAGACACAATAAAAATTGTATCTTTCAAGCTATGAGATAATTAACAGAGAAACAAAACAGACTTGTTAACGGTTTAGAAACCAGCGAACTTCTATAATCTGCCTCATTTTGCATCAAGCGAAAGAACGTCCTTACTTTTTGCAAAGGTACAAAACAGTCCCCGTCTTTGCAAAATTTCCCGCAATTTTATTTCGCCCGCAAATTTTATCCTCCATCATTTTTCCTGTTCTGAAAACGGCTTCCGGCTTGATGTGCGCAAGCCCATTTCAGAAGCAGCACAAGCAAAGAAAAGCCCACGACGACCACAATGTCACCAGTGACACTGCCATCGTCGCGGACACTTCTTTTATGTGCTTGTGCTGAACGGCCAAGACCGTCTTATTCGTTTTTCTTTTTTCGTTTCCGTTGTCAGCCGGAAATGCCGCCGGATGCAGGACACGGCAAGCGTGAATCTGCTCCTGCGACTATTCCCGGCTGTCATGTGTGGCCTGTCTTCCAACCGTCTTGCCCTGCCGTTGCCAATCGGAGCAATGGCAGGCAAGACCATTTTCAGACAGATGCCGCCGGAGGAACACCCGCGACCGCAAGCCATGCCCGCATGACAATGACGGTCACGGGACTTCCGTCACGGCGGCAGGAAAGCGAGGCTTTCCCTTGTCAGTTGCGCCGCCCTTTCGATTTTCCTGTGGCGCGTTGCGCCATTTCACATACTTCCCCCTTTTCCTTTCCGTCTCTCCAAGTGTATGCCAATGTCCCCATGCCGCCATTCCAGACGGCATCAGTGGTCATTTTCGTTGCAGGGGCAAAGGTAAAGACGGGATTAGGAACACAAATTTTTTAGCCACAATCTCCACACTTCGCAGGCTCAGGTAGTATTCTGTCGAAAAAATTTGCTGAACCTACTCCCCTGACCTTTGCTTTTTCCCCTGAAACGAAAACGACCGGTGCGCGGTCGGAAGACGTCACAAGGAGACATCGGACATACGGAGAGGCGAAAAGAAAAAGGACTCGACCCGACCTCCCCATCCGAGCAAGACAAGTAACAACAATCTAAAAATTGGAAGATATGAGAATGACATTGAACGACATCGGAAAGGCTATGCGGAGCGTATTGTCCGCAATGGTGAGAGCAGCATGGGGCATTACCCTTTGCGCAGGAGGTTTGGCGGTGGGCATCGCAGGGGAAATCCTGCTGGGTATGTTGAACTTCATGTTCGGCATCCTCACCGCCCTGCTTTCAGTAGTGGCAGCTATCGGAATTTTCATTTGGTTATTAACCCTTTAATTCATACGGATATGGCGAAAAGACACAGCAAGACAGTGGCACAACAATGCAGGTATTACGAGGTGGACAACATCTTCGAGTATATGGTAGAGGTGTGCATCAACGGTAACTTTTCCTCATTCAGGAGGTTGTACCACGAGTTGAACAAGGAGGCAAGAAAGGACTTCATCGCCTTTCTCATCTTGGAATGCCCGCCCCAATACCACATAGAGATTTTACAGAAAACCGTATAACCATCTTAAATTACAGACAATGGAAACTTTTGACTTTTATATGGATTGCAAGGTAACTTGCTGGGAACGTACCCGCTTCTCCATCAAAGCGAACAGCTATGAAGAAGCCAAATCCATCATTCTTTCATGGGAAGATAAAGACGTGAACAGCCATATCGGTATGGACGAGAACGTCATCTATTGCGACTACGAATTGAACCCCGAAACGGTGGAAGGACTGTCCCCTGCGGAAAACGACAACAACCCTACGATGGAAATCTACGGACGGGATGACGAGTTGTTTTATCACAATATGTTGGACGAACAATAGAGCAAAGTTATGAGAACGGAAACGAGGAAATACGAAGTTTACAAGGTGGACGAGCTTTCGGACAAGGCGAAAGAGAACGCCTATTGGAAGTGGTTGAAAGGCTTTGAATATGACGCATCCGACAACAGGGCAACGTTGAAAGCCTTTGAGGAGATTTTCAAGGTAAAGGTAAGCAGGTGGAATTATGATGCCTGTACCTATAATTTCCAATTCATCTCAAATTACAGCGGGGAAGAGGAAGAACTGTGCGGTGTGCGGTTGCTGAAATTCATCGTGAACAACTATTGGCACAACCTTTTCAAGCCCAAGACCTATTGGCACAAAAAGGACTTCCACAAACAGCGCAGAAGTCGGATATCCGTAACCAATGATTGTGTGCTGACGGGTTATTGTGCGGACATGGACATACTGAAACCCATATACGACTTTCTGAAAGTCCCCGACAAGCATACGAACTTGTATGACTTGATGAATGACTGCATCGACAGCTTTTTCCGCTTTTGCAGGGATGATGTGGAATATGCTAGCAACGAGGAAGCCTTTGAGCGTGATTGCGAAGCCAACGAATACGAGTTTTTATCCAACGGAGAATTTTTCAAATAACTAAAATACATACAGATATGAACGGAACAGACCATTTCAAGCGGACCATCCAAGCCTATTTGGACAGCCGTGCGGCGGAGGACAAGCTGTTTGCAGCAAGTTACAGCAAGCCGAACAAGAACATGGACGATTGCATCACCTATTTGTTGCATTGGGCGAAAAGCCAATGCAATGGAGGCAACGGCATAGGCGTTACCGCAGGGGAAGTCTTGTCGCAAGCGGTACACTATTTTGACGAGGACGACATCGACATCGGCAAACCAATCCCGTGCCAAGTCATGGTATGCGGAGTTGAACTGACGGACGAGGAAAAGGCGGAAGCAAGGCAGAGAGCCATCCGCCAATACCAAGACGAGGAACTGCGCAAGATGCAAAACCGGAACAAGGCTAAGGCGAACCAAAAGACAAACGCACAACAAGTTGAACTTTCATTATTCTGAACCTATGAAACCCAAGACACCCATACAGAAAGAAGTCATCCGTCTGAGCGCAACCCTGCCCGAACTGACAAACGCACAGAGAACCTACGCTTTCCACCATTGTTTCAAGCACTACGGCAGGCGGACTGCAAAAGGCGTCATTACCTGCACGGAGTGCGGACACGCATGGAAAAGCGGACACAGCCTTGCCGACACGCTTTGCGGATGCACCTGCCCGAACTGCGGCACGGCATTGGAAATCACGGACACCCGAAAGAGGGTGTTCGTGGACAACGAGTATTTCTCCATCATCACCACCTGCAAAGGCTACCAGGTAATACGTTTCTTTTTCGTCAGGAGCCGTCAGAAAGTCGGGCAAAAGGCGGAGTATTCCATCTTTGAGGTGGCACAGCGGTGGATTGCTCCTGACGGCAAGTCCGAGACAGTGGCAAGGTTGCGTGGCTTTTCACTTCTCTACTACGACTTGTGGAACGAGGACAGCCCGATGGAAATCCGCAGGAACAACCAGCATAAGGTGTATGACATTGACCCGATATGCACCTATCCACGCCGACGGATTATCCCCGAAATTAAGCGAAATGGCTTTGACGGCAACCTGCACGGCATACTGCCTTACGACTTCTTCAAGGCTATCCTTTCGGACAGCCGTGCGGAAACATTGCTGAAGTCGGGCAACATCGAACACTTGCGCTATTTCCTCTCCCGTCCGCAGGTACTTGACAGATGTTGGAACTCGTACAAGATAGCCATGCGGAATAAATATGCCATAACCGACATCTCATTGTGGTGCGACCTCGTATATCTCTTAGAGAGATTGGGAAAAGATTTGCGCAACCCCCGTTTCATATGCCCGCCCGATTTCAAGGCGGCTCACGACCTGTATATGGGGAAACGGCAAGTCCAATTGGAGCGTGAACGGCAGCAGCAACACAGGGAGTGGGAAGCCGAGCGGTTGGAGCGTGAGCGGAAGCGTCTGGAAGAAATGGCGAAAGAGAAAGACGAGTATATCCGAAAGAAAGCCGCATTCCTCAACCTTGTACTGACGGACGGTCTAATCATCGTCAAGGTGCTGCAAAGCGTGGACGAGTTCTACGAGGAGGGGAAAGCCATGCACCATTGCGTCTATGCCAACGCCTACTACAACAATGAGAACTCCCTGATACTTTCCGCACGGATAGACGAGCGACGCATCGAGACAGTGGAGGTGGACTTGCGGACATTAAAAGTGGTGCAGAGCCGTGGCGTATGCAACTCCAACACCGAATACCACGACCGCATCATCAAATTGGTGGAGGACAATGCCGAGCAGATACGGAAACGGATGAAAGAAGCAGCGTAATCGTTTAACAACTTAATACTTATTGATATGGAAGTGAGAATAGAAAACATGATTTTCGGGTGGCACGAGAAACTGCCTGAAATGTTCATCGAATTGTTGAACACGCTTGTACTGACAAAGGACGAGCAGGATGTAAGGGGGGTAATGGAGGTGTTCGCCCGAAAGAAACTTTTCAACGCCCTTTTCGCATTCGGGTATGGCGCACACCATCTGTGGGTGACACAGAAAAAGGCATCCGACCCCGACCAATGTTTGGAGAACAGATTACTGATTGTTGAATTTTAATTGATAAGGCTATGACAACAAGAATGACTATTAACGGAGTAAGCACCTGCACGGCAGGTGAGAAATACGAGAAATTCCAACTGAAAATCGGGCGCAAAGTCCGCACGATGTACCAATATGACTATCGGGACACCACAACGGGAGAACTGTTCTCCTGCGTGAAACCCACATTGGACGAGTGCAGGCGGTTGCGTGACGAATGGATTAAAGCGAAGGAGGGCAGACGATGAGCGCAGGATATGAAACGCTGATAGTGACGTTCAGCGACCCTATCAAGGTTTTGGACAATATGTTCGCCGATGCGGACGCATGGGGAACGGACAGCCTCAAAGGATGGGTGGAGGACTATGAAAGTACGAGGTTTACGCAGATAAACGGGCATACGGCAGTCATCACTTCCGAATACAACATGCCCTGCGTAAAGGAATGGCTCACACGCTGCACGGCTATCGCCGACATAAAGGAATTTTGAGTGCGTGGCGGTGGAAACACCGCCCACACTCCATTCGTAACAACTGAAAAAACAAGCGAAATGAAATACTATTTCATACTGACAGACGGCAGGGACGCATGGGTGCAGTTCGTTTACCTGCCCACGCAAGATGAAGCGTCCGGTTATATCCGAGATTTGCGGAGCGTGGGAATATCCGTACACGGGTATAACCTTTGGAACAAGGACACACGCCCCATTGCCGAGCGCACACTTGAGCGTGTGCTGCAAAGGATAAAGCGGTAAAATCGGGCGGCAGGCTTGCCGCCCGCTACTTTCTTTCATGAGCAGGTCGGCGGATAAGAAAGTAGCAAAGAAACCGTTGCCCCCATCTTCGATAAGATGGAAAAATCCAATGAAGTCATTAATTATATATCCCAGTCTGGTTTGATAATTGTAGGATAACGTTGTTGCCTGACAATCTTTAATTTTTCTATATAATATAAATATATCTCTTTGTATGAACCAAACCCCGGTTGCTGCATATCCTCTTTGATGGATAAGCCATCAAAAACAAGAAGCCATAATCTTAAAGCAACCCCTAAATAGCCCCAAAGAAGATCCATTTCGTGCAATTCCAGTTTAGTAACCAAATTTTCTATTCGAACATCCATATCTGGATGGGTTCCACCACCAGAAATAGAATCCTCTCCCATTAATAAAAGGGCTGCTAATGTAGTTGCAATTCCTGCCTTATAGGTTCTTCCCCATGCAGAGTTATATTCAGTTTGAATAAAGCTAATTGCCATATCATCTGCTGCAATTTCATCATTTATTGAACGAGAAAGCGTTTGCTGTATTTGTGTATGCCCCAAATAATTATGTGAAAACTCGTGAGCATATATAAATGCTATTGCAGCACAATAGACATCATTCGCATGGCTTATAATATTTTCAAATTGCTGCGGATTACAGATATTTGGAGTAACCCAATATGCATCTCTATTAAAGTTATGTAATAATTGCCGTCCTCTGAAAAAACAATCATTGCCATATTCTACATCTATCATATTGGGCTTATATCCATTTTTATTAATACCAACAGCATCCATCATAGGGATATGTATAACATTTTCAAAATATGCGATAAGATAGACACAAACAGACCATAAATACTGACAGAAATTTTCGTTGATATATATATGATTTAATTTATTATTATCTTTTTTAATTTCCGCAACATCACTAATAGCTTTCTCATCTCTTATGAAAGTAAATCGGCGAGAAAAATTATTGCTATTGCAATCATTTTTTACAGCATCTAATAACTCAAAAACTTTTTCAATATATTGAATAACATCATCAGATAACTGTTCTACAGGTAAATAATAGATTTCTTTCGGCTCTTTCATTTTTCGAAAATTTATTTGTAAAGATAATATGTTTATTTGTATTGGAAGCAAAAATTCCTTGCGAAATTATTTACCGCAAGGAATTTTAATCATATCACGGAATATATAGCAACGCAAATTCTGTTTTTCTTCGATTGAATAGCATGGCGTGCTGCTTTCCTTTGTACCGGCAGTAAGCGATATATTCACGGTAAATGTCTCGATTCCCGGCTTCCAGCTTGCGGATGAGTTTGCTTTTCGGGTGTCCGCCGTGACCAAGCAATACCCCTTGACCCACATTGAAACTTAATACGGTAAGAAGCAAGGCATCTTTACCAAATTTGCGGAACAGCTTGTAGCGCACCGCCAAATCCTTGCGGAGCAGGGCTTCGGCTTCCGCCTCCGTCATGTCATAGGAAAGGTTTTCGTTGGGCAACCTGCGATGCCCGTAGCCGTAGTAGGGGTAATCGGAACGGTCGTGCAGTCCCTCGTACTTTTTTATCAGTTCAACGGCGATGTCAGCCTTGGGATGATTGTTAAACGATGCCAGCAGTTCCGCCATGCTGTCCGTGTCTTGTGCCGGCAGGCTGCCACAGAGGGCAGCCGCCAGCAGCAGGAGCAACGCCTTGCGCATCATCGGCTGGCGTTCAAGGTGTCAGACACAGCGACGCCTCCCTCCGTTTCCGCGTCCGAGTCGTTGTTGAACTCCAATTCCCACTCGCAGGCATTGCCGAAATTGTCCTCCACCGTGATGGTCAGGCTTTGCGACTCGTCGCACTCCGAGGTGTAATATAGGCGGAATTTTTCGTTCTCCAGCAGGTAGCGGTCGTTGGGCTGCAACACCAAGCCGTTATCCAGCTTCAACGTGCCCTCCCCGTCGTATTGGAAATAGCGGATGGTATAGACCGCCCCGTCAAACTCGCCCTCGCGTACCAGTTCGCAACGGATTTCCGCCGTCTCGCCCTGCGCCAGTTCCTTCGGCACGGGCATGGCTTCCACCGTGAACGGATAGGCTTGCGTCACGTCCAAATCGTCATCGCAGGCGGTGAAGCATACAGAGAGCAGCCCCAGACAAAGGGTTGCCAATGATTTTACTATGTTTCTTTTCACTTTCCGTGTATTGTTTAATTTGTTCATGTTCATAACCGTTACATTTTAAGTTTGATGTTCTTGTTGTTCTTCTCGTTTTGTTTCAGACGGCTTTGCAGATACTCGTTCAAGTCCTTGCATCCGCCGTAGATGCCGGAGCAGTCCGACACCCTTTCGCCGTAACGTGTGCGCAGGGCTTCCAATGTCCGCCGCCCGGCTTCGTCGTTGTCAAGGTGGCACCGCACCGTTCCGTAGCCGTCCAGATGCCGGTACGCCCTCGCCACATTGGACACCGAGTTGAGGACAAGGTGGTCCTCCCCGCCGCCGATGCCTAATGCACGGGCGGAAAGGTAGTCCACGAAGCCCTCGTACACGTTGCAAACGGCAGAGCCTGACGGCAGCAGGGTGACGTCCTTTGGCGGCACACAGCCCTTGAAGAACGGGTTGCGTATCTCGTAGCCGCCACCGCAGTTGCCGAAAGCCACGGCGAAATACCGTTTCCCGTGCGTGGAGTAGCGCATCTCCTTGCAGTTCGCGATGGCTATGGCGGACGGTATGCCCCTTTCTTGCAGGTAATGGAGTAACGCCCGGCTCTGCAAGGGCAGCACTTCCACGTCCTCGAAGCTGTGTCCGGCTGGTTGCCGCACTTCGGGGGTGCGGCGTTGCTCATAGTCCTGCAACGGCATGTCCGCCACCTCCGCCACATACCTCGCCTGTGTGAGGAAGTCGCCGCTTTGGATGAACTCCCCCGCAAGGGCGAAGATGTTACCGCCCTTGCCCTCGCCAAAATCAAACCAGAGGTTCTTTTCCGGGTTTACCTTGAAGGAAGGCGTGTGTTCCTCCCGGTACGGCGACCTGTACCAGATGGCGTTGGCACGTCTTTGCACGGGATGATGCCCCAGCCGTGCAAGGAAGTCCTCCAGCGGATAGCGTTTCATCGCTTCTATATCCATATAGGCGCACATTCAGTTGATGATGAACTTCACGCCTATCCCGTATTCCGTGTGGCACACGCCCATGCTGCCGCCCCACAGGAAGCGTTCACGCAGCGAGGCCGTCAGCGCAATGAAGTCCACGAGGTACAGCTCCATTTCCAGCGTGGCGGCGCAGCCATAGACAAAGGCGTCCTTGTTGTTCAGCCTCGCCCCGTCGTACAGCGTCTTTCCGCCCCAGTTCACCGTCTCGTACCCGGCAAGGGCTGACGCGCCAGCGTAGAAGAACACCACCTTTTTCGCGTCCGAGAGGAAGTTGTAGTAGTAACCGCCCTCCGCCGTGAACTGTGCCGCAGGGATGGTCGTACTCCGGTATCCGTGGCTGGTTTTCAGGTATTCCAGCCCGTACACCCACTTGTTCCCACCTTTCGCGTAGCTCGAAAGCATGGCTCCCAGCACATAGCCGTCCGCCTCGTTCAGCCCGGCTCTCAACTCGATGCCCCGCATCTTCGGCAGGCACCGTTGGGCTTCCGCCCGTCCTGCCAGGAGGACGAACAGAAGCGTTACAATAAACAGTACCTTTCCTTTCATCGCACGCGCAGTTCGTTGATGGTTTCAGCCTGTACCAAGTCCTCGTTCTCCACGGTAAACGTCTGGTGGCGTCCGCCGTCCTTCTCGTTCATCTCCACCACGAGCTGCTTGCCGTCGGGGATGGTGAACTTCGGAAGGCAGAACACCGTGCGTTCGGACCGCTTCCCGGCTACACGGACGGCGTAGTTGTAGGCGCGGAGCGGGAACAGCACCTGTTCCTGCATGGCGGTACGCTTCGCCACCTTCTTGTCCACAATCTTGAACGTGATGTAGTCCACGTCAAACGGCACATTGCTTTGGTTCTTTATCTCCGTGTAGAAATACAGCAGGTCATTGTGGACATAAATCCCTTTCAGCAGGTACTGGATGCCGAAACGCTTGCAGCCGATGTGCTTCACCTTGCGCTTGTCCTCCTTGTGCAGCGACTTCATGATGAGGTGTACCAGCATCGGGCTTTCGCTGCCCAGTTCCTTCAGGTAGATTTCCTGCGCGTTGTTCGGTCGGTTCACCGTGCTGCCGTCGTGGATAAAGTCCTTCATTTCCACGTTCAGGATAAGCGGCTCATCGGCGTATTTCACATTAAATGTGTAAAATGACCCGTCCTCCGTGATGACGCTCATGTTCGTCTCGTTGCGGAAATTCTTGACCGTCGCCTTCACACGGATGACGTTCTCCGCACCGTCCGCCTTGCCCGCTATCAGGTTGGGCGAACCCAAGTCCACGTAGCGCACCGCCGCCGGAAACAGGATGTGGACGGTCTTGTCATACGTGACTTCCAAGCCGTGCGGCGGTATCATGCGGTCGAACATCAGCTTTTTCGTCAGACCGTGGTACAGGTCGCCGTCCTCCTCCGTCTGCGGATAGACGTCCTTCACCAGTTCCAGCCCGTCCTCCTTGGCGGTGGCAGTGCTGTCGTTCGTCACTCCCTGCGCGTAGCTCGCACAGGCGATGCCCATCAGCAGGGCAAACATTGTCATTACTTTCTTGATACTCATTTTACGTTGGATTTAGTGGTAAATAAAAATTAGTTTGTTGATTATTTTTTCTTTTTTTGCCTTTATGTTTTTGGACTGTTCATTCCTTTTCTTGGTAGAGCAATACCCTGTACCCTGACTTCAGATGTACCTTGACCGTGCGCATCCTTTTCGAGATGTACTGCGAGATGCCCTGTATCGCCCCTCGCCCCAAGTCGGAGGCGAGCTGCGCCCCCGCGTCGGTCGATATGTTGATGCTGCTTCCGAGCGAGCTGCCCATGTTCGCCCCGATTTCCTTTGCCGCGTCTATCTCCATCGAGCCGGGTATGAAGATGCCCGCCTGCCCGTCGCTGTCGTACACCTCCAGTTCTACCGGGATGATGTTTCCCCCGTGTTCCAGCGAGGTGATGCCGATGCCGAGCCTTTCGCCCTGCAACCGTGCCGCGCCCACAAGGAGCGTGTTCCGGGGGATGACGCGCCCCGACACGCGCATCGGCTCCAGCAGCCGGAGCTTCACCGTCTGCCCGTCCGTCAGCGTCTGGTCGCCCTGCACACAGGCGGCGATGGTGTTCTTCCCCGTCGTTTCCTCCGCACCGATGGCGGTGTGGAAGCCGTAGTTGCGTTCCCCCGAATAGTCCGCGATGAACGCCGAGTCTGTCATGGGCTGCGGCAGGGCGGACACCACCGTCCGCCTTACATCGCTTACGGGTTCTGCCTTCATGCTCTTTTCGCCTGTACTCACAGAACCTCCCGTTTCATCGGGCTGTGCGGCTTGTCCGGCATTGTTGTCATTCTGGTACTTCGCCGCCAGCTCATAGGACTTTTCCAACAGGGCGACCTGTTCCTCCATCGTGGAAGGCTTGCTATCCTGCGCCACCAGCATGGCTTCCAGTTCGTCGATGCGCTCCCGGAGTTCCTCCTTTTCCGTGTCCTCCTTCGGCGGCTCGTAGAACGTGCCCAGCGAGGTGTTCAGCCGTTGGTAGGCGGCAGCGGAAGTGCGGATGCCCGCCTGTCTTTCGTCCGCCGTTTCCCCGTCGGTCGTTTCCGTCCGTGTCAGGCGGTAATCGTCCGAAGTGTCGGCATCGTCCGTTGGCGTGTCACCGTCGCTGTCGTTCCAGAACGCGGAGAGGTCGCCCACCATGCCCCGGCGTTCCTTCCGCTTGTTTTCCAAATCCTGCTGCTCGTAGGCTTTCGCCTTGTCCCCGATGATTTTGGAGTCTTCGGGCATGGGCATGTCCGTGTTGAATCCCTGTCCCTGCCGTTCTTTCTCCTTGTCCTCGGAGGACGGCGCGAAGATGAGCCACATACACCCGGCGAACAGCAGCACCATCAGCGGATAGACCAGCATCTTCTGCCTTTGCTGACGCTGTTGTTCCGTCAGCGGCTTTTTCTCTTTTGTTCTTGATTCATTCTTCTGTTCTTTTGTTTCCATCATCAGTTCAATTAGCTTGTCAAAGTCTGATTTTTATACCTTTATTCTCTTTGCTTACCTGATTCTGTAAGCGAATGGGCATTTTATGCGTACCCAAAGAAGCCGGATGGAGCTTTGGTTTGTTTTTATCCGGAAACAACCTGTGTTCCAAGCGTTCCAATCCTATCCGGGACTGTTCTTTGATGATGCGGTTATGATGCCCTACCATATGCTTGGGATAAGTATCGTCTCCCATGTCACAACGGATAATGTAATCCATCAACGCATCGCTTATTTTTCCGAATGATTCCGCCAACCCATACTTGACCAACAGAGGTTTCGGAATTTTTGTCTGCCCGTCCCATCCCTTTTGAGAGAGTCCATGAAGCACCATCCGTTCCCGGTGCAGGGCTTTCCGATAGTCGTCCGGGAACTTGCCCTGCACTTTCTGCTCGTACAAATCGGAGGCACTGCGCATAATCCGTCCTTTTTCCTCCTGGATGGCCGCATCGATGGAGTCCGCCGACCAGTGATTGTCCGCACGCATTTCCTTGGCCCGTTCCCATTCGAGGTCCTCTATCTTTTGGTACATATCCATCAGACCATGCCTGATGGCGGTCAGGTCTCCCGGATATTCCCCATGCAGGGCAAGCCGCTTCAAGTAGTCGAGTTCCTCGTCCTTCATGCAATACCCTACCAGCTTATGGGCGGTAGCCACTTCTTCCGGATTGGGCAGAGGACATAGGGTATGGCTTTTACCCGTATGGGCACTACAAAGCAGCGTGTACATGGCATTCAGTTTTTGGGGAAGTGTTTCATTCCCCATTTTCAATCCGGACAACAACCAGACCTGCTGTTTGCCCCAATCGGTTTGTTGCAGTACATCCATAACCTTGTGCCAGCCGCTGCGTTCCGTCTGGTCCAGATTCCGGAAGAAACGGTAATCCCAGAGTATTTTTGCCTGCTCTTCCGTAATTGCCGGGCGATGCCCGTTCCTTACGATGGAATCGGCAATGGCATTGTAATCCAAGCGAAGCACCTGATGGCAGAACTTCAAGGTCGGTTTCCATCGGAATCCGGCATCCTGCAAGTTTTCCATCTTTTCCCATATCCAATCTGATAATTTCATTGTGGATTCAAATTTGAGTGATACACCTTATTATATATTTCTAACTTCTCGATGTGCCGTATCTCCAATGCCTCTTCCCCTTTGCCGAAGCCGATGATTGCGGCGGCAGTCATGTAGAGACAGAGCGAGGCGAACACGGCAAATGCCGCAAGGACTATCCTAAGCCGTGCTTTGGGCGGCAGGGCGTCCAGCCTATTGCGTAACCAACCTTTCAGCCCGGTGGTCCACTTTTCAATGAGATTTTTCATCTTTCCCATACGCATTATCTTTCAATCGTCCGGATGTCCTTGTTCTCCAATACCGTGAAGCCCTCGATGGTGAAGCCGTTTGGGTTGTCGTCCGAGCGGCTCGCGTTGAGCAGGCGGCAGGCGGTTACTAATGTCCGTTCCGTCACGTTGCTCTCGCGGATAATCATCTGACGGGCGTATGTCCGCGCCTCGTAGGGATAGCGGTCGAAATTGCACACCACGCTGTCCACCTGCAACACTTGGTTGATGTTCCCGGCGATGATGCGGTTGTAGAAGCCCTTTTCGGCGAAGTCGGCGTAATAGTTGTACGCGCTCTTGTCTGCCAAGAGCAGGGCGCGTTTCACGTTGTGCTCTATCGCGCTTTTCTCCGGCGAGAGGGTGAAAAACAGTTCGTGGAAGCGGCGCACGTGTTCCCTGGCTTCCGCCGGGCGGTTCTGCGACAGGTCCTGCGAGAGCGCGAGCATAAGACTCTTGCCTCCATCGAGGACGTATATCTTCTGCCGTTGCGCCTCGGCGAAGCGGAAGGCGCACACCACCGAGCAGACCACCACGAGGGCGCAGGCCGCCGTATAGACGATGCCGAACAGACGTATCTGCCGGAAACTCGTCTCGATGTTCTTGAGTGATTTGAATTCCATTTTCTTCTTTTCGTCTTTTAATTGTTCAATAATCCGTTTTTAAGGGTCGGGCAACTCACGGAAACGGATTGTCCGGAATGCCTATCTTCGGAACAGCTTTCCCGCCGTTCCCTTGATGAGCTTGCCCGCGCGGCCTGCCACGTTTCCTGCGGCGGCTCCCGCCACGCTGCCGCCCAAAGCCCCGGCGGTGTTGATGTTCTTGTTGTAGCTGCCTATGCCGCCACCTGCTTGGATGATCCAGCCTGCCACCGTCGGGATGGTGAAGTAGCCCACGATGCCGATGATGAGGAACACGATGTACACCCCGTTGCTCGCCTCCACCGAGAAGTTCGGGTCGGTCTGCATCGCTTGTATGTCGTTCTGCAACATCAGAATCTGTATCTTCGCCAGTATGGTGCTGAACAAATCCGACACGGGAAGCCACAGGTAAATCTGTATGTAGCGGCTGAACCACGCCGAGAGCGTCGAGTGGAAGCCGTCCCATACGGCAAAGGCGAAGGCTACCGGTCCCAGGATGCTCAGCACCACGAGGAAGAACGTCCTGAGCGTGTCGATGATGAGCGCGGCTGCGGCGAACATCAGTTCCAGCAGTTCCCGGAACCAGTCACGCACCGTCTTCTTGATGTTGTACGCCGCCCGGTCCATGTACATCCCCGTCATCGTCACCAAGTCCGAGGGCGACCAGCCCAGCTCGTCCAACTGGCGGTCAAATTCCTCATCACTGGCGAGGTAGGCGGTCTCCGGGTTGCGCATCATCGCCTCGTATTCCAGTTTGTCTTTCTGCTCCCGGTACTCGTTCATGTCGAAGGTCTGTTCTTCGAGGATGCCGTGTACGCCCTGCACGATGGGGCTTAACACGCTGTTCATCGTACCCAACACGATGGTCGGGAAGAACAGGATGCACAAACCGAGCGCAAACGGGCGGAGCAGCGGGTACACGTCTATCGCCTCGGCGCGGGCGAGCGACTGCCACACGCGCACCGCCACGTAGAACAACGCGCCCAGCCCGGCAAGCCCTTTCGCCACGCCCGTCATGTCCGCGCACAGCGGCATCATCTCGTCGTAGAGCGAAAGGAGTATCTGGTGAAGGTTGTCGAACTCTCCCATAACTTACCAGTATTTTTCGTTGGGGTTTCCGTAGAGTCCTATCACCCGGTCCATGTCGTTCTTCTTCCTTGCCCGGAGGTAGGACACCGATATGGTCTTGTTCGTGTAGTAGCGCACGAGGTTGCGGTAGTTCATCAGGCTGCGGTAGGCGTTGTCGATAATCGCCAGCCGTTCCGCGTCCGTGAGCGACATCCCCGTCACGTTCACCACGTTCTTCAGGTCTTGCAGCACGTCCGAACTCTCGTCTATCAGCATGGTGTAGCCCGACGATATGGCGGCAAGCTCTTCCGGCGTGTAGTTCTCATCAGAGAGCATCTTCTGGTAGTTATCCACATAGATTTCTGATATTTCCATCACCAACCCGATGCTTTTCGACACCTTCACGCCGCCCTTCACCACGTCATGTACGGATTTCAGCGCGTCGTAATACTTCTTTCCCTGCTCAAACACTTTCTTGGTTTCCAAGAAGCCGTTGAGCGTGTTGGCTTTCGTGCCCGCCGTTTCCACCATCTCCTTGGCGGAGTTGATGATGCTCTGCGCGAGGTTCGTCGGGTCGGACACCACCCATTGGGCGTTTGCCGTGCCTGCACCTGCAAGGCACAGGCAGGCTGCCACCAATGGCATTTTCAGTTTTTGTCTCATATTCACATTGGATTTAGTGGTACATTCTTATTGTTCTTTCTTCTTTTCGCCATTGGCTGTTTCATCCGTGTTCACCCGGATATAGTCGCCGTTAGGCGAAAAGGACAGGATGTCCGTTTCCTCGTTGTATGCCACGTCGATGCGGAAGCCCGTGTTCAGGTAGAGGTTACCGTCCGCCTCCCTTTGCAGCAGGTAGGTCTCCGGCTTCAGTTTCCGGTGGACGCCCGCCCTGCGGAACAGCGTCACCTTGTAAAGTGCGCCCTCCTTGTACACCAATATGTCGGGCTTGCCCTCCACGCTCTGCCAGTTGCCGCAAATCTTCTCGCGGATGTCTTCGTTTTCTTTCATTACCGTCTCGCAGGCTTGCAGCATCAGCGACGCCAAGCCTATCAGACCGCCGCAAAGCAGCAGCCGTTGTGTCTTTGTCAGTTCAATGTTCATAATCTTCAATTCTTGTTTTTTTGTTGATAAAATGTGTCTTGACCTCATACGCCGTTTGATACACCCTTATATGCCGTATAAGGTGGCCTCAAACGCCGTCTGTGGTCGGGTGATGTTTCCATCGGTTACTTTTCTTCGTCCATACGTTTCTCCGCAATCTGCCGTATGGCGGCTTCCATGTCGCTGCCCAGCTTCCCCGCCAGTTCGCGGACTTCCATCTTCTCCGTTTCCTCCGTTGTATAGGCAAGGTATTCGTGTATGGACACCTCCGTGGCGTACACCGCCGACTGTGTGCCGCCTAAGCCTATCCACACCTCCTTGTATCGTCTGGACGAATCGTTGGACTGGTTGATGGAAAGTATCTGCGACTTCTCCTTTTCCGTCAGCCCCAGCAATCCCTGTATCTGGTCGAAGCGGTTCATGAACTTCCGCTGGTCGAGCAGTATCTTGCAGTCCGAGTTGTTGATGATGGACTCCTTGACGATGGGCGAGCTGATGATGTCGTCCACCTCCTGCGTCACCACTATTGCCTCGCCGAAATACTTTCTGACCGTCTTATAAAGATACTTTACATAGGAAGCCATATTCGCCGAAGCAATCGCCTTCCAAGCCTCTTCAATTATTATCATCTTTCTGATACCTTGCAGACGGCGCATCTTGTTGATGAACAACTCCATAATGATGATTGTCGTAACCGGGAACAAGATGGCGTGCTCTTTTATCTGGTCGATTTCAAAGACGATGAACCGCTTGTGTAGCAAGTCCAGTTCCTTGTCCGAATTAAGCAGGTAATTATATTCACCGCCCTTGTAGTACGGCTCCAGCACATTCAGGAAACTGGCAATGTCAAAGTCCTTTTCACGCACTTTCTTATCTTCCAATACCTTGCGATAATCCGTGTCTATAAACTCGTAGAACGTGTTGAAGCATGGGACAATGCTGTTGTCTTCCTTAATACGTCCTATGTACTGCGACACGGCATTGGAAAGTGCAACCTCCTCCGCACGGGTAGCAGGCTCATTGTCCTTCTTCCACAGCGTCAGCAACAAAGTCTTGATACTTTCCCTCTTTTCGATGTCATACACCTTGTCCTCCGTGTAGAACGGATTAAAGGAAATCGGGTTGTCCTCCGTATAGGTATAATAAACCCCGTCCTTTCCCTTGGTCTTGCGGTGTATCATCTCGCACAGCCCTTGGTAGGAGTTGCCCGTATCGACCAGCACCACATGGGAGCCTTGCTCATAGTATTGTCTGACCAGATGGTTCATGAAGAACGATTTGCCGCTGCCCGAAGGACCCAATACGAACTTGTTGCGGTTGGTCGTCACGCCGCGCTTCATCGGCAGGTCGGAGATGTCGATGTGCAGGGGCTTGCCGCTGATGCGGTCCGCCATGCGGATGCCGAAGGCGGACGGAGAGTCCTTGTAGTTGGTCTCGCCCGCGAAGAGGCACACCGCCTGCTCTATGAACGTGTGGAACGACTCTTCCGCCGGGAAGTCCGCCGCGTTGCCGGGGATGCCCGCCCAGAACAGCGTCGGGCAGTCCGTCGTGTTGTGGCGCGGCACACAGCCCATGCTTGCCATCTGGCTGCCCACGTCGTTCTTGATGCGTTTCAGCTCCTCCGCGTCGTCGCTCCACGCCATCACGTTGAAGTGGGCGCGGACGGACTTCAGCCCCTGCGAGTGCGCTTCGTTCAGGTATTCTTCAATCCACTCGCGGTTGATGGCGTTCTGGCGGCTGTACCGGGAGAGCGACTGCATGTTCCTCGCCGTTTTCTCGAAGCGGCGCAGTTCCTCGTCGCTGTTGCCGATGAAGACATACTGGTTGTAGATGTGGTTGCAGGGCAGCAGCAGTCCCAGCGGCGCGGCGAAGGACAGGCGGCAGTCCGAGCGGTCGGTGGACAGCCTTTCGTAACGGCAGTCCGTGGCCACCGCTGCGGGCAGGTCCTCCGTGTCCGACAGGGTGTGCAGGCACAGGCGGTTGTCGCCGACGCGCATTTCCCTTGCCGTCATCTCGATGTCCTCCAGACAGTCCGCGTTGCCCAGCGACAGGGCGAAGTACCTGCCTATGATGCCCGTCTCCTTGTCCGTGCCTGTAAGCTCGTCATCGGAGAGGCGGCGCAATTTGATATGCCCCGAATCGTTCAGGATACGCGCGAACTGCTCCACCGCCTCGATGAACTTCACCGCCGTCTCCTTGTCCTGTATTTCTTTCGGTACGATATGCCCCCGGCACAGCGTATTCCAGTTGCTCTGCTGCCTCATGCGCTCCTTCGTAGTCTTCGTCAGGAACAGGTAGCACTTGTGGTGCAGGAACGGGCGCTCGTTGAAGTGCATCTCGTAGCTGCGGGCGAGGAAGCCCATGCCCTCCTTGCCGAGGTCGGGGCGGTACCGTTCCTTCACGTACCAGTCTTGCTTGTGCAGCACCGAATGGTCGGGCAGTACCTTGATTGCCTTGCACCACGTGGCGTGGATGCCCTCGTATTCCTCCGCCGTGACGGTATAGACCTCCGGAAGCTCCACCTCGAAGGCGGCGGTGATGTCCGCGTCTTTCGAGACGATGCACCCGTGTTCCACCGAAAGCAGGGGGAAGCGGCTTTCCAGCGTGGTGGCTTTCATGATGTTTCTCATACGTTTCTTCCTTTCTTCTTTTTTCGTCTTAACAGATTGGACACCCGTCTGCGGTGGAGCACATGGCGTGGGCGCATCCGTGCCGCGCCCAACTTCATCAGCCCGTGTTCGCCGTACTTCGCGTTCAGCCGGAACGTGAGCCACACGAGCGACGAGGCGGATACCGCGCCGAAGCCGATGCAGAGCCACTGGCCCGCGCCTGCCATGTAGAGGATGATGAAGAGGATGAAGGCGGCGAGCAGCCCGCCCGCGAACAGGAACAGGTACTGCGCCTTCAGGCCCTTGAACTCCACCGGACGGCCGATGCCCTTGTTGATGGGGTACTCAGCCATTGTCCTTATACCTTATTATATATGTATAGGATACCCGTTTGTTAGAGGAAGAACGAGCGCAGGATGGTCGCGCTTACAATCAGGAAGATACACGCGCCGAACCAGCTTGCGGCGGTCTTCGAGGTGTCGGGGTCGCCGGCGCTGAATTTGCCGTACACCTTGATGCCTCCGATAAGCCCGACGACCGCGCCGATGGCGTAGATGAGTTTCGTCGCCGGGTCAAAGTAGGAAGTGACCATGCTGGTGGCTTCGGTGATGCCCGCCATGCCGTTGCCTTGCGCGAAAACTTGGATGTTGGCAGCCAGCAGGAGGGCCGCGAGGATGATTTGCTTTTTCTTCAATGTCTTTGTCATAATCTTTTCTGTTTTGTGCCTCCGGGTTGGATGTTCCCATTGGCGGTTGATACTTGTTTTAATTCTTGCGGCTTTGGATGAAGCCGGCTTTTGGGATTTAGTGGTCTCGGTGGCAAGCCGATGGTTTAGCCGTAGTCGATTTTCTTTTTTCGCATTGCTGTTACGTTTTTACTTGTTATACATAGTCGCGGATGTTGAAGTCCTCGAAGTTGTCCGGAACTGCGGGCGCTTTCTTGGGCATAATCACCGGTGTAGTGTTTGCCTGCGCCGCCGACACGGAGTCCAGATAGTAGTCCATCAGCTCGTCCAGTTTCCTGCGGGTCGCTTCCGAACTCTTTTCTATCATCGCGAACAGTTCGTTGCCCTTCATGTCGCAGAACACCATTCCGGCGTGACGGCGTTCCTCTTTCGTGGCTTTCGGTTTCTTCACCGTCCGCATGGCAAGGTCGATGTCCTCGAAGGTCATGCCTCCCGCTTCATGAGGCTCGCCGTCATCATCTCCGTCTTCGTCATATTCCGCCCCGATGTCGGAAACACGCTTGTCGGCAAACACCTCGTCCAGTTCCTCGTCGGGCACTTGGCGCGACGGCCTGGCTCCCGAAAGCCGGCTATTGGGGGAGGCAGTTTCATCGTCAAAGGCCACGTCCTTCTCGTCCACCTCCTCGCCGGGGGCTTGCACGGTGGCATTGGACATCGGTGCAGCAGCCTGCGGTTTTCGTTCAGGCATCCGGAACAGGCTTTTCCCCATGATGTCGCCGGACCTTTCCGGTGCGCCCACATCCTTTTCCTTGTCCTCCTTGGGTACGTTTTCTTCCCGGCGTTCCCAAGTCAGGTAGATGACCATCCATAGGTTGAAGGCCATCATCAGCACGATGAGCAGCTCGGCCATCGTCAGAGCGGTTGCGAGGTTTCACGGCGTAACAGGGCATTGATGTCGTCCCCATAGGTTTGCAAGTGCTCTTCCAGCACATTCTCGATGTACCCGCCAATGGTGCTGCCGTTCCCGCCCAGTGTCCGCACAATGCGGGACAGCTTCCCGTGCATCTCACGGCTGAGGTAAATGCACTGGCGGTGCGCTCCTTGTCTGGGCGTCAGATAGCGGAGGAACACCGCCGCTTTTTCTAATTGGGTGTCGTCCACAATGTGGATGACTACGTCCGCCTTTTCCAGATTGTTCACTTGGGGAGTGTCCGCCTTCGGGTTGCCATTCCCCTTCTTTTTCATTCTCGAATTGAAAAATCCCATCTTGTTTTCGTTTTTTAGGGTGAATAAAATCAATAAATGTCCTCGTAATTTTTCTTGTAAAGTCGGCGGATCACTTCCTCGTATTCGCGGAAGTGCTGCTCCAGCACACGGTCCACATAGACCGACAACGTAAGCCCGTTCTTCCCGATGACCTGCACGATACGCTGTATCCGCTCGTGGTAGCTTTTGCGGATGTAGGCGGTCTTGCCCGAACACACGGGGATTCTCGGTGCATGGAGGAAGCGTTCCAGGTATTCCTCTTCCTTTTCCGTGGCATCCTTGCCCACCTTTGCTTTCGGTTTTTCCGCCAGCCTGGCCTCCTTTGCGGAAGTGTTGCCATCTGTTCCGAGGCTCCCCGGGGAGGCGGGCGCGGGCATTTCCGGACGGAACGAATCCAGGAACTTGCCGGGGTCAATATCGACATCGAGTTTCTTGGCCATCGGTTCAACGCTTTACGATGCCGAGTATTTCTTCCGCGAGGGCATCGATGCCGCTCCCTTTCGCCAATGCCTTGTCCGGCGGCAGCAGCGTGGAGCGGAAAAACGGGCGGTCGCCTTCCTCAGAGCCTTCCTTGCGGAAACGCTTGCTGTCGGGCAGACTGGTGTCCAGCACTTCAAGCCCCATCCCGGCTATCACCTTGTCATAGATGTCGTACAGGTCGGTCTTCTCGCGCTTGTCCACCATGTTCCACAAGAGGCGGATGCCCTTGATGTTCGACTTGCCGGTAGTGATCAGCGTGTCGTTGATGACGCCCGCGTACTTCAGCGAGCTTTCCATGATGAAACGGTCTGCGGCTATCGGGCAGAAGATGTAGTCCATCGTCGCTACTGTCCGGATCAGGTCGAGGTTGTTCACCGTACCCGTCAGGTCGAAGAAGATGAAGTCGGGCGGTGTCGCCGACTCGACAAATGGCCTGACCGTTTCAATCGCGTTGCCGGGACGGCTCCCCACAATCGGGTAGGCGCGTTTGCCGATGCGCTTGAACTGCTCGTATGCCAGCTTGCGCAGGTACGGGTTGCGCTCGATACTTTTCAAGTCGCGTTCGCGCATGTCCTTGATGCTGAACTGGGGATAGTCGCAGTCCACGACCGCCACGTCATATCCCTTCACGTAATACAGGTAACTCGCCATCAGTACGGTGAGTGTCGTTTTGCCTGCTCCTCCCTTCTGGGTGGAGAAGGCGATGAACAAAGGTTCTTTTTTCATGCTTTCTTCTTTTTTATTTGTTAGACATCCGTTTCTTGGTCCGGTCGGCAGCCATCCGCCCGGTAAGCGAGCAGGCAGTCCGGCATCCCTCCCGGTATGCCTGTTCCCATCCATGCCTGTGTGCCGGCAGGCAAGCATAAGGGCAGGCATACCGACCATTCCGCCTGCAAAGGAAAATGACTTTCGCCAAGGTTGTGTCTCTTTGCTGTTGCGTGGCAGCATTTGGCGTTGTCGTGGCAGCTTGTGGCGTTCTTTGGCCACCCTTTCCACCGCTTTTCCTGGCGTTTGGCCCATTGAAACGGCATCCGCCCTTTGCCTTTCCACCAAGCCTTTGCCTGTATGCCTGTGTGCCGGCAGGCACAAGGGCTGGCGGACTGGCAGGCAGGTTGGCAAGGATGTCAGCCCGGAAGCAGGCAGGCGTGCCGACCGTTTCGCCTGCAAAGGAAAGGGGCTTTCTCAAAGGTTGTATCCTTTTGCCGTTGCGTGGCAGCATTTGGCGTTGTCGTGGCAGCTTGTGGCGTTCTTTACCCGGCCTTATCGCCACTCATCTTGCGTTTGGCTTGTGGCCGTTATTTGGCATTTTCACCATTCCGATGCCTGTATGCCAGCGTGCCGGCAGGCAGGCACAAGGGCAAGCAGACTGGCAGGCAGGTGAACTGGCAGGCGGGCAAGAATGCCTGCCACCTGGCAAGGAAGAATGCTAGCTTGTAGGTTCGCAGGCATATTGGCCACAAATAGGTAGAACTTTTTCTATTGTGGCCAATGTGGACTCATGAACATCTTAATTCATTCCTACCAATCGCTTTCCAATAGTTTTCTTGCTTGGCTGATTTTCGCTCTTTGGCATTTCAGCACTCCAATGCCTGTATGCCGGCAGGCAGGCACAAGGGCAAGCAGACTGGCAGGCAGGTGAGCAGGCTGGCGGGCAAGAATGCTTGCGGATTCGCAAACATATTGACTACAAACATGAAGAACTCTTTTTCACTTGTGCTAAATGTAGTCTCGTGGACATCTTAGCACATTCCTCCATCGCTTTCCAACAGTTTCTTTGTTTGGCTGGTTTATGCTCTTTGGCATTTCCCCGCTCCAATGCCTGTATGCCAGCGTGCCGGCAGGCAGGCACAAGGGCAAGCAGACTGACAGGCAGGCAGGTGAACTGGCAGGCGGGCAAGAATGCCTTCCGGTTCGCAAATCTGAAAACGGACAGGCAGGCAACTATGTTTTTTTCACTTGCGTGGCAGCATTTGGCGCTGTCGTGGCAGCTTGTGGCGTTTTTGAGCCGTATTTCAGACTTGGAAAACACCCTACCTTTGCACCCAAGCGGCAGGGCAAAGCCGAAAGCGCGCACCGCAGACCCCGGCTCCGTCCTTCTTTTGGGCAGCAGAAAGGTATCGGGCGACCGATGCCTTATAAATGGGTAATGGCAGGTCTATCCCCAATCCGTTTACCACGGATTTTTGTGTCCTCAAAGACACAGCAAGGTGTCCTTTGAGTAACTCAAAGGGTTTCGGGTTACTCCCGAAACGACCTTGCCCCTCACGGGGAGGGCTTCCTCTCCGAAGTCGGGAAGCCTGTTTCCACCTGCGGTGCGGTTGCCGAAGCTACGCTTATGCCGTGACACCACTAAATCCATTGTAATATGAACGAGAACAAGAAAAAGAACGGGACTGACAGTCCCAAGTGGGGGCGGCATCCACGGGAAAGCCGCAAGTCGCACTGCGTGATGGTGCGTTTCGACGACGGGGAATGGCTCAGGTTCCTCGCTATGCACGGCAAGTCCGGCGTGGAGGCGAGGGCGGTGTTCCTGAAGGCGCACTTCTTCGGACAGCCGTTCCGGGTACTGGTCACGGACAAGACGCTGCTCGACTACTGCACGAAGCTGTCCGCTTTCCATGCGCAGTACCGCATGGTGGGGAACAACTATAACCAGACGGTCAAGGAGCTGCGCTGCCATTTCTCGGAGAAAAAGGCGATGGCATTGCTCTACAAGCTGGAGCAATGCACGAAGGAACTGGCCGCAATCACGCGGCAGGTCGTTGAACTTTCAAGGGAGTTTCAGGAAAGATGGTCGCAAAAATCACGGTAGGCACGTCGCTGTACGGGGCGTTGGCTTACAACGGCATGAAAGTGAACGAGGGCGAGGGGAAGCTGCTCGCCGGGAACAAGGTCTTCGACGATGGCAGCGGACGGGTGGACATCGCCCGTGCCGAACAGGATTTCAAACGGTACATGCCGGAGAACGTCCGCACACGGAACAAGGTCATCCATATCTCCCTTAATCCGCATCCCGACGACCGCCTGACGGACATGGAGATGGAAAGTCTCGCGCGGGAGTATCTGGAGAAGCTGGGCTACGGCGACCAGCCTTATCTAATTTTCAAACATGAGGACATCAACCGCCACCACCTGCATATCGTCTCCGTCAATGTGGACGAGAATGGCAGGCGGTTGAACAAGGATTTCATCCATCGCCGCAGCAAGCGCATCACCACGGAGCTGGAACGCAAGTACGGTCTGCACCCCGCCGACCGCAGGCAGCACCGTAACGACAATTCCTTGCGCAAGGTGGATGCCTCGCAGGGAGACGTGAAGCGTCAGGTGTCGAACACCGTCAAGGCGGTGATGGCTACCTACAAGTTCCGGACAATGGGCGAATACCGCGCCTTGCTCTCCCTCTACAACGTCACTGTGGAGGAAGCCCGTGGCATGGTGAACGGACGCGAGTATCACGGACTGGTCTATTCCGCCACCGATGATGGCGGGAACAAGGTCGGCAATCCCTTCAAGGCATCCTGCATCGGGAAGTCCGTCGGCTATGAAGCCGTGCTGCGCAGGTTTGAGTATCCCAATGCCCAAATCCGCGACAAGCGTCTGGCGGACATGACGCGCAAGACCGTCGCTGCCGTATTGGACAGGACGTACCGCAAGGATGAATTTGTCGCCCTGCTCAAAGCGAAGGGCGTGGATGTGGTGTTCCGCCACACGGACGGGGGGCGCATCTACGGGGCGACCTTCATCGACCACCGCACGGGCTGTGTGCTGAACGGCTCCCGGCTGGGCAGGGAATTTTCCGCCAACGCCTTGCAGGAGCACTTCACTTTGCCGTATGCGGACACGCCGCCGATGCCGTTCACCCTTACACGGGACGAACCGCAGGCGGAAGCCCATACCTATGTGGAACACGGCGAGAGCCATTCCACGGGCTTGGGCTTGCTTGGCGGCGACGCATCGGGCGCACAGGCGGAAGAAGCCGCCTTCGAGCGCGAACTCAAACGCAAGCGGAAGAAACGCCGGAAGGGTTTGGGATTATAAATTATCCGTCCGCAGGGCATCCAAGCAAAGGTCAGACCTTTGGCTATCTAAGGTCAGACCTTTGGTAGCCTCACCTCGGACTTGAGATAGGCTCAGGTCGGACTTGAGGTATGCTTATGTCCGGGGAAAGCCTTGCGGACATATTGTTCAACTTAAAAACAGAAACAGATTTATGTCACAACAGGAAGACGATTTGAGGGCGTTGGCGAAAATCATGGACTTTCTCCGCGCCGTGAGCATTATTCTGGTGGTCGTCCACCTCTATTGGTACGGGTATGAAGCCGTAAGGCTGTGGGGCATCGACATCGGTGTCGTGGACCGGGTGCTGGTCAATTTCGACCGCACCGCCGGACTGTTCCACCATATCCTTTACACAAAACTTTTTGCGCTGTTGCTATTGGCTCTCTCTTGCTTGGGTACAAAGGGCGTGAAGGAGGAAAAAATCACGTGGGGCAGGATTTGGACGGTGCTTGCCGCAGGGCTGGCCCTGTTCTTCCTGAACTGGTGGATGCTCTCCCTGCCGCTGCCCGTGGAAGCCAACGTAGCCTTCTATGCCGCTTCGATGGCGGCGGGCTATGTCTGCCTCCTGATGTCCGGCACGTGGATGAGCCGCCTCTTGCGCACCAACCTCATGGATGACGTGTTCAACGTGGAAAACGAGAGCTTCATGCAGGAGACGCGCCTCATGGAGAACGAGTATTCGGTGAACCTGCCTACGCGCTTCTATTACAGGAAGAAGTGGAACGACGGGTACATCAACGTGGTAAACCCGTTCCGCGCTTCCATCGTATTGGGCACTCCGGGCAGCGGAAAGTCGTATGCCGTGGTAAACAGCTTTATCAAGCAGATGATTGAAAAATCTTACTCGATGTACATCTATGACTTCAAGTTCAGCGACCTTTCCACCATCGCTTACAACCACCTGATGAACCACGGCGACGGCTACAAGGTCAAGCCGAAGTTCTACGTCATTAACTTCGACGACCCGCGCCGGAGCCACCGCTGCAATCCCATTCACCCGGATTTCATGGAGGACATCACCGATGCCTACGAAAGTGCCTATACCATTTTATTAAATTTGAACAAAACTTGGGTGCAAAAGCAAGGCGACTTCTTCGTGGAGAGTCCGATTATACTTTTTGCCAGTATTATCTGGTTTTTACGGATTTATCAGGATGGAAAGTATTGCACCTTCCCACACGCCATTGAGTTGCTGAACAGACGTTATGAGGATGTTTTCCCTATTCTCACCAGCTATCCGGAGTTGGAAAACTATCTTTCGCCCTTTATGGACGCTTGGCAGGGAGGTGCAGCCGAGCAGTTGATGGGGCAAATCGCATCAGCGAAGATACCGCTCTCGCGCATGATTTCCCCACAGCTTTATTGGGTCATGTCAGACAGTGAGTTTACGTTGGATATTAACAACCCGGATGAGCCTAAGATTCTCTGCGTCGGCAATAATCCCGACCGTCAGAACATCTACGGCGCGGCGTTGGGTCTGTACAATTCCCGAATTGTCAAGCTCATTAACAAGAAGGGCAAGCTGAAGTCGGCGGTAATCATCGACGAGCTGCCTACGATTTACTTCAAGGGATTGGATAATCTTATCGCCACTGCCCGAAGCAACAAGGTGGCGGTCTGCCTCGGCTTTCAGGACTTTTCGCAGTTGAAACGCGATTATGGGGACAAAGAAGCGGCGGTCGTGATGAACACGGTGGGAAACATCTTTTCGGGTCAAGTCGTTGGTGAGACCGCCAAAACGCTTTCCGAGCGTTTCGGCAAAATCTTGCAGAAGCGGCAGAGCGTCACCATCAACCGGGAGGACAAGTCCACCTCCATCAACACGCAGATGGAGAGCCTGATACCCGCGAGCAAGATTTCCACGCTGACGCAGGGCATGTTCGTGGGCGCGGTGGCCGACAACTTCAACGAGCGCATCGAGCAGAAAATCTTTCATTGCGAGATTGTGGTGGACGTGGAGAAGGTGAAGCGCGAGGAACAGGCTTACAAGCCCATCCCCGTCATCACGGACTTCACCGATGCCGACGGCAACGACCGCATGAAGGAAATGATACAGGAGAACTACAACCGCATCAAGGCGGAAGTGCGGCAGATTGTCGCCGACGAGTTGCAGCGCATCCAGTCCGACCCGGAACTGCAACACCTCTTGCAGGGCAAGTAAAAACGCCATAGGCGAAAAAAGGAAAATCCTTAACTTGGCTGGATGTTCAGACCGGGTTAAGGATTGTCCTTTTCTCGTTGATTGACAATTGAAATGAAAATTACTGCATTGGTTTCTCCGTTTTATACAGCAGATGGGGCATTTCTTTTCCATTGTATATAATGGTATGGCTGCCGCAAGGTTTCATGGCAATGGCTTCCGCCACACGGATGGAGGACGTGTTTTCGGGACGGATGCTGCAATAGACCTCTTGCAAGCCCAGTTTCTCGAAAGCGTACCGCAGGCATCTTCGGGCGGCTTCCGTGGCATAGCCGTTGTGCCAATACGCATTGTCCAGGATGTAGCCGAGTTCCACCGCTTCATTCCCGTTTATCACGCTTTTCATCAGCCCGGCCTGTCCGATAAGTTTGCCCCCGTCTTTCAACACAAGGGCGAAATACCCGTAGCCGTCCTTGCGGTAACGGGAGAACTGGCGGTTCACCCATTGGCGCACCTCCTTCTTGTCAAAGCCGTGTTCCCATGCGTACATGACTTCCGACTTGCCCATGAGGGCGAGCAACGCGCCCGTGTCCTTGCGGGTGATTTTGCGGATGACGAGCCGTTCCGTTTCCATGATCGTGAGCGACTCGGCGTAGGTCTTTATCTCCAAGCCGTCGTCTTTCCACTCCTTGACCATCTTCCGGACGGTATCATCCACCAGCCTGCGGTAGGCGTCATCGGGAACGGCTTTCAAGTAAAACGTGTCATTGGTTTCCTTCAACACCCAATCGGCTATGTCCTGCAAGTCCTTCCCTTCGGGGATATAGTCCTTGTGTATCATGTACTCGTTGATGTTGTCCTCCAGTAGTTCCTCCATGGCGGTACGGGTGTCTTCCTCCAATTCCGAAAACGGGGTTTCCGCTACCTGAAAAATGTCGTTGTTCCATTCATCCGCTTCTTCATCGTCCTCTTCCGGCACAAAAACGCCCCGTTTCATGTCCAGCATCTCCTGCGCGAATTTTCCCGACTCCCTGTCCTTGTACTTCTTGGCATATTTTTCCAGCAGTTCCCAGTCCTGCCGCCTCATGGGGAAGCGGAACGCGGCGCGTTCCACCTCGTTGCAGCGCATCATGTCCGCCTGTTCGTCCTTTGGAAGCGACTGGCATTCCTTGCAGATGTGCAGCGCGTGTCCTCTGCCCGAGAAGCTCTCGTTGGACTTGTGGCAGCCGCATACCTTGCAGTAGTGTCCGCCGTGTTTCCTTTTCTTCTTCACCATGTTACTCACCCCTTTCCAGCAAAGCCTTTCCTTGTTCGGTGAGCCTGTATTTCTGCTTGGGATGTTTCGGCTGGTCAGGATAGAGCGGTTCCACCAATCCGGCTTCCATAGACGGGTTAAGGTAATTGCCCAAGAAATTCTCCCTGTCCTTCAGTTCCATCATTCCCATCATTTCTTTCAGCGAGCAAGTGTGTTCCCCTATCAGTTCAATGAGCCGGACGATGCTTGTCGGGTACTTGTCGGGTGCTTGTCGGGTACTTGTCGGATGCTTGTCGGATGCTTGTCCAGCCGTTTCCATCTCATAGCGGAATACCACCCATACGGAACTCCCGTCCGTGTGGAATTCCGGGTCGGGTATGCCGGCACGGCGGCACTCGTCTATCATCAGGCTGATGCCGCGACCCCAGCTTTCCAGCAACTCGCTTTTGTAAAGCACGTTGGCTATGATGAGGTTGGGCGGCTCTGAACTGTGTCCGCCAAGCAGTTTTTCAAGGGTCATGTCGGGAGGGAACGCGCCGCTGCTCTCTATTTCCACGCGGTCGTCATAAATGGCGATGCCCACCGAACCGCCCGGACGGTGGTAGGCTCTGTGACAAAAGGCGTTGATGCAACATTCCCTCAATGCCTTGTAAGGTATGCTCAGCTTTTCTTCACGGTACAGCCCCTCTATTTTACCCGACAAGGACAGGTGCTTGAAAAAAAACGACATGGCAGCGTCCAATAGCGCGTAGATGTTCCCTTGCTGTCTTTGGTTGTCTATGAATTCCTCTTTGCTTGTGCCTCTGAACCTTGCCATTCGCAACAGGCATTGGGGATAGTCGTACAGATTGCGCCCGAACAGTACGGCGGCGGCATTGTTCAGCTTCCCGTCATGCAACAGGTCGAATTTTTCAAGGATGGCGGGTATTTCTTCGCGAATGGTGGTTTCCGGCAGGCGTCCGCAGTTGATTCCGGCGCGTACCGCACCGATGATGACATTCTCGTCGAGGTCGCTGATTTGCAGGTCGGGGTTGGGGATTGCCTCCCAACTGTATTTGCCGCCCCTTTGCATCAGCAGGTGGTTGTACTTGTCCTGCGGCATGACAGACGTCACGCTTTCTATCCGCTGGTAAGCCCTGCCTTTATATGTGAACGGACGCATATAGCGTTGTTCCTCAGCATA
Organism: Bacteroides sp. MSK.20.82; assembly: GCF_019052485.1. Classification (NCBI taxonomy): domain Bacteria; kingdom Pseudomonadati; phylum Bacteroidota; class Bacteroidia; order Bacteroidales; family Bacteroidaceae; genus Bacteroides; species Bacteroides sp. MSK.20.82. Next base: position 87,372 of record NZ_JAHQUN010000020.1, read on the forward strand.
TAAGGCAATGACCTGTTTGTCCGTGTCGGGAATGTTTGCGTATGAGACCGTTATCGTGGCAAACGGCTCGAATAGGCGGATGGCTTCCGCAATTTCCCGTTTCGTCTTGTCGCTCACTTCCTGACCGGTGATTTTCCCGTTGTCAGCCACGCCGAACAGTACCGTACCGCCCTCGCCGTTGAGGAAGGCGCACAGTGTCTCCATGCCGCGCTCCAACTGCCCGGTGATCAGCTTGTATTCTGTCCGTCCCCCTTCATCGCCGGAGGCCAGTTTGCGTATGTCGTCTATATTGGTTATATTCATGCGTAATCGTTTGGAGGGCAAAAATAATCATTTGACCGACAGATACGAAATTTTGGAGCATTTTCTTGCAAATTGTCATTGCTAGAACAGGAAAAAGAAACCGGGAGCAAGGGGCTTCTACCCATACACCTTGTTCCCGGTCATGAATCAGACAGAAAAACTTTCATCTCTTGCGTGCCCGTTCCCGCTCATCGTCTTTCACGATTCGCTCGTTCAGCTTTTCGGAAGCCCGGTCGAAGAAATAGGTACGGCTGTCATTTTTCCGACGACGGATATCCACATAGGCGTTGTAGCACTGACTGGGCTTCAACTCCATGCCGAAGAATCGGGAGAAATGGACCATCAGTTCCTGGATACCGGTTTCTCCGCCGTTGATACATTTCAGGGTGTCGAGCCCGTACAATAATTCCACTAGGTCGGATATGCTGCCTGTCCAACATATCGGAGGGGCATCAGAAGGAGGGGCGCCGGTTTTCTCGCCGGTAAACATGTGGGAGGGCGGCAACGGATGGTATTCCCGGGCAAGGAACCGTAGCATCTTGCGCACAAAGGCAAGGGCCTTGTGTACATGCAGATTCAGTTCGCTCTCATGGCTCCTGCCTTGCAGGGCCTCATGGTATTGCAGCTCCGTTTCCGCATAGCTCAGGGCGTGTACCGGATGTCCGCTTTCGGGCGGGATGAGACAGAGTTGGATGACCCTTTGTGTAAACTCATCGTAGGCCGTGCGTAACCCGGTGCGGCTGTCGGGATTGCTTATCAGACGGAAAAACTCGGTTTCCGTCAAGGTGAGATGTTCCATTTGTTCCTAATTTTTTGTTTTTACTCGGATGAAATGTGCGCACATACATCCATAGGAGCAAATGATAGTCCAATTACAATGTTATGGTGATGAACTTGTATGCAATTTCTTGCAAATCAAGCTCTTGGCAGACGAAAATTTGTTTTAAGGAAGAATAGGCAGCCTCCTTCCCGTGTCCGACTTCCGGACAGGTGTCCGTTTTTCGTACACAGTACCGCCCTTTCTTTCCGCTTTTTTCCATTCCGTTTCGTCCTTTCCCCTGCCATGTCACCTCTTCGTCTGAATCCCATACAGGTCCATTTTCTCGTACAGCGTGCTCCGGCTTATGCCCAGCAGTCTGGCGGCCTCTTTCCGATTATGCCCGGCCTTTTCCAAAGCCTGGCATATCCGCTTCTTTTCCATGCATTCCCCTTTCAAGGCAATGTCAGGATCGGAAGGCTTTCCGGACTCATCCAAGTTCAATTCTTCCGCCGTCACCAATTCCCCTTGGGCAAAAAGCACGGCGGATTGGACCGCCTGTTTCAGTTCCCGTACGTTTCCCGGCCAGTCATGGGCCAGCAACCGTTTCTTCGCCTCCGCATCGAAACCTTTTACCTGTCTGCCATGCTCTTGGTTGTAAAGTTCCCGGAAGAATTCAGCAAGCGGCAGGATGTCTTCCGGGCATTCCCTGAGCGGGGGTACTTTCACGGTGTACTCACTCAATCGGAAATACAGGTCCCGGCGGAAACGCCTTTCCGATATGGCTTCTTCCAGATTCTCGTTCGTTGCGGTGATGATGCGCACGTTGGCTTTCCTGTCTTTTGTGCCGCCGACAGGACGGTAACGCCTGTCCTGTATGGCGCAGAGCAGCATCTGCTGTACGCCGAGGGGAAGGTTGCCTATCTCATCCAGGAACAACGTTCCTCCCTCGGCTTCCGACCAATAGCCTTCCTTGCGCCCGACCGCCCCGGTAAAAGCCCCTTTTTCATGCCCAAACAAGGCGGAAGCGGCCAGACTTTCGGATAACAGCCCGCAGTCCACTGTCACGAACGGTTTGTCCGCACGGTCGCTTTGGGCATGTATCTTTTCAGCGATATGTTTCTTTCCTGTACCGTTCTCACCCCGAACCATCACGCAGATGTCGGCTTTGGCTAGGACGTGGAGACGTCCGAATACTTTCTGGTAGGCTTCGCTCTCCCTTATGAACAGGGGTTCCTCATGGAATGACTGCCTTTTCTGCAAGTCTTGGAGCATGGCGGGAAGCTGGCTGGTCAGCAGTTTCTTGGGGATATAGTCTTCCGCTCCGGATTTCATGGAACGCACGGCGGTAGGCACTTCCGCATAATCCGTCATGATGACGTAGGGATTGTGCTTCCCCTCGCGGCGCAGTTCTTCAAGCAACAGGATGCCGTCACCGTCAGGCAACCGGAGGTCGGCAAGCACGATGTCGTCATCTTCCAGCATTGAAAACAGTTTCCGGGCACCGGTGCAATCGGAGGTACTGACTGTCCGGTATCCGTTTTCTTCCAAAAAATTGCAGACATACCTGCTGTACACAAGGTTGTCTTCCACTACGATTATCTTTCCCATTTCTTCATCTCCTTTCTGGCGGCTTCTATGATGGTTTCTCCTTGTTCCAACACGGCACGGGCTGCATAGGCGACTTCTTCGTCCGAGTACGGTTCCTTGTGGATGGCTTCGTGCAACTTCTGCAAGGGGCGTTCCGTCCGTATCACCATCCATGAGCTCCTCAAATGGTGTACCCAGCTGTTCAAGGCTGTCAAGTCTTTCCTTTCGGATGCCTTCCGGACTTCCTCTATCTCTTTCTCCGTTTCGGCAATCAGCTGCTCCAATGTTTTCCGCTTGTCGCCGAAAGCCAACAGGGCGGAGAAGTCCGGCTGCCGGTTCCCTCTTTCACGGATGCAGTGCCGTGTCGCCTCCATCAGTTCGTCTATGGAAAACGGCTTGGGAAGCAATCCGGAAAATCCGGCTTCTTTCAGTTCCTCCTCCGATACATAGCCGGCCGCAGTAGCTGCCACGATGGGAAGTTCACGGGAATTGCCGATGTCGGACATGCGCAGCAGTTCCAGAATCTCGTAGCCGTTCGCTTCCGGCATTCTCAAGTCTGTTATCAACAGGTCATAATCCTTGCTCCGTATCCTGTCGGTCAGCTCGGCCAACGTAAGGCAGTTGTCGCATGAAACGCCACATTGAAGGTACATCTCGCGCATCAGGCGGAGCGTCACCGGGTCGTTGTCTATGGCCAGCACGGAACATCCGGCCAGTGAAGGACGGACATCCATTGACTTCTCTTCTTCCGGTACTTCTTCGGCTTTCGGCAGCGGCAGGACAACGGTGAAGCGGCTTCCTATGCCAGGTTTGCTCTGTACGGAAGCAGAACCCTGCATCAGCTGTACGAGATTGGTCACAATGGCAAGGCCCAGCCCGAAGCCGTCCTGAGTCACAGCATTGCCCAGACGTTCGAAGGGGGCGAAAATCTGTTCCTGCTTTTCTTCCGGGATGCCCGTCCCGGTATCCTGCACGTACAGGATGAAGTTGCCGTCCTTATAGTCCGTGCAGAGTGTAATGCGACCGCTGCGGGTAAACTTGACCGCATTGGAGAGCAGGTTGCTTCCGATGCGCAATATGCGCTCCTTATCGCCTCCCAGCACTTCTGTCGTCTGGTTGTCAGTCACGAATTCGATTCCTTTGGCTTCAGCCAAAGGGGCGAACTCCGTTTCCAACACAGTTGCTATTGACTCGGAGCGGAATGGACGGATATGCAGCTTTTCTTTATGGATCTCCAGCCTGAAAAATTCCAGCAGCTCGGTGGTCATGGAAGCCATGCGGCTGGCAGATTCACGCACGGTTAATATGTGGCGTACCCGGTCTTCCAGGGCTTCATCCCGGAGCAGGAGTTCTGCATTGCCGCTTATCGCCGTCAGGGCCGTGCGCATTTCATGGCTGACAGTCTGCATCAGGTTGTGACGGAATTGCAGCAATTGCCGGTTCTTCTCATTGCTCGCCTGCAATTCGCCGATAAGTTCTTCGCGTTTCTTTTTTTCGCCATGATTGCGGCGGATTTCCCGGTGGATGGCGATGTGGAACAGGATTAAAAGGAGGATGGCGGTGGACAAGGTAGAGGTGAGCAGGAGCGTGGAACGGCTTTGCGCTTCCATTATCTTATGCTCACGCTGAAAGAAGGCTTCCTGCACTTGCCTGTCCAGATTCTTGATGAGGTGGTTCAGCCGGGCGTTCAATGCCAGATTGCGGGCGTACAGGCTGTCGGCACTGGTTTCCATATCCTCCGTCCCTTCCTGCTGCATGGCAATCAGGCTGTCACTGAATGCGTGCAGTTCTCCGGCGGAAGGCAAAACCCGGACGGTTTTCTTGGCGCCCAACGCTCCCAGTATATTGTCCCTTCTTTTCCTCACGGTGCGTATGCGGGTGGCACGTTCCGCCACTTTGGGCAGATGGTGGACAAGCAGACTGTCAGCAGCATCCTGTATCCCGATGGCTTCCACGACACGGAACAAGTGCATTTCCTTGTCGGCAAGCAGGTGCCGGAGCGTGTCTATCTGTTCGGGACGTACATGCTGCCTGCACCGGGGCTTCAAGGCCAGCAGCAGGCTGTCTGTGGACAGCCGTTTCTGGCGATAGTTTGCCGTATCTGCATTTTCTTGGCTGATCAGGCTCTCGCCCAGCAGGGAAAGCTCGGTGATGTGAAGGTGTGCGGCATGGATGTCATTCCGTACCGATTGCAGGTCATGCACTTCGAAATCTATCTCCCGCATCCGGCTACGCTCACGAAAGAGGATAACCACCATTCCGACTATGGCGGCCAGCAACAGGAAGTTCCCGGCATATATCTTTTGTGTCAAGGATACTTTCATTGCTAGTCATATTATCCGTAGTGCATTCTCTCATCAGAATGTGCTACCTCGTTTATGGGCAAAAATAGAAATTATCAACCACAATCCATGCGACCGGTTCAGAGTTTATGAATAATTATTTTTTTAGAACGATTCAAAACAAATTGAGCCGCACCATGACGGGTGTTTGATTGTAAAATAGTCATTGGGATTATGCAAGCGTAACGCAGGCATCCGAACGAACGGATATTACAACATCCGGCAAGAGTGCAGACAATGCAAAATGCACAGAGAGTCTGATAGACAATGCAACTACTTGCATACAGGTACAACAAAACAATGGCGACTACAACATTTGGGTTCATAGTTGCAGTCGCCATTTCACATGCAAAGGTTGTACCTGTGGTTCCCGAAAACTTACGATTTCTTTCCTGCTTCGGATACAGCTACAAAAATAGCCGTCCTGATTCCGGGCGGCTATTATAACTACTTGCAGGTAATTGCAGACAGTGCTTTTTAATATATCTGTCTACAAGGTGAGAAACAACAATCAATTGTCACTCGTCCCTCCATTATGGTTTCTGTTGTAAGAGGTTGTCACGACTGCCACATCACCGTATTGTCTTCCACTGACGGAACGGTTCAATGCGGAGACGGTCAAAGTGGTCACTTGTTGAGTACCTGCCACGTGCAAGGCCGTACCGACGGGCAAGGTCACATTGATGGGGTAAGTTCCCGTAGCCGTAGTGACACCTGCGCCGGCAATGCGGGCCAGAATCTCAATCAGGTAAGCGGTTATCCGACTGGTCCCGGACGAAGTGATTTCCGTTCCGATGTGATAAGTGAACGAGGCCGAACCAACGGTCATGTCACCCGATCCATACAGGTTGTCCCACAGGTCTTGTTCAAAGGCCAACGGCGTGCTTGTGGAGGAAGAAGTCACATCCGCTCCAAAGAGCAACGTATAGGAAGTGAACTGGTCGGCAAACACGATTACTTGTCCGCCTTCTACAGTATATTCTGCATCCACCCATTGCCCGTTCACGTATTTCTGTGCCGTGATGGATTGCGCCACTTCCGCATCCACATCGTAAGCCAATTCGATGGGACTTGAAAGCGTGGCGTTCGCATCGGTGCAAGCCACGCTTGTACCAATCAGCATGACGCTTTCGGCAGCACGGGAAGTGGCACGGGTATTGGCTTCGGCTTCATCCAGCGTGTAAAGCGGGGTAACCACGATGGAACTTCCCGCAGGCAATTCCGCCGTCTCGGGTACGGTGACAGCCACTGTGACCGCGCCCTCGTCATTGCCTTCGATGGTCTCTGAAGTCACGTTGGCCTCCGTATCGCCGTTGGCGGCTACTTCAATGGTCGTGCCTTCATTGGGCAATGACACGTTCCATACGACATTGGCTCCGCTTCCGCTTTCTGCAACGGTGACGGTTGTTTCCTTGGACTGTTTCCCCGGAGCGGAAGCCGTCAGGGTATAACTTCCGGCATCCACATCGTCAAAAGTGAACGTGCCATCTGCGCCGGTCTGTGTCGATTCGCCGTTCATGCTCACGGTAGCCGAAAGGCCGTTGCCGTCCATGCCGGTGACACGCCCGCTGATACTGTGCGATACGGACACCGTGGGCGGCGTCACGTTGCTGTAATCCGGATCATCGTCACTGCACCCTACGAAACTGGTGCACAAAGCCACACTAAGGAATGCGAACATTCCCCATCTTGATAGATTTCTAAGATTTTCCATTTCTAAAAATAATTAAACGATTAAATTAGGTTATTTTGAAATTCTGTATTCTAGTAGTTATATCCGTATTGTTTGTGTCTTCAATCAGGGTGGGTCTTGCCCAACAGGTTTAACTTGAAACACAGGCCACCTGTGAAATGTTTCCCATTCTGCAAGGTTGCCTGCAAAAAGAGGTGTTTCCACAACAAACAGTCTGCGCCGATGTTGATATCGTCACCGGTATATTCTATCGTTGCCCGAAGGTTTCTGGCAAAGGACGGGCGATAGGTGATACCGGCGGCTATGCCCCGCCATTTGGCATTGAAATCCGATGTAAAATAGCGGTAGGTCAAATGAAAACCAAATTCATTCCGCCTGTACATGACGTGTTTGCTGGCGGCTATATAATAATTCTGGAAGTAGTCGTTGACCGGATATTTGCCTTCGGCATAGGACTCGTTCACCTTGCTGCCGGGATCCTGGGTGCCTATGGCAATTGCAGGCCACCATTTGCCTTCTTTCAGCGGACGCACTTTCAGGTGAAAGTACCGGTCTTTCTTATTATGTCCGACATGGCCATCGTTGTCAATCCCCTTCAGTATGGTACAGACATACGCTATTTCTATCCAAGGGAAGGGGGTGATGGCCAGAAAATGGTTGGTCGTGTTGAATTTCTCTCCTTCATACTGGTAGGTGTCAGGAAGAAATTCCTGATTCAGGAAGAAGAAACCGATACGGGCTTCTCCCTCTGTCGCCATTTCCGCCGTGGGCACGTGGATCATGCCGGTAACGCCCGAATACTCTTGCGCCCTCAATATCGGAATGCAGCCCATCACGACAAGGAGGCCAATCAATAATCTTCTCATTTCCGCCCTCCTTCCTTTTCCGAGAAGTCCGGCTTCATGGTGTTGCTGCCCCATTGCAGGGCATTGCGGTCAAACCAGCCCTCGCGTTCGTTCTCCTCCGGGTCGGTCGTGTACATTTTGTTGGCATAGGCGTCACCTTCCATACTGTATGTCAGGCGGAAATTAGAAGCCGGACGGAAATTGACAGTGCGCCGTTTCCGCTTGTAAGGCGGTATCATCATCACCACCTTAAAACCGGCATTCTTGCCGCCCTCGTTGCTATACTCGCCGTACAATCCGACCGTACAGTGGTTGAAATGCCGCATGGCTTCAACTATGGCTCCATAATCTTCATAGAGGAAACGTCCGCCCCTTGCGCGGAACTGCGTATTCCATTTGTTCAGATAGACATCGGTGCCCAGCAAGGCGGTAATCCGTTTGGGGGTACTTGCTTCCCAGTCCACTGCCATTGAACAATAGCCGGTTAATCCAGCCTGCACTTCCAATGCCAACCAGCGGTTTACGACATACATCCCTTTCAAGTCCAATCCATACCGCTCCCTGCCGAACAAGCCGCCGCTTGCTTTCAGGAACCACCGGGATCGCCAATGCGCCTCTTTAGATAACACCGCCATGTTCAACCGTACTTTCTTGTATCGGTCGCCATAGTCGTTATACACCGGCACTAATGCCTGTGCTGCCGCCTGCCACCCCTTGCCCATGTTCCATTTCACACCGGGAGTCAGATTCAGCAAAATCTCATATATTTTCCCATTGTGAAACAAATCCCGGTAGTTGAAATCCGCCCCTACAAATATATCTACCTGACCAGCGGGTATGGACGGCTGTGCAATTATGGATGAATACCCATAAAAGACCAGCATGAATAGCAAAATGAACAGTTTCTTGCTTATTCTCTCGTAAGCTTTCATTTTTTCATATACGCTCGTAATTGTTTTATTGTTAATTGATGTCATAGTTCATATCCCGGTCATCTTTCATCTGATACCTTTTACCACATTTTCTACGAAACGCAAGTTTCTCTTCATCCTTTTAACCCAATGTGAGCCATCCTGATTTTACTCTAAGATGGCTCACATTGAAACGACACTCGCACAAAGTGCCTTTCAGTCTTTCACCAGAAAAGAGGTGAAAGGTTTATTTTTCCCAATCATTTATTCACACTTTCATTAGTCCAAATATAATCCTTCATGATAAAACTTTGTTTTAGCTTCCACCTTAGGTCAGTTTACAAGGAACTACACGCAGACCGTGAAACGGGCTGCTGACAACAAACGGCGGTATGCTCCCGGAGAGGGCAGCATACCGCCTGTTTTGTTGTCTAGGGTTTCCAAAGGGGTGCCCCCTTTGGCACACGACTTTGCTTGCAAAGTGTAGTGTGTTATACCTGCTGGCGTGGCTGACAGAGGAAACGGGGTGCGGTGCTTCTTGCACCCCGTTTGCTCCGGCAGGAAAACAGGCTGAATTTTTGCGAATGGGAATGAGCAAAAAATCGGCCTGTTTTCAGAGAACGGCGGCAGGTATATGAAAGCCCCCGTCCCTCGTCCTTCGCTCCGACTTGTGGACAAAGTGTCCCGAAGTGTGGCCACACTCCCGGAAAAGTAGCAGGACAGCAGGCAACCGTCAAGGCTGAAATGAACGGGTTTGCACCCGGCCTTGACCGCCGCCCGCCGTTCCGCTGAATGGGTGAACAAGGCGGCCAATCCCTCAAAGTGCTTGGCCGCTCTCTTTTTGATTTTGGAGCATTTCTTTTCCCAAAATTGAAATGGGCGGGGAAGCCATTTTAGGGCTTTCCCGCCTTGATTACCCTTTAGCAAAGACGGGCGGGGCTGTCAACGGCGGCGCATGAAATGCGCCGTTCATCTTGACCGTTGACTGGCTCGGCTGGCTTTGCTATTTTTATCGAATTGCATATTGGTAAATTGCATTGATATGTACTTGGGTTGTATTCACGATTGGCACATTAACATCTTCGGGCTTTATGGCAAGTGGCAGCTCCGTACAGGCGAGAATGAGTGCATCTACATTTTCTTTTTCAATGTATTTATTTGCCAGTGCAATCATTTTCTCTTTATCACTAGGAATTACTATGCCATTCTCTAAATTGGGGTATATCAGTTTTCCTAATAGAGATATTATTTTTTCGCTATCGCCTTTACAAGTAACATCATCGGGCGGCGAAGTTCATCTTCCATACCCGGAATATCCATCATCTCTTTAGGCGGTTCTGCTTCCTCTACAACTTTAAGCTCAAACCCATTGTTCAGCAATCCCATTATAATCTGTGTAAGTGTGTGATGTTGTTTTACTACATCACATCCTAAAAAATGTGTATTTCGTTCTCCTGTTATAAAGTAATTATCAATCGCCCAATATTGCGGTTTCCCATCATCTGTATAAATCCAATCCTGCCCAACTCCTGCGGTAAAAACAGGGTGTTCGATATTAAAAAGAAAAATTCCACCTGGTTTTAATGTCCTATACACTTTTTGAAATATTTCCACTATGTCCTCTATATAGTGCAGAGCTAAATTAGATATAACACAATCCCATTCATTTTCTGGATAGTCATATTCCTCTAATCCGCTAATACGATATTCAATTTGATTTCCTGAATTGCGCTTTTGGGCTTCCTCAATCATTTTCTTACTTAAATCGATCCCTAATATTTTTGTAGCTCCTTGTTCTTCTGCGAACTTGCAGTGCCAGCCATATCCGCACCCCAAGTCAAGAACAGATTTTCCTTCTAACGAAGGAAACAAAGGTTTTAATTGATGCCATTCACCAGCAGCTTTTAACCCCTCTTTATCAATGACAATAACATTCCCTTGTGTTTCTTCAAGAATTGCTGATCGCAAACTCGTTTTCCCTGACCCTGGTTGCCCACCAAGTAAAAAAGCGGTTGGCGATTCAACCGCTTTTTTTCCTTGAACCAATTCTTCTAAATTATCATTTAAGCGATTTTCAAATTGTTTGTCAGTAAAATTGACTATATTTGCCATATTAAGCCACTTTCTCTTTATTCAAAACTTGTTTTGAATAGCGATTCATTGACCGCCAATACTCATGAACGGCTTGTAATTCTTCTAAAGAATAATCAAAAAGATTTACACGTTTTGCAAGCTTTAATTGGTTTAATAAATTGACTTCCAATAATTGAGAGTCATTTTTATTTAATTCATGATTCAAAACATAGTTTAATACTCGATTATAAACGCTTGCCGATAATTCGTTAATGATCTCTATTTCAAATGTTTTTTCATAAGTAACTGCCATTTCATTTTCACTCCTTTTAAAGTTTGTCAGGTAAATATTTCCGAATATATTCTTCTAAGGCTTTATCCATAACTTCTTTTACGTTTCCGCCATTCTTTGCTGTTTCGATTTTTATAATATGGTGCAAGTCAGCACGAACACGAACCGTCTTATCCCCCATAATATCTTTTTTTGCACTGATTGGTGTATCATTTCGTTTTGCTTTTTGTGCGCCTAAATTTCCCACAACCACTCACTTCTTTCTATTTCTTCTTACTCTTATTTTATCATCAACAATCACAAATCACAAGTGATTTGTGATTAATCACTTGTGATTTGTGATTCTATTCTTTTTCGTTTTCTAATTGAATGATTCGCTCAAGCATTTCAAAAAATACGTTCTCATACATAGATAAAATCAATATATCCCTTTTCTCCGATTTTTACAACGGCATTGTAGGACTTTCTATCTTTCGTTTTGATTCCTTTTACCAGGGTTTCTTTTCCCTCTAGTAATTCTTTTACATTTGTTTTGGTGAGTTTTTTCTTTCTAAAATGTTCAGCTAAAGTGAAGGTACATTCAGGATAATTTGAACAACCATAAAACGATTTTTTTAATACAATATTGTTGCCACACTTAGGACATTTTCCTACAAGGGGTCCCGAGCGCTTAGTGGGAATTTGTACCCCTTATCGATACAAATTCCCCGTAGGCGCTAGGGACCTCTTTAGCTCCTTGGAAGCTGTCAGTAGTATACCTAATAATTTATCTACATTCCCTTTAGTAACGTGTAACTTTCCAAATTTACAAAAGCGACTCATAGAATTATTTCCTCCCGTTAAATAATAGATAACTATTAAAAATAGACAATACTTGCTCATAAGTAACGGTACTTAAATTGTTTACTTTGGCGTGTTTCATTGCTTGATGAAACTGATTTTTAGTAAACAGTTGACGATATTCTCGATTGACCCATTTTGAAACAAAGTACGTATATAGCTTCCAATATTTATCTGGAACATCTGTGGTATGGCGGGTAAGTTTTATTAAGACACTGTTTACTTTTGGTTTAGGATGAAAGCATTCCGCTGGCAGCTTAAGCAATTGCTGAATCGAGACTTGAGTGTGCAAGAGCAACCCTAGTGTTCGGTGAATATCCAAGGTACCCTTGTAGAATCCTTCTGCAACAATCAGATAGATGTCAGACGCATGGCTTTCAAAAACCACTTTTTTAATAATTTGTGTGCTTAAATGGTAAGGAATACTCCCAACAATTTTATACCTCTGTTTGTTAGGGAATTGAAACTGTAGAATATCTTGGTGAATTAAAGTGACACGAGTATTCAGTTTTAATTTTTCTGACGATAAGTTGAATAGATGACTGTCTAATTCAATAGACGTTACCTGTTTACTTATTTTAGCCAGTTTCGTCGTTAAATGCCCTTTACCTGTTCCAATTTCGTAAACGGTATCGGTTTCTTTTAAATTCAATTGTTTTATTATTTGGTTGAGTACTTTTTCACTCGTTAAAAAGTTTTGAGAATATTTTATATTTTTGTTCATGTAATCACTCCTTCTTAATTACAAATTTTTAGCATCTAATTTAACTTCAATAGACTAATAACAATGTTTGGTCTTGCTTCACTTTGTGCTTGTCGGAAGCCTAAATAGTAACTGCGTTTTGCTTCGTGTCCGTCTGGCAACCGCTCAAATTGTTCATCAAGTTCTGATACACCTTCTTCGTTATAGCGTGGATCAAATTCTTCTAAAAAGTCTGCTTCCTCTACAACTTTAAGCTCAAACCCATTGTTCAGCAATCCCATTATAATCTGTGTAAGTGTGTGATGTTGTTTTACTACATCACATCCTAAAAAATGTGTATTTCGTTCTCCTGTTATAAAGTAATTATCAATCGCCCAATATTGCGGTTTCCCATCATCTGTATAAATCCAATCCTGCCCAACTCCTGCGGTAAAAACAGGGTGTTCGATATTAAAAAGAAAAATTCCACCTGGTTTTAATGTCCTATACACTTTTTGAAATATTTCCACTATGTCCTCTATATAGTGCAGAGCTAAATTAGATATAACACAATCCCATTCATTTTCTGGATAGTCATATTCCTCTAATCCGCTAATACGATATTCAATTTGATTTCCTGAATTGCGCTTTTGGGCTTCCTCAATCATTTTCTTACTTAAATCGATCCCTAATATTTTTGTAGCTCCTTGTTCTTCTGCGAACTTGCAGTGCCAGCCATATCCGCACCCCAAGTCAAGAACAGATTTTCCTTCTAACGAAGGAAACAAAGGTTTTAATTGATGCCATTCACCAGCAGCTTTTAACCCCTCTTTA